>JBILVO010000096.1:0-15708 GCA_044370415.1 Pirellulales bacterium
CGGCCGGCGCGCCGGCAGAGTTCCATGAGCCGGTGCCGCTGGGCGCCGCGGACGGCGCGGGCTTGCACCGCAGCCAGGCTCGCCACCGCGAGCAACAGCACGGCCGATTCGATTCCCAACGTGTCCGCGTCGGTCATGGGGGTGGGGCTCCGGCGGGACGGGGCGGTGCGGGCAGGCCGCAGGCCCGCATCACGACCCGCTCGCGGGCCCGCATGGCGCGGCGGTCGGCCGGGGCGTGGTCGTCGTAGCCCGCGAGGTGCAGCAGTCCATGCACCACGTAGTAGGCGAGCTCACGGTGCGCTGTCCAGCCCACGGCGCGGGCCACCCGGCGGGCCGTCTCGGTGCTCACCACGAGGTCCCCGGCGAGCCCCGCGGCCCGTGGCCCGGCCGACAGGTCGAACGTGATCACGTCCGTCGGCCCCGCGACGCCGAGCCAGCGGCGGTGGATCGCGGCGATGCGGCGGTCGTCGACCAGCGAGACGCCGATCTCCGCCCGCTCGACGCCCTCCGCCCAGAGGGCGGCCCGCACGATGCGCTCCAGCCAGCGGGGCGACACCCGCAGGATGTCCTGCCGGTCGCTCACGTCGACCGCGATCGCCGCGGCGGAGCGGACGCGGGACCGGGCCACTAGGCGGTCCTCTGGTCGGGGTACTTCACGCGGCCGTGGTAGACGGCGGTGAGGCTCTTCACGAGGCTGCTCTCGATCGTCTCCAGTTCCTCGAGCGTGAGCCCGCACTCGTCGAACTGGCCGTCGAGGAGCCGCTTCATGGCGAGGTCGTGGACGAGGCCGGCGATCCGCGCGGGGGTGGGCTCGGTGAGGGCGCGGCTGGCGCTCTCCACCGCGTCGGCGAGCATCATCACGGCCGACTCCTTCGAGCTCGGCTTCGGGCCCGGGTAGCGGAAGTTCTGCTCGTCGATCTCGGTGCCGTTGGGGTCGGTCTGCGACAGCTCGGCGGCGCGGCGGTAGAAGAACTCGACGAGCGTTGTGCCGTGGTGCTCCGCGATGATGTCGATGATCGGCTGCGGCAGGTTGTACTGGCGGGCCAGCTCCACCCCCTCCTTCACGTGCGCGATGATGATCAGCGTGCTCATGGCGGGCACCAGCGACTCGTGCCGGTTCTCCTGCCCCTGATTCTCGATGAAGTAGGCGGGCTTGAGCATCTTGCCGACGTCGTGGAAGTAGGCCCCGACCCGCACGAGCAGGCCACGGGCGCCGATCGCGTCGGCGGCGGCCTCGCCGATGCTCGCCACGTTGATGGAGTGGTTGTAGGTGCCGGGCGCGCGGCGGACGAGTTCCTGCAGCAGCGGATGGGCCACGTCGCCCACCTCCAGCAGGCTCAGGTCGGTGAGCACGCCGAACGACCGCTCGATGAAGGGCAGCAATCCGGTCATCAGGAAGCCGGCCAGCAGCGTCCAGAGGCCGGTCCGCCCCGCCTCGTAGAGCAGTTGCATGTCGAGCGGCCGCTCCTCGAGCAGGTTCGCGCCCACCTGCGTGGCGATCGTCACGGCGCCAGCCCACAGGCCGACGTAGATGAGCTTGCTGCGGCTGCGGATGCGGCCCATCCAGAACACCATCGCGGCCGCTGCGGCGGCCAGCGTCACGTAGTCGGCCAGACCCCGGCCGAGGCCGATCACGACGACCAGCGCCACCTCCGCCGCCAGGAGCAGGGCCAGATCCTCGTCGTAGGCGATGGCCACGGTCATCGCGAAGACGAGGAGCGGCACGATCTCGGCCCGCCATCCCTCTACGGCGCAGAGCAGGCAGAGCACGACCGTCACCGTGGAGAGCGCCAGCAGCGTGGCCACGTGGCCGAGGTCGTCGAGCACCTCGCGGTGGTGCATGTGGATGTAGAAGCCGGCCAGCGCGAACATCGCCGCAAAGAGGCCGAAGAGCGACAGTGCCCTGCTGATCCGCTGCCGGGCGTCCTGCTGGCGGACGTATTCGTCGTGCTCCCGCTGGAGCAGCAGGATGCGGTCCGCGTCGAGCGGGGCGGCGGCGTCGGCCAGCAGGTCGCCGGCGGCGTATCTCGCGAACTGCTGTGGCGTCTTCTCGACCGCCTCCTTCTTCGCCTTCGCCGTCGCGTCCCGGTCGATCTCCAGCGTGCCGGGAAGCCGCGCCTCCGCCCAGGTGAAGACGCGGGCGGGCAGCGGGCCCTCGCCCAGTTCCTCCTCGAGCCGGGCCTTGAGCCGCACCTTCGCCTCGCCCAGGAGGACGTCGGCGACCTGAGCCCTCGTGAGCTCCGTGGCGTTGCCCAGCGGATGGACGTCGATCTCGGTCTGGCTGCCCTCGTCGATGCCGTGCTGGATCTTCTCGAGCACGCCGACGTTCTCGAGCGCGGCGAAGGCCCGGTCGATCCCCTTCTCGCACTCGAGAAGCCGGTCCTTGGTGTCGATGCGGGCGCGAAACCGCTGGAAGGCCTGCTGCGCCTCGGCCACCTGCTTGTCTGCCTTGGTGTCTGCCTTGGTGTCTGCCTTGGCTTCGGGCTTGCCGTCGGTGTCGGAGGCCTGCTGCGCGGCCGGCTTGTCGGCGGCCTTCTCGGCCGCCGGTGCGGCGTCATCGGGCTTGGCGGCGGGTTCCGCGGGGGCGGCGTCGGCGGTCGGCGGCTCCGGGGCCACGGGCGGCTTTTCGGCGGGCGCCGTCAGCCTGTCGATCACGGCCGCCGCCTCCGGGGCGAACTCGAGCCACGCCGCACGCGACGACGCGGTGAGGGCGTCGGCCGCGGCGATCTCGGCGAGCCGGTTCTTCAGTCCATCCCGCAGCCGTACGATCGCCGCCTTGTCCTGAGAGTAGACGACCCGCACCTGTGCCGCGGCCCGATCCTGCGCCGTCTTCGTTCGCTCCGCGTCGGGCTTCTCGAACGGCACCCGCGCGGCGATGCCGCGCGGCGGCACCATGCCCTGCCGGAACGGGAAGGGTTCGTGCCAGCCATGCAGCACCACGAGCAGGATCAGCCCGGCCGCGAGGCACAGCGCCAGCCGCAGCAGCACCTCCGACCGCGACACGCGCTCGAGCAGCGAGCCCCAGAAGCCCTGCGGCCCCTCGACGGAGGAGCCGCGCTTCACGCGGCGACGGTAGGAGGAGGGAGCAATGGTCGTCATCTGGTCAGTCGCCGTAGGCCTCCACGATCCGCTGCACGAGCGGATGGCGGACGATGTCGACTCCGCCAAGCTGCACGCGGCCGCAGCCCCGCACCCGCTCCAGCCGCTCCAGCGCGTCGACCAAGCCGCTGCGCCGGTTGGAGGGCAGGTCGATCTGCGTGACGTCGCCGGAGATCACCATCTTCGAGCCCATGCCGAGCCGTGTGAGGAACATCTTCATCTGGGCGACGGTGGTGTTCTGCGCCTCGTCGAGGATGATGAAGGCGTTGTTGAGCGTGCGGCCGCGCATGTAGGCCAGCGGGATCATCTCGACGACGTCCTGTTCCGTGAGCCGCTTGAGCAGCTCGTAGTCCATCATCTCGCGGAGGGCGTCGAGCAGCGGCCGCAGGTAGGGGTTGATCTTGGCCTGCAGGTCGCCGGGGAGGTAGCCGAGGCTCTCGCCCGCCTCGACCGCGGGTCGCACCAGCACGATCTTGCGGACCTGCTCCGCCCGCAGCGCCGCCACGGCCAGCGCCACGGCGAGGAAGGTCTTGCCGCTGCCGGCGGGGCCGCTGCAGATGACGATGTCGTGATCGCGGATGGCCCGCACGTAGGCCGCCTGGCCCGGCGACCGCGGTTGCACCTGCAGGCCGGGGCGGTGGACCTCGATCGGCTCGTGCGGCACGGGTGGGCCCCCGCCGCTCCCCGGCGCCAGGAGCTGGGTGACGTCGGCGGGATCGACGGCGCCATGCTCACGGGCGATCCGGTCGAGCTGCTCGAAGATCTCGGCCGCCCGCAGCACCGCGGGCTCGTCCCCCTCGATGTGGATCGAGTCGTCACGTGCCGACACGCCCACCCCGAGGGTCGAGCGGATGCGGCGGAGGTGCTGGTCTCTCGGACCGAAGATGGCCACGAGCCTCTTCGAGTCGACGACCGCGATGGACGTGCGGGGCATCGAAGCCCGTGACGCGTGACGGCGCCAGCGGTCTCGGAGGAAAGAACGTTCACGACGACGCCCCGAGTATACCCGCCGCGGGGGTGGAGGGCCGAAAGCGGCGGTTTCCCGCCGCGAAGGCCGCAGTTTCAGCGGCCGCCGGCCACCCACAAAAGCCAGGCCACCGGCGCTGCGAAGAGGAGCGAGTCGACGAGGTCGAGCACGCCGCCGAGCCCGCCGAGCGAGCGGCCGGAGTCCTTGGCGCCGCATTCGCGCTTCACGAGCGATTCCGCGAGGTCACCCGCCATGCCGGCGAGGCCGACCAGCGGGCCGTACACCACCCAGCCGCCCCATGGCCCGGCCTGGCCGGACGCGCGAAACCATTCGAGCGCGATCCACGCCGCGACGAGCGACCCCGCGAGCGCCGCCGCCGCGCCCTCCCACGTCTTGCCTGGCGAGAGGATCGGCGCCATGCGGTGCCGGCCCACGAGCGAGCCCGCCACGTACGCGGCGATGTCACCCGCCTTCACGACGGCCACGAGGCTCACGAGGGGCAGCATGCCGCGTGCGCCGGCGTCGAGGTGAGCATGCGCCAACTCCGGACCGACGTGCCTCGTACACAGCAGCCGCAAGCCCACGAGGAAGGCCAGCGGGAGCCCGACGAAGACGACCGCGAAGCTGCCCGCCGCGAGCCGCTCGACCGCGCCGCCGCCGGGGCGGTAGCTGACGATCTCGACGACGCACAGGCCGATGACCGCGACCGCGACCGCCGCCGCCGGCCAGCCCATCTCGACCACCGGCAGCGCCGACGACCCGGAGACCGTGAGGTCTGAGAACTCTGCGGCGGCAGCCGCCGAGAGCACCACCCCCACGACAGCCGGCCGCAGCAGCCACGCCGGCAGCGTGACGCCGCGGCCCGCGAAGAGACCGGAGAGTTCGCCGACTCCGCCCAGGGCCAGCGCCACGGCCAGCGGCAGCAGCCACCACGCCGGCTTCGCGCCGCCGAGGCCCTTCCAATCGGCCCAGGCGAGCGCGGCGAACGTCGCGGTGACCAGGCCCGCGGAGATGGCTCGGGAGGCGAATGCCGCCGGCGACGCGCCGCGGGGGGCCGCCGTCACGGGCGCGGACTCTGCGGGAGGGTTCACGATGGCCCCAGCCCCCCGAAGCGGCGCTCCCGCATCGCGAACGCCGCAATCGCCGCATCGAGATGCTGCTCGGCGAAGTCGGGCCAGCACACGTCGGTCACCCAGAGCTCCGCGTAGCTGATCTGCCAGAGGAGGAAGTTGCTGACCCGCATCTCGCCCGCCGTGCGGATGAGCAGGTCGGGGTCGGGCATGCCCGCCGTGTCGAGCCTCGACGCGAACGCCTCCTCGTCGATCCCCTCCGGGTCGATCGCCCCGGAGCGGGCCTCGCGGGCCAGCCGCCGCGCGGCGTCGACGATCTCCGCCCGCGACCCGTAGTTGATCGCCAGGCACAGCCGCATGCCGCCGTTGCCGGCGCACAGCGCCGCGGTCTGATCGATCTCGGCCAGCGTCGTGGCGGGGAGGGCGTCGCGGTGACCGATCATCGAGAGCCGGATCCGCTCCCGCATGAGCAGCCCGCGCTCCTCGACCATGTACTGCTCGAGCAGATGCATGAGGAAGTCGATTTCGTGCGCCGGCCGCCGCCAATTCTCGCTGGAGAGGCAGTAGAGGGTGAGCTGCTCGATGCCCAGGCGGGCGCAGTGCTCGGTGATCCGCCGCACGCTCGTGACGCCGCGCCGATGCCCCTCGATCCGCGGCAGGCCACGCTGCTGCGCCCAGCGGCCGTTGCCGTCCATGATGATGGCGACGTGGCGGGGAGCGCGGCCCTCCACCGGCGCTGCCGGCACCGCGGCCGCGGCCGTCAGGCGTTCGCCGGCGTGCGCTGCTGGGGGCGTGGCCATGGTGCCTGTGCGTGGGGACGGTCGCAGAAGATCGTCTGCTCGCGGTCGGGGCCGACCGACACGATCGACACCGGACGGCCGAGCAGTTCGCCGAGCCGGGCGAGATACCCGCGGGCGGCCGCCGGCAGCGCCGCGTGGCTGCGGACGGTGGCGAGCTCCTCGCGCCAGCCCGGCAGCGTCTCGTACACCGGCACCGCCTTCTTGAGGTCGTCGACGTGGCTGGGGAAGTGGCTCGTCTGCCGTCCGTCGATCGTGTAGGCGGTGCAGATCTTCAGCTCGTCGAGGCCGCCCGGCACGTCGAGCAGCATCACGGCGAGTTCGTCGACCCCCGAGAGGCGGGCCGTGTAGCGGGCCGCCACCGCGTCGAACCAGCCGCACCGCCGGGGCCGCATCGTGACGGTGCCATACTCGCGGCCGCGTTCGCGCAGGTGCTCGCCGATCGCGTTGGCCTGCTCGGTGGGCATCGGGCCGCCGCCGACGCGGGTCGAGTAGGCCTTCACGACGCCGATCACGCGCTCGACCCAGCGGCCCGGCACGCCGGAGCCGCTGGCGACGCCGACGCCCGACGAGTTGCTGCTCGTGACGAACGGGAACGTGCCGTGGTCGATGTCGAGCAGCGCACCCTGCGCGCCCTCGAAGAGCATGCGGCCGCCCGCCTCGATCTTGTCGAGCAGGAAGGACGTGGTGTCGGCGACGTAGGGCCGCAGCCGCTCTGCGTGCAGCCTGGTCTGCTCCAGGATCGTGGCGGCGTCGAGCGGCTCAGCCGCAGCGCCGTTCCAGCCGGCGAGCAGCCGGTTCTTGATGCCGACGATGTGCTCGAGCCGGCCACGGAATTCGTCGCGATAGAGGTCGCCGAGCCGGATCGCCAGCGAGCGGCCCACCTTGTCGCGGTAGCAGGGGCCGATGCCCCGGCCGGTCGTGCCGATCGCCTCGCCACCAGAGAGGCTGCCGTCGAGCAGCCGGTCCTCGGCGACGTGCCAGGGGAACACGAGGTGCGCCCGGTCGCTCACGAGAAGCTTGCCGGCGACGCGGACGCCGCGGGACTCGAGGCCGTCGATCTCCTTGATGACGCTCGCCGGATCGAGGGCGACGCCGCCCGTGATCACGCAGGTGACGTCGTCGCGGAGGATCCCGCTGGGGATGAGCGAGAGCTTCCAGGTCTCTCCCTTGGAGACGACCGTGTGGCCGGCGTTGGCGCCGCCCTGGTAGCGGACGACGATCTCGTGGTCCTCGGTGAGGATGTCGACGAGCTTGCCCTTGGCCTCGTCACCCCATTGCAGACCGATGACGCATGTGCCGGGCACGGAAGGAGGTCCTCTCGGGAAGAAAACGGCTGGCCTGCGGAGGCTGCCGCTGTCGAGGCCTCCCCTCAAAGTCTAAAACCGCCGAAAACCCGGTCAAGCCTGCCGCCCGCGTGCCGCTCAGACGGCCCGCCAGATGCCGCCGACCAGCAGCATCGCCGCCGTGATCACGACCACGCCCGCCACATCGAGCACGGCGCCGCTCTTCATCATCGCCCGCAGCGGAATCCGGCCCGAGCCGTAGGCGATGGCGTTGCAGGGCGTGCTCACCGGCATCATGAAGCCGAGGCTGGCGGCGAACGTGGCGGCCAGCGCCGCCACGAGCGCGTCGCCGCCGCTGGCCTGCGCCAGGGCGATCGCCACCGGCACGACCATGTTGGCGCTGGCCGTGTTGCTCGTGAACTCGCTGGTGACGAGGCCCACCAGGCAGGCGGCCGCCACCAGCGCCGCGCTGGCCCCGGGGCCCGACGGCATCCAGGCCGTGAAGCTGCGGCCGAGCGCCTCCGCGAGGCCGGTGGTGAAGGAGAGCTCGCCCAGCGCCATGCCGCCGCCGTAGAGCAGCACGATGCCCCAGTCGATCCCGCTCGCCTCGCCCCACTCCAGCGCCGCCCGCCGCGTGCCGTCGGGCCGGCGGCCGCCGGGCAGTGCGAACAGCAGCAGCGCGCCGACGAGCGCTGCCACGCCCTCCGGCAGCCGCCCCGCCAGCCATACGCAGACGGGGTGCTTCTGTCCCAGCGCCAGTGAGAGCCCGCCGGGCAGCACCCACAGCGCCACCGTCACGGACAGTGCCGCGGCGGTCGACCACTGGCCGACCGACCAGCGGCCCAGCCGCGCCCGCTCCGCAGTGACGAACGCCGACACCCCCGGCAGCCGGTCGGTGCCGGCGGGGAACATCCACGCGAGCACCACCACCGCCATCACGGAGAGCGCGGCCGCGACGGGCACGCCCACGACGCACCAGGCGAGGAAGGAGATGTCGATCCCCAACTCGCTGCGGATGAAGCCCATGCCGATCATGTTGGGCGGTGTGCCGATCGGCGTCGCCAGGCCGCCGACGGAGGCCGTGAACGGCACGCACAACAGCAGCCCGGTGGCGAACCGCGGATCGAGCCCGACGTCGGCGACCCCGCTGCGGTCCCGCTCGAGCCGCGAGGCGTGCTCGATCGCCGCGAGGATGCCGGTCGCGATCGCGAGCATCATCGCGGTCGTCGCCGTGTTGGAGATGAATGCGCTGATCAGTGCCGAGACGAACCCCACGGCCGCCAGCACCCGCCACGGCCGGTCGCCCACCCAGGGGATGCCGAGCACGGCGAAGGCCAGCCGCCTGTCGAGCCCGTGCACGCGGATCGCCTCCGCGAGCATGAACGAGCCGATGAAGAGGAAGATGATCGGATCGGAGAACGGCCGGAAGACGGTCTTCGCGGGCGCGACCCCGGCGACGATGCAGGCCACGACGCCCAGGAGCGCCGTCACCGGCAGCGGCAGGGCCTCGGTCACCCAGAGCGCGACGACCACGGCGAGGATCGCCGCCAGGGCCTGTGCCTCATAGCCGAGGTTCATGGCGGTGCCGTGGGCGGGGGGCGGGGCGGGCCGCGGGAGCGGGGTGGCGGACGTGCCGCCCCGACGACCGGAGCGGAGGCACAGCGTAGTCAGGGGCGACCGCGGTCACAACGTCGTGGCGGCGGCGCCAGGCCGTGCCAGCCGCCGCGGACGCCCGTGATAAACTCGTTGCATGAAGCCTGCCACCGGCACCGTCCTGCACGTCACCACGGCCGACCGCGGTCTGACCCTCGCGGCGTTTCTGCGCGCGCGGCTCGGCGGCCCGGGAGCGGGAGGCGGAGCCGGCGCGGCGAGCTGGTCGCGGGTGCAGAAGCTCGTGCGGTCGCGTCACGTGATGATCCACGGCAACATCTGCACCGACGCGGCCCGGCGGCTCAAAGACGGCGAGGTCGTGAAGGTGCTTCCGGCGGCGGCCGCCGCGCCGCCGCAGCCCGACGACGTGCGGGTCGTGCACCTCGACGAGCAGGTGGTCGTGGTCGACAAGCCGACCGGCGTCACCACCACGCGACACAGCGAAGAACGGTCATGGCCGGCGCGGCGGCGGCAGGTGCAGCCGACGCTCGACGAGATGGTGCCCGACGCGATCGCACGGCACCTGCTCGCGCAGCACGGCGGCCGCGGCCGCAAGCCCCGTCGCGTGCCGCCGGTGCGGGCCGTGCATCGCATCGACCGGGAGACGAGCGGCCTGGTCGTCTTCGCCCGCACCGTGCCGGCCGAGCGGATCCTCGCCGAGCAGTTCCGGGCCCACACCACGCACCGTCGTTACCTCGCCATCTGCGTCGGCCGCGTCGGCGCGGGCACGATCCGCACGAACCTCCTCCGCGATCGCGGCGACGGTCGGCGCGGATCCTCCGGCACCGAGGAGGGGAAGCCGGCGGTGACCCACGTGCAGCCCGTGGAGCACCTCGGCGACGCGTTCACGCTCGTGGAGTGCCGGCTCGAGACGGGCCGCACACACCAGATCCGCATCCACCTGGCGGAGATCGGCCACCCGGTGTGCGGCGAGCGGGTCTACGCGGCGCCGCGCGGCATGAAGGTCGAGGACACCTCGGACGCCCTGCGGGTGATGCTCCACGCCGCCGAGCTTGGCTTCGTGCATCCGGAGACCGGGCAGGATCTGCGGTTCAAGAGCCTGCTGCCGGCCGACATCCGCCGGCTGCTCGACCGGCTGCGGCGCGAGACGTCTGCAGCGGCGGCTGCTCCCGCCCCCAGTCGCAGGCGGCGGTGAACGGCCAGATCGCCACGGCGAGCACGGCCGCCGCCAGGGCGACCGGCGGCAGCAGCCTCGCCGCCGCGCCGGGAAGAAAGGCGGCGGAAACCGGTGACGCCGCCGGTGGGCCGGTGACTGGGGCGGCGTTCGTCATGACGAACGCCGCGGCGAAGCCGCCGGCATGCCGCCCAGCGCTCGATGCAGGCGGGACTGCAGCCCGGCCCGCGCGATCGAGTTGCTGAGCCGGTCGCCGAGCGGGAAGTCCGGCGAGAGCCGTGCGGCCTCTACGCCGCGGCCGGGTGTGGAGCGTTGCGGTTGCCGCGGGCACGGGAGTAGCATCGCGACCATGGAATCCGTCCGCTTCCGGCACGCCCACTTCTCGGCGCGGTTCCCTGTCGATTGCCGCTACTCGGCGTCGCACTTCTGGCTGCGGCCCGTGGCCACCCCGGCGGCGGATGCGGCCGACGACGCCCCGCGGCTGTGGCACGTCGGCTTCACGAAGTTCGCCACGCGGATGCTCGGTGAGCTGGTGGAGATGCTGCTCGAGGTGAAGCCTGGGGACGAGGTCGCGGGCGGCCAGCGGCTGGGCACCGTCGAGGGGTTCAAGGCGGTGAGCGACCTCTTCTGCGTGGTCGACGGCCGGTTCGAGGCCGCCAACCCGGCCCTCACGGCCGAGGCCTGCCTGACGCACTCCGATCCCTACGGCGCGGGCTGGCTCTACGCGGTGTACGGCACGCCGATGCCGGGCCACCTCGACGTGCACGGGTACGTCGAACTGCTCACCGCGACGATCGATCGGCTGCAGGCCTCCCGCTATAGTGACGGCGACGGACACGCCAACGGCGGCATCTCGGGAGAGCACCACGATGACGATGGCTGACAGACGCTCGCGGTACGTGATGGTCGGCGGCTTCCTCGGCGCCGGCAAGACGACGTCGATCCTGCGGCTGGCGGAGTGGCTCACCGGCCGCGGCCTCCGCGTGGGACTGATCACCAACGACCAGGGAGGCGGGCTCGTCGACACGGCGCTGGCCGCCGCCCACCGCATGCCGGTCGAGGAGATCGTCGGCGGCTGCTTCTGCTGCCGGTTCACGTCGCTCGTCGAGGCGGCCGAGGCGCTGGTGCGGGAGACCGCGCCCGACGTGCTCGTGGCCGAGCCGGTCGGCAGCTGCACCGACCTCGTGGCGACTGTCACGCTGCCGCTGGAGCAGATCTACGGCGACCGCTTCGCCGTGGCGCCGATGAGCGTGGTCGTCGACCCGCTGCGGGCGGAGCGGGTGCTCGGACTCGCCACAGCGAGGCTCTCTGAGCACGTCGGCTACATCTACCGCAAGCAGTTGGAGGAGGCGGAGGTCGTCGTCGTCAACAAGTGCGACCTGGTCGACGCCCCGCGTCTGGAACGGCTGCGGGCCGCGCTCGCCGCGGTCAATCCGCGGGCGGAGATCCTCAGCTGCTCGGCCCGCGACGGCATGGGGCTCGACCCCTGGTTCGAGCGGCTGCTCGCCGGCACGACCGCCGCCGCGGCGATCGCCGAAATCGACTACGACCGCTACGCCCTCGGCGAGTCGCTGCTCGGCTGGCTCAACGCCGAGGTCAGGATCGGCGCGGCCGACGCGGCCGAGTTCGACGGCAACGAGCTGCTCGCCACGCTCCTCGCCGACATCCGCGCCAGGCTGGCGGCCGATGGCCGCGAGATCGCGCACCTGAAGGGCACGCTCTCGGTGGAGGGGGATCCCTACGAGCTGGCGGCGGCCAACGTCGTGCGGACGGCCGACGCCGCCGTGGCGTCGCACCGGCTGGCGGAGCCCGTCGACATCGGCCGGCTGCTCGTGAACCTGCGGGCGGAGGCCGACCCGGCGGAGCTCGAGCGGGCGGTGCGGGGGGCGGTGGCCGCCTGTGTGGCGGGCCGGCCGCACGAGATCCTGCACCTCGAGCACTTCCGCCCCGGCCGGCCGGTGCCCACGCACCGGATCGCGGCGCGGGTATAACGACCGTCCCGCTTTCCCGGATGACGTCTCCGCCATGCGAGCCATGCCCATGATCCTGCCGCGGATGGCCGGCCACATGCTCTCCTCCGTGGCGCCCAACTGCCTCTGGAAGTTCGGCTGGAACTTCGGCGTCAAGGGGCTGATCGCGGTGGAGCGGTTCAAGGCGCGGCTGCGGCGGGGCGTCGTCTTCCCGCCGTTCCTCCACCTCTCGGTGATCAACTCCTGCAACCTCAAGTGCCAGGGCTGCTGGGTCGACGTGCAGGCGCCGCGGACGATGGTGCCCTTCGAGGAGCTCGACGCGATCGTCCGCGACGCCAAGGCGCACGGCAACGTCTTCTTCGGGCTCCTGGGGGGCGAGCCGTTTCTCCACCCGCGGCTGCTCGATCTGCTCGCGGCCCACACCGACTGCTACTTCCAGATCTTCACCAACGGCCAGCTGATCACGCCCGACATCGCCCGCCGGCTGCGGAAGCTGGGCAACGCCACGCCGCTGGTCAGCATCGAGGGTGACGCGGCGGTGAGCGACGTCCGCCGCGGCGGACGGCAGGTGCTCGACCGGTCGCTCCGCGGCCTCGAGCTCTGCCTCGAGGCGCGGCTGATCACGGGCGTGGCCACGAGCCTCTGCCGGTCGAACATCGACACGCTGCTCACCACTGCGTGGCTCGAGCGGCTCATCGACATGGGCGTGCACTACGCCTGGTTCCACGGCTACCGCCCGGTGGGGCCCGAGGCGTCGCCGGAGCTGGCGCTCACGCCCGACGAGCTCCTGCGCGTGCGGCGGTTCGTGGTGGAGCAGCGGGCGCGGCTGCCGATCGCGATCGTCGACGCCTACTACGACGACCAGGGGCGGGCCCTCTGCCCGATGGCGGTGGGCCTCACGCACCACGTCGGCCCGTCGGGGGGCATCGAGCCCTGCCCGATCATCCAGCTGGCGGTGGAGCACGTCGACCGCTCCGCCTCCTTCTTCGACCAGGTGACGCAGTCGGCGTTTCTGCAGGAGATGCGCGAGGCGGCCGCGGGCCACAGCCGCGGCTGCGTGATGCTCGAGAACCCCAAGCTCGTGCTGGAGATCGCCGACCGGCACGGCGCCCGCGACACGACCCAGCGGGGCACCGCCCGGCAGGAGCTGCTGGCGATGACGCCGCGGTCGAGCCAGGATCTGCCCGGCCGCGAACTGCCCGAGGAGCACTGGATGTATCGCTTCGCCAAACGGTACTGGTTCAACGATTTCGGCACGTACCAGGCCGCCGCCAGGGTGCACCCATGACCGACCGCGAGCAGCACGGGAACGCCGGGCGGGCCGACGGTGTCCGCATCCTCTATTGCCGCTGCGCCTACGCGCAGGTCGTGCCGGCCGCCGTGAAGGACGCCGTGCTTGACGGCCTCGCGGAGGCGGACCGCGGCTTCGAGATGGTGCCCGACCTCTGTGAGATGGCCGCCCGCCGCGACCCGCACTTGGCGGAGCTCGCCCGCGGCACGGGCACGCTGCGGATCGCCGCCTGCTGGCCGCGGGCGGTGCAGGGGCTCTTCGTGCTGGCGGATGCGCCGCTGCCGAAGGAGGGCGTGGAGATCCTCAACATGCGGACCGACTCGGCTGAGACCGTGCTGGCCGGCGTGCTCGCGGCGCCGCAGCCGATCGCGGGAGACGCGTCATGATCGCCTCCGCGCCGCTGCCGCCGCGGGTGGTCGTCTACGAGGGCGTCGGCGCCGGGCCGCTGCCGCCGTCCGATCGCACGCGGCTCTTCGCGGCGCTGCTCGACCGCGGCTATGCGGTCACGCGAGCCGGGGCCGGCGCGGCCGGGTTGATCGCCGACGCCGCGCTCGTCGTGATCGGCCGGTTCGCGGGCCCGCCGCCCGCGGTCGCCGATGACGGCGGCCGCCATGACGTGCAGGTGCGGAGCATCGCGGGGATGACCGTCGACGAGGCGGTGGCCGTCGTCGAGGCGGCCCGGGGCGCGCGGCCGATGAACCGGCCGCCGGAGGCCGCCCAGGCCGGGGTGGCCGCCGCCAACACCGCCGACACCTGGAAGCCTTGGTTCCCGGTGATCGACACGGCGCGGTGCACCAACTGCATGCAGTGCCTGAGCTTCTGCCTCTTCGACGTCTACGGCGTGTCGGCCGAGCACACGCTCCGCGTGGAGAACCCGGCCAACTGCAAGGTGAACTGCCCCGCCTGCTCCCGGGTCTGCCCGGAGGTGGCGATCATGTTCCCCAAGTATCACGCCGGCCCGATCGATGGCGGGCCCGTGTTGGAGGCCGACCTGCACCGGGAGAAGATGAAGGTCGACATCTCGGCGCTCCTCGGCGGCGACATCTACGCGAAGCTGCGGGAGCGGAGCGCCGACGCCAAGGCCCGGTTCTCCAAGGAGCGGAGCGCCGACCAGGCGTTGGCCGAGCGGCGGCGGTGCCTGACGAAGCTCGCCGACGCCGCCCAGATCCCGCGGGAGGTGCTCGACGCCCTGCCCTCCCCCGAGGAGATCCAGCGCCGCACCGAGGCGGCCGCGGCGCGGGCCGCGGCCGCGAAAGAGGCCGCTGCCGCCGCTGCCAGAGGCCCATCGGCCTGACGAAGCCCGCGCCGGCGGGCATACTGGAAACTTCCCTGGAGAGGTGCACGCGATGTCCATAGGCAACCCGGCGTCGATCGAGCTGGCGATCCTGCCGCCGCCGGTGCCGCCGGCCGTCATCCGGTCGCGGCCGCCGCAGCCAGGCATTCCCCAGACGAAGTCCGCCCGCGACGCCCTGCGCGATGCCATCCGGCGGGGCATGGACCGCGAGAAGGCCGTGCCTCCCCTGGGCATGGACGAGCTCCGCCGCCGGGCCCTCGCCGCGCTGTCCGAGGCGGGGCTCGACGAAACCCACCTCGACTACGCCGTCGTCACCGTCAACAACGAGTCGTGGCGGGACGCGCTCGCCGCCGTGCCGTTCGAACGCCGGCTGCTCCTCATGCCCAAGTGCCTGCGGGAGGAGAACCGCTGCCCGGCGCCGTTCGATGAGTTCGGGCTGCTCTGCAAGCAGTGCGGCCTCTGCTCGATCCAGGACTTCCAGGCGGAGGCGGAGCGGCTCGGCTATGCGGTGCTCGTCGCCGAGGGCTCGGCCCTGGTGATGGCGATGGTGCAGACCGGCCGGATCGAGGCGATCGTGGGCGTGAGCTGCATGCCGGTGCTCGAGAAGACGTTTCCGCACGTGCAGGCCGCCGCGATTCCCGCCGTGGCCGTGCCGCTCCTGCAGGACGACTGTATCGACACGACGGTCGACGTCGACTGGGTCTGGGACTACATCCACCTGGAGGCGGCCGACCGCTCGCGACGGCTCGACCTCGGCGGACTGCACGACCGGGTGCGGACCTGGTTCGAGCGGCCGGCGATCGACCGGCTGATGGGGCCGCCGACCGGGCACGCGGAGGAGATCGGCCGCGATTGGCTGGCCGTCGGCGGCAACAGGTGGCGGCCATTCCTGGCGGCCGCCGTCTACGAGGCGTTGCGGCGCAACGGCGACGCTGCTGGTGACAACGCGGCCGACGACGACACGATCCGGCGGATCGCGATCGCGGTCGAGTGCTTCCACAAGGCATCGCTCGTGCACGACGACATCGAGGACGGCGACTTCGAGCGGTACGGCCAGCCGACGCTCTGCGGCGCCCACGGCGTGCCGGTCGCGCTCAACGTCGGCGACCTGCTCATCGGCGAGGGCTACAGGATGCTCGCCGAATCGGG
>JBILVO010000097.1:0-15696 GCA_044370415.1 Pirellulales bacterium
CCTTCCGCTCGACCGGCGTGAACGTGGTGTGGGTGCCGGCCTCGTCGACGTGCTTCTTGGCCGACCAGGTGACGACCGTCGAATCCTCGAGCACGCCGAGGTACTCCAGCGGCCGCAGCGGCCCCGTGGACGTCTTCCCGGCGTAGCGATCGGGCAGCGCCTTGATCGTGCCCACCGGCCGCAGGTCGTGGTCCTTCGTCTGCGGCGTGCCGTCGACGAGCACCCGGCCGTCGGGAGCGACCGTCCGCACCTGCGGCGTGAGGTCGGCGGCGAGTCCGGTGGCGACCGAGAGGCCGCGGTTCAGGATCATCGCGGCGAGGATGCCGCAGAAGAAGACCAGGAGCGAGCCCTTGATGAACTGCACCCAGGTCGTCGAGACCATGCCGGCGGTGACCACGATCAGCGTCACGGCCACGCCCACGAGGATCACGCCGACGGCATGCGGCAGGCCGAGCAGCGGCACGATCAGGTCGCCAGCACCCACCATCTGCGGGATCAGATAGAAGATGCTCACGACGAGCGTGGAGATCGCCACCGCGAGCTTGATGCCGCGGCTGTTGAACCGGCTGTCGAGGGCGTCGGCGAACGTGAACTTCCCGAGCGCCTTGATCGGCTCGGCGATCACGAACAGCGCCACGATCCAGCCGGCCAGGAAGCCTATCGAGTAGAGGAAGCCGTCGTAGCCGTTGAAGGCGATCATCCCACAGATGCCGAGGAACGACGCCGCCGAGAGGTAGTCGCCCGCGAAGGCGATGCCGTTGACGAACCAGGGGATCTCGCCGTGGGCGGCGTAGTAGCCCTGGGCCGACTGCCCCTTGCGGCCCAGATAGAACGACAGGCCGACGACGCCGAGCACGAACGCGGCGAAGATCGCGATGGCGGGGGCGGAGGTCTCGTAGAGCATCGACTGGGGACTCCTGGCGGGATGGCGCGGCGGCGGCTCAGACCCGCGGCGGACGGCCGCCGCCCTCGACGGCGCGGCAGGCGGCCATGTAGATGATGGCCAGCAGGAATGCTCCTGCGATCAGGCCCATGCCGTAGGCGATGGCGAGGTTCACACCGCCAAAGGGACGCAGCGAGAGCAGGTCGGGGCGAAAGAGCACGAGGCCCATGAAGCCCGCGTAGAGCAGCACGTAGACCCAGAAGAGCGCCAGGCCGATCCTGTTCGCGGCACTTCCGGGGCGGGACGACTTCCTCGATTCCTCTCCAACCATGCCTGCCTCCCCTGGTGGTGGACCGCCACGATGACGGCGCCGCGGTCGACGAGTGTAGCACCGCCAGCGCCGGCGCGGGCTATGCCGCGTCCTTCCGCCTCGGCTGCGACTGCTTCGCGGGCTTCCTCTCGCGTCCGTTCGTCGGCTCGGTCCGCCACCAGTCGGGCCCCTCACCCTCGATCTCGGCGGTGTGTGCCCGCAGGCGGGCCATCATCGCCGCGAGCCGCTCGGGCTCCCGCGCGGCGAGGTCGTGTGCCTCGGCTCTGTCGGCGGCGAGGTCGTAGAGTTCGGGCTTCTCGAGCGACTCGTCGACGACGATCTTCCAGTCGCCCTCGCGGTAGGCCACCTTCCCGCCCCACCGCCAGTAGAGCGGCACCCGCCGGTCCACGCCGCCGCCGGAAAGGAGCGGCAGAAGGCTCGTGCCGTCGAGCTTCCGATCGGCCGCCGGGGCGACGCCCGCAGCGGCCAGCATCGTCACGAAAAAGTCGCTGCCCACCACCGGCAGGTCGCTCGTGGTCCCGGGCTTGATCCTCGCGGGCCAGCGGACCATCCCCGGCACGCGATGTCCCCCCTCGTACATCGACCGCTTGCGGCCGCGCAGGTCCCCCGCCAGGCCGCGGCCCGGCCCCTTCGTGCCGTCCCCCTCGGGGCCATTGTCGCTGGTGAAGATGACCAGCGTGTTCTCCGTGAGCCCGAGCGCGTCGAGCGACTTCATCACCGTCCCGAAGGCGTCGTCGAGCTGCGTGACGTTCGCCCGGTAGGTCCGCTCCTCGGCGTCGGCGATCCTCGCATGCTGCTTCTCGTACCGCTCGGCCGACGCGATCGGGTAGTGCGGCTCATGGGCCCAGACCGCGAGAAAAAAAGGCTTCGTCCGATCCCGCTTCGTCTCGAGCCAGGTCACCGCCTCCCGGGCGATGAACGGGGCGGAATAGTCTTCGACCTTCCCCACGGACTGGCCGTTGCGGACGAAGTTCTCCGGAAAGGCGTGGCTCGGGGCGGCGTTGTTCTGGGTGCCGAGCCACCAGGCATAGCCGTGGTCGGAGGGCTGCGGCTGGGCGGGATCGTTGAAGAGCCCATTCAGGTGCCACTTGCCGACGTGGCAGGTGTCGTAGCCCGCCGCGTGAAGGAGCTTGGGCAGGGCGTGCTCACTCGTCCGCAGGTGGATCGGGCTGCCCTCCGGGATCCAGGTGAAGACGCCGTTTCTGTAGGGATGCCTGCCGGTAAGCAGCGCCGACCGCGACGGCGAGCAGACGCTGCCGGCCGAGTGGCAGTCGGTCAGCCGCAGGCCCTCGGCCGCAAAGCGATCGAGGTGCGGCGTGATGGCCGCGGCGTTGCCGTAGCAGCCGAGCTCGCCGTAGCCGAGGTCGTCGGCCAGCACGAGCACGACGTTGGGCCGCGGGTCGGCCGCAGCGGCGGAGGGCATCCAGGGCGACGACCCGATCGCGAGCACGATCGCCACGACGATCACGAGACTACGACGCATACGGACACTCCCTTTCTCAAAACAATCCTCGGTCTGGCGGCCCCGGCATGAACGGCACGCGCGTCACCCGGCCTTCCTGCGCCGCGGCTTCCGCTGCCTGTCGAGGAGCGGGTCGCCCGCCGCCTGCTGGGCCGCTTCGAGCCGCCCGTCGAGCTCGGACCGTCGGCCACGGTCGGCCGGTTCCGCGGCGAGATCGACGAGTTCGTCAGGATCCTTGGCCACATGAAAAAGCTGCGTCCGTCCCGCCGCCGGATACTCGATGAGCTTCCACTCCGGCGTGACCAACGCCCGCTGGACATCGCGGTAGGCCAGGAGCAGCTCCGGCCGCACCGCGGCCATCTCGCCACGAAGCACCGGCACGAGACTTGTGCAGTCGCTGTCGGCCGGTGGGGCGACGCCCGCGAGGTCGCCGACCGTCGCCACGAGGTCGTGGAGATAGCAGAGGGCCGGCGTGCGCGTGGCCCCGGGCACGCCCGGGCCGGCGATGACGGCCGGTGGCCGCATCGAATGCTCGTAGAGGTTTTGCTTGCCGAGCAGGCCGTGGCTGCCCAACGCCAGGCCGTGGTCGCTCGTGAAGAGGACCACCGTGTCGGCCAGCCGTCCCTTCTTCTCGAGCGCCGCCACGATCCGCGCGATCTGGGCGTCCATCCCCTCGATGCAGGCGTAGTAGTCGGCGAGCTCCCGCGAGATCGCCTCCCGGGTCCGCGGCCAGCCGAGCAGTTTTTCGTCGCGGATCGCCAGCTCGCCGTTGTCGAAGGGATGCTCCGGCAGGAAGTTGGCCGGCGGCGGCGGCTCGTGGCCGACGAACCGCTCGCGAAAGCCCGCCGGCGGCTGCCGGGGGTCGTGCGGCGCCGTGAACGCCACCCAGGCGAAGAACGGCTCGTCACCGAGCGACTCGACGAACTCCACGGCGGCGTTCCCGAAGAGCTCCGAGGAGTGGGTGCCCGTCGCAGCGGCCTTCACCGGTTCGCCGTGATCGGAAAACGAGACGACGGGCACGGCGAGCTGGTCGTGCATCCCGCCGAAGAAGACGTTGCGACCCGCGGCGAAGCACCGCGTGGCCGAGGGGCCGCCGTTGTGCCACTTGCCCGTGAGGAACGTCCGGTAGCCGGCCCGGCCAAAAGCCTCCGGCCAGGTGTCGCAGTCTCGCAGTTGCTCGTCGATGCGGAAGAGCGACCGGCCGGAGAGCATCATCGCGCGGCTGGGCACGCAGACGGCCCCCTGCATGCTCCCCATGCAGTAGGTCCGGCTGCAGACCGCCCCCCGCGCCACGAGCGCATCGAGCGCCGGCGTCCTGATCGCCGGATTGCCCACCGCGTGGATCGTGTCGGCCCGCTGGTCGTCGCTCAGGATCACAAGGACACTTGGACGCCGCGTGGCCTTCGTCTCAGCGGCGGCTTTTTCACCGGCGGCCGCCGGCTTGTCACTCGCAAGGCCATCCACCAGGGGGAGCCGCCAGTCGGGATGCGGCACGTGCTCACGGGCGAGGATCGCCTCCATCTTTCTCACGACGTCGGGATGGTCGGCGGCGACGTCGTGCGACTCCGTGGGATCGGCCGCGAGGTTGTAGAGCTCCGTGGGAAGGGGCTCGGCGGCGTTCTTGGCGGCCGCCCGACGCACCGCCTTCCACTTGCCCTGCAGGGCAGCCTGCCAGTTCTTCTCGGTCAGCTCACGGTAGAGCATCCGCTCCATGGCAGCGGCCGACGTCCCGCGGAGCGGGCCGGCGACGCTCGTGCCGTCGAGCCCCTGCGGGATCCGGTCGGCGAGGCCGGCCAGATCGAGCAGCGTCGGCAGCCAGTCCTCAAAACCGGTGGGAGCTTCGATCGTGCGTCCGGCAGGAATCTTCCCCGGCCAGACGGCGACCGTCGGCACCCGCAGGCCGCCCTCGTATGGCGAGGCCTTCCAGCCTCGCATCCGAGCGTTGCTCGCGAGCCGCGCGGTGTCGAGGCCGCCGGCGCCGGGAAAGGTGGCGCCATTGTCGCTCGAGAAGACGAAGATCGTGTCGTCGGCGATGCCGAGCTCCTCGAGCAGCGCGATGATCCTGCCCAGTTCGCGGTCCATCCTCGTGATCATCGCCGCGTAGGTCGCCAGCGGCCGCTCGCAGGGGATGTAGCCCTTGCCGCCGTTGTAGGGCAGCTCATCCGCGAACTGCTGCGCGTAGTCGGCCAGCGACGGCTCGTCGGCGGGCACCTGCAGGGCCATATGCGGCACTGTCGTCGGCACGTAGAGAAAGAACGGCCGGCCGGCGTGCCGGCGGACGAACTCCAGCTGCTTTCCGGCGATGAGGTCGGCCGAGTAGGTCTTCCCGTCGAGCTCCACCCGCTCCCGGCCGTCCCAGAGATGGTCGGGATAGAAGCTGTGGGCCTCCCGCTGGCAGTTGTAGCCGAAGAATTCGTCGAAGCCGCAGGCGATCGGGTCGGACACGCTTCCCGGCCCGCCGAGTCCCCACTTGCCAAACCCACCGGTCGCATAGCCGGCGTCGTGGAGAACGCCCGTCAGCGTCACGGTGCCGGCCGGCATCGGCGCCTGCCCCTCGGGCTTCGCCTCGCGGTTGCTCCGCACGACCGCATGGCCCGGGTGCCTGCCGGTCATCAGCACGCAGCGGCTGGGGGCGCAGACGGCGTTGCCGGCCCAGTGCCGCGTGAGCTGCGTGCCCCGCGCGAAGAGCCTGTCGATGTTGGGCGTGCGGATCTCTTTCGAGCCGAGCGCGGAGATGTCGCCCATGCCGAGATCGTCGCAGAGGAAGAAGACGATGTTCGGCCGCCGGGCTGCGTCCGGCGCACCGGCCGGGGCATCAGCAGCACCCGCGGCGGCGGCCAGCGTCACTGCCACGAGCGACAGAAACAGTGACGCTGATCCTGCACGCATGCGACGGTCTCCTTCACTGTCCGGGTTCACTGTGCAGGTTCAATTGCCACGTTCACGTGCCAGATTCACTGGCCGGGAGCGAGCACATTCAGCATATATTCGGCGACCGTCGCGTGCTTCACGTCGGGGGCGCCGGGATAGACCAGCTCGCAGGCCACGCCCGCCTGATCGAGCCGCTCCTTGAGCTTCACGCCGAAATTCGCCGTATGGGTCGGGTCCTTCTCCTCCTGCCCGAGCGCCGGCGGGGTGCCGTAGAAGAGGTAGACCGGCGGATCGTCGGCGGTGACGAGCGCGTAGGGGGAGTACCTGTTGATCACGGGCAGCAGCCGGTCACGGGCGTCGAGAAACGCCGCGAACTGGGTGTCGCGCTGCTCGGGGCTTGGCATGAAGCCGAAGGCGTGGCCGCCGTAGCGGCTGTTGGGCGTCCACTCCTTCATCTGCGCGGGGTCGAGCGTCGTCTGGGCGCCGGTGACCGCGGCGGCGAGCAGCCGCGTCGACTCTCGCGCGACCGGGTCGGGGCTCGCGGGCTCGGCCATGTCGTCGTGGAACGCCAGCCACAGGCTCGAGCAGGCGCCCGCCGAGCCGCCGCTGGCGGCCACGCGTCGCGGGTCGAACTGCCACTCGGCCGCCCGGCTCCGCACCGTCTGGAGCGCCCGGGCCGCATCCGAGAGCGGCGCGTCGACCGGCGGATCGATCTTCTCGGCGAGCGCCTCGCTGATGAACCGGTACTCGACCGACGCCACCGAGACGCCCGATTCGAGCATCTTTGGCAGCATCCCAGAGAGGCCGCTGAATCGGTCGCCCCCCTGCCAGCCGCCACCGTGGATGAAGAAGAGCAGCGGCGCCGGCATCTCGGCCGACGCCTTGGGGCTCTTCCAGAAGTGCAGCTTCTGCTTGGGGTGCGGGCCGTAGGAGACGTCGATGGCGGTGGGCTTGCCCCCCATCTGCTGCCAATAGGCCGTCGCGAACGGGTTCTCTGCCGGGCCGTCGAGGTTTTCGTTGACGAGGTCGGGCTGCACGCTCCGCCACCAGCGGTCGTACGCGCCGGCCAGCTTGGCCACGAGATCCGGATGCTGCTGTGCCACGTCGCTCTTCTCCCCCGGATCGACGGCGACGTCGTAGAGCTCCCAGGCGGCGGCCGCATTCTTCACGTTGACGAGCGACCACTTTCCCTCGCGAATACGGCAGTTGCGGTAGGCACTCTCGGCGGCCTGGCCCCGGTCCCAGCGGCCGACGTGCGTGAAGAGCGGTCGATCGGGCCAGGCGGCGGCCTTGTCGCGCAACAGCGGCACGAGGCTGCGGCCCTCGACCTTCGCCGCGACATCCGCCGGGACCGTGGCGCCGGCCAGCTCGCAGAGCGTGGGAAAAACGTCGATGTGGGCCGTGACAGCGGGCACGTCGACTCCCGCGGGCAGCCCGCCCTGCCACCGCCAGAAGCTCGGCACGCGGGTGCCGCCCCGCCAGGGTGACCCCTTCGCCCCCCGCATCCCGTCGTTGAACACCGACTGCCCGGTGGCCGTGCCGTTGTCGGTCGTGAAGACGAGAAGCGTGTCGTCGGCGATGTCCAGGTCGTCGAGCTTCCGCAGGAGCTTGCCCATGTTCGTGTCGATGTTCTCGATCATCCCGTAGAACTTCGCGATGTCGGCCCGCTTGTTCGGCGGGCCGAGTCCCGCCGCCTCGAGGCGGGCCAGCGGCGCGGCGTCGGAACCGGGCGGGCAGTCGAGCGGGCCGTGCGGGGCGTTCGGCGTGACGTAGCAGAAGAAGGGCTCTCCGGCCTTGTGGCGGGCCTCGATCCAGTCGATCGCCTCCTTGAAGAAGACGTCGGTGCAGTAGCCCCGCGTGGCCACGAACTTCCCGTCGCTGCGGATCACGGGATTGAAGTAGCTGTTGCCCGGCGCGTCACCGCAGCTGCCCGGGTAGGTCTGGCCGATGCCGCCGGCGCCGTGGATGAAGACGCGGTCGAATCCGCGACGGCCGGGCTGATACTCGTCCTCGTCGCCCAGGTGCCACTTGCCGAAGATGCCGGTCGTGTAGCCGGAAGCTTTGAGCACCTGCGGCAGCGTCGTGGCCGTGAGGACGAGCCGCTCGCGCTCGAGGATCGTGTGCGTGATGCCAGAGCGAAACTCGTGCCGCCCTGTCATGAGGGCCGACCGCGTCGGGGAGCAGGTGGGGCTCGCGTGAAACTCCGTGAGCCGCACGCTCTCGCGGTGGAGCCGGTCGAGGTGCGGCGTCTTCAGCACGGGATTGCCGTGGGCGGCGATGTCGCCGTAGCCCTGGTCGTCGGTCATCACGTAGATGATGTTCGGCCGACGGCGCGGGGCTGCCGCGCCGGCTGCCGCGGCACTCACGGAACCGGCGGCAGCCTGCTCCGCTGCGGGCTTTTCGGGCACGGCGGTGACGGTGTCGGCGGGACGCACGCCCGTGCCGGTGCGACCCGTGAGCCGGTCGCCGAGCTCCGCCCGGCTCCGCTCGGCGAGCGCCTCGAGCCGGGCGACGATCTCAGGGTGCTGCGCGGCGACGTCCAGCTTCTCGCCGGCATCGGCGGCGAGGTCGTAGAGCTCCCGGCGCACCTTGAGCGGCTCGTAGCCGGCGGGTGTGCCCCCCGAGCCCGGCGCGCGGTCCTCGAGCGCCCGCGCCGTGTGCGGCAGGAAGAGCTTCCAGCGGCCCTCGCGGACGGCCTGCAGCTCGTTGTCGCCAAACCAGAACGAATAGACCGCCGGGGTGGCATCGGCCGACGGCGTGTGCCCGAGGAAGAGCGGCCAGCGGTCGTGGCCGTCGATTCGCTTTCCATTGACCGTGCAAAAGCCTTCCGTGTCGGTCGGCAGTGGCGGGCCGGTGAGCCCGGCGACCGTGGGCAGGATGTCGATCGTCATCAGCGGCGCGTCGCAGACCGTGCCGGCCGGGATCCGGCCCGGCAGCCGCGCCACGCAGGGCACGCGGTGCCCCCCCTCGAACGTCGTCCCCTTCCCCTCGCGGAGCCCGCCGGCCGAGCCGGCATGGTCGCCGTAGGAGAGCCACGGGCCGTTGTCACTCGTGAAGATCACGAGCGTGTCGTCGGCGTGGCCCGTGCGATCGAGCGCCGCGAGCACGCTCCCCACAGACGCGTCGATCTCCGCGAGCACGTCGCCGTAGACGCCGCCCGGCGCCGTGCCGCGGAAGGCGGCGCTGCGAAAGAGCGGCACGTGCGGCATCGAGTGCGCGAGGTAGAGGAAAAACGGCCGGCCGTCGGCGGCTTTTCCGGCCTGCTCCACGAACGACACGGCTCGCTCGGTGTACCGGGCCGTGAGCGTCTCCTGATCTTCGGCCGTGACGTCTGGATCGACGACACGGTCGTTCTCCACGAGCGGCAGCGGCGGATACGACACCGGCTTGGCCTCGGGGTGGTGCGGCCACATGTCGTTGGAATAGGGCAGGCCGAAGTATTCGTCGAAGCCGTGCCGCATGGGCAGAAACTGCGGATGATGCCCGAGGTGCCACTTGCCGACGCAGGCGGTGCGGTAGCCGCGGCCGCGCAGGAACTCAGCGAGCGTCGTCTCCGCGGCGGCCAGGCCGTGATTGCTCTTGGGACCCAGGGCGCCGTGGATGCCCAGCCGGTTCGGGTAGCAGCCGGTGAGCAGCGCCGTCCGCGACGCCGAGCAGACCGCCTGCGCCACGTGAAAGTCGGTGAACCGCACCCCATCGCGGGCGAGTGCATCGATCTGCGGCGTGGCCGCAGCCCGGCCGCCGTAACAGCCGGGATCGCCGTAGCCCAGGTCGTCGCAGAAGACGATCACGACGTTGGGGGACTTCGATGGGCCCTGCCGCTGCGACTGCGTCTGGCTCGCGGCCTTCCGCTCGCGGCGGTGTTCCCGAGGGTTTTTGGCCGCTTCGTCCGAGTCTGCGTCACCGGCAAGCGTGCGGCACTCCGCGGCGATCCGGTTCCATTCGGCCTCGAGCGCGGCGACCCGCTCGGGCTGCGACGCGGCGAGGCTCGTCGTCTCGGCACGATCCTTCGAGAGGTCATACAGCTCCCACGGTGCACCCTTCGCCGCGACGAGCTTCCAATCGCCCACGCGGACCGCACGATGCCCCTCGTGGCACCACCAGAGCGATTCGTGGGCCGGCGGCGCGGAAGGATCGCGAAGCGCCCGGGCAAAACTCCGCCCGTGCATCGGCGGCACGGCCGCCCCGGCATGCTCCTGCAGCGGCGACACGCCGGCGACATCGAGCACGGTGGCCGCCACGTCGACCAGGTGCACCGGCTGCGTCCGCAGCGCGCCGGTCGACGCAAAACCCTTCGGCCAGTGGACGATCCAGGGCGTGGCGATGCCCCCCTCGTGCACCCAGGTCTTGTGCCGGCGAAACGGCGTGTTCGCGCAGCTCGACCAGCCCGGCCCCAGGCACAGATAGGTGCCCGAGGAGCCCAGCGGCAGCGCGGGATCGTGCCCCTTGCCGCGGACCATGATCTCGGCCGACGCGCCGTTGTCGCTGGCGAAGAGGATGAGCGTGTTCTCGAACTGGCCAATCGCCTCGAGCTCGGCGACGATCCTGCCGACGGCCTGGTCCATGGAGTCGATCATCGCAGCGTGGATCGCCATCTTCGTGGCCTGGAACGCCCGCTGCGCGTCGGTCAGCTCGGCCCAGGGCAGCGGCCGGTCGGCCTCGCCAACACCCAGCCGCGCGAGCGTCTCGGCATTCGGCTGGTAGGGCGGGCCGACGTCCCGCTCCAGCGCCGCCAGCGGACCGGGCACGAGCCCCAGCGACCGGACGCGCTCGTGCCGCGTGCGCTGCACCGCGTTCCAGCCGGCCAGGTACCGCGCGCGGTACTTCGCCACGAGCTCCTGCGGCGCCTGCAGCGGGAAGTGCGGCGCCGTGAAGGCGACATACTGGAAAAACGGCCGGTCCGCGTGGGCCGCCGCATGATCTTTGAGGCATGCGACCGCGTGGTCCCCGACGGCGGTCGTGACGTAGAAATCCTTCTTGCCTGCGATCGGCGCGCCGTCGACCGTGATCCCGTCGGGGTCGAAGTAGTCATTCTGCCCGCCCTCGATCTGCAGCGAGCGGTCAAACCCCTGCCGCAGCGGCTCGCCGTCGACGTGCCACTTGCCGGAGTGGTAGCTGCGGTAGCCCGCGGTGCTGAGCAACTCCGGCAGGAGCCGCGCCCAGCCAGGCCGCTCCCCCTTGCCTCCCCCCTTGGCCCCGGGCAGGGCGTCGCGCCGGATCGCCTGCGGGTAGTAGCCGGTGAGCAGCGCCGCCCGCGAGGGCCAGCAGCGGGCGGTGTTGTAGCCCTGCGTGAACCGCAGGCCGCCGCGGGCCAGCCGGTCCAGGTGCGGCGTGTCGATCTCGCCGCCATAGGCGCCGAGATCGGAGTAGCCCAGGTCGTCAGCGAGGATCACGAGCACGTTGGGCCGCGCGGCGGCCGGAGCCGCGGCCGTCGGCGCAGCCAGTCCGGCCGTGATGAGGCACGCGAGCAGCGTCATGTGTCGGCACGTCGTTGTCATGTCCCGTTTCCCTCGGCTGGCGTGAACTTCTTCGGCCGGTCGGCCGGATTGACGAGATGAAAGGCCTCGAGCACCTGCTGCACGTGCGGTTCGGTCGATGCCCGCATGCGATGGACCGTGATTGCCATGTCCTCTGGCGTGGCCGCGTCGGGATCCGCGGCGATCAATCGTCTCAGCTCCGCCGGCGGATACGCCGCTGCCACGGCGGTACGATCGTCCGGGGTGCGGGCCTCGGCGAGCTTGCCGAGCATGGCCCCGGGCACGACACCCGACAGTCGGCAGGATTCAGGCGACAACGCTTCCAGCTCGAAGGTGGGAAACCCGTCAGCGGGAGCCGCGGCGAACTGCGGGTCTCGCGGTGCGGCGATCTCGATGCGACGGCAGACGAGATACCGCCGACCGGCAAGTGGCACGAGCCACGCCCGCCACTGGGACAATCCGCCGAGTCGCCCCTCGGCCATCGGCACGAGCCGACCGTCATCCGAAGCATAGTACGTGAGCGACGTGATCTGGTACGACCGGTCGTCCAGCGCGGCGAGGAGGTAGGTCGACTGCCGCGTGCCCGGACCGTACTCCACGCCGTCGACCATGCATTGCTCGAGCCGGTCGCCGCGGGCGAGCCACGTTCCCAGGAGCGCCCGGTCCACGCTGCCGGGCTGCGGTTCGTCAAGGGCTGATGGCAGACAGCCGGTTGCAGCGAGCACAACGGCACAGGCCGCGCCACGCGCGGTCACCGAGCCGACGTACCGCCCAAACCAGGAGGCGATCACGGCAGTAGCTCCTCTGGGCTTCGGTGTCGCCTGATCTCGGCGTCGAGCCGCTGCACTGTGGCCGCGTGCTCCGGCCGGTCGGCGAGGTTGTCGAGCTCCCGCGGGTCGGTCTCGTGATCGTAGAGCTGTCGGCCGCCGGCGCCGCCGTTCCACACCGTGTACCGCCACTGTCCGCTCCGCATGCTCACGCCGCTGACCTTCGCGAACTGCACCTCCGTGAACGCCGGTCGGTCGGAAAAGTTTCGGGCCGCCGCCGTATCGCCGCGGACGAGCGCCGCCAGGCTGCGGCCGTCGCCGCCGGCCGGCACGGGCACCCCCGCGAGGTCGCAGACCGTCGGCATCACGTCGACGAGTTCCACAGTATGTTCCGGCGCGACGCCGGCGCGGCCGCCCGGGGAGGCGATCACCAGCGGGACGCGAGCGCTCTCCTCGAAGAGGCTCCGCTTCTGCCAGAGGCCGTGCTCGCCCAGGTGGTAGCCGTGGTCGCTCGTGAAGACGACGATCGTGTCGTCGCGGAGCCTGAGCCGGTCGAGGGCGTCGAGGACGATGCCGACCTGCGCGTCGACGAACGACACGCCGGCCCGGTAGGCCTGCAGGGCCTCGCGGCCGAGGTCGCCCACGAGCCGCACCTGCTCCTTGGAGCGGCTGGCGACCGCCGCGGGGGGCACGCGGGCGTCGTGGTCGGCCGGCACCACCGGCAGCGTGACGGTGTCCCGCGGGTGTTCGTCGAACCACTGCTTTGGCGCGACATAGGGCGTGTGCGGCCGGTAGAACCCGACCGCCAGGAAAAACGGCGTCTTGTCTCGGGCGTAGTCCTCGAGCAGCTCGACCGCCCGTGCCGCCGAGAGGCCGTCGGTCTGCTCGGCGTCGGTGCCGTCGGCCGCCAGCCAGCTCACCGTGCCGCCGAACTTCCCCGGCAGGAGCGAGAAGATGAGCGGCTCGTCGAAGACGTCGCGGCCCTTGGGATTCGTCACGGCGTCCCAGCTCGGCGGGTCGTCGAGGCCGCTGGTGCCGATGCTCGCCGGCACGCTGTAGTGGTAGAGCTTGCCGATCCGCTCCGTCCGCCAGCCGGCCTGCCTGAACGCCTGCGGCAGCGTGACCACGTTCGGGTCGACGTCGCGGAAGTGCTTGACGTTGTCGCGGACGGTCGTGCGGGCGGGACGGCGGCCGGAGAGCAGGCTCGCGCGGCTGGGATTGCAGAGCGGAAATTGGCAGTAAGCCCGCTCGAAACGCACGCCCCGCGCCGCCAGCCGGTCGATGTGCGGCGTCTTGGCCGTGGCGTCGCCATAGCAGGCAAGCGCACAGCACAGGTCGTCGCACATCACGAAGAGCACGTTCGGTTGCCGCGGTGCGGCCTCGGCCCCCGGCGCGACTCCCGGCGCGGCCCCCGTCGCCACCCAGGCCGCCACGGCCAGCACGGCGATCACGATCGGCCCACGCATCGGCATTTCCCTTCCGCGCTTTTCGCGCTCCACACACCGCGGCCGGCCGGAGACTCCCCGTCCGCCCGATCAGGGCGGCGTCCCCGCCGCCCGTCCGCTCACGGCTTTTGGATCTCGGCGATCACCTTGGCGTAGACCGGACCGCGGGCTTCCGCTGCCAGTTCCCGTAGCTCGAGAAGCAGCGGCCGCAGCGATTCGGCCCACTGCGGATCGCGGGCGATTTTCCCGTCGGCCTTCGCCCGCAGGTCGTCGGCGTTTTTGCCCGTGGGGGCGGCCGCGGCCGCGATCACGCTGCGAAGATACTCGGCCGCCTGCACGCCGGCATTCGGCTGAGCCGGCGCGTCGAATCGCCCCAACGCCCAGGCCATCCCCTCCTGCATGTGCTTTTGGAACATCGGCTCCTTCCAGGTCGCCTCGTTGTGGCCGAAGTTCGTGTAGAAGACGCGGCCCTTGCCGTAGTCGCGGACCCAGGAGACGGGCACGTGCCAGGGCTCCTGCGGCCAGCTGGCCTGCATGTCGAGGCTCACGAGCACGCGGAGGTTCTCCGGCTTGTACCGCGGGTCGTACTGGTAGATCTCGTCCTGCCAGCGAAACCGTTCGGGCAGCATCGCGGCGATCCGATGGCCCGTCTCGTGGACCACGAAGGCGTGCTGGCCGCCGCCGTTCCACGGATGACCGGCGAAGTGGCCGCCAACCATCTCGCAGTAGGCGTCGGAGCTCTTGAGCGTGTCGGTGGCGGCATGGAAGCCGATGAACGCCTTGCCCGACTTGATCCAGCCAAGGAAGGCGGCCAGGTCGGGGATCGGCAGCTCGCCGGTCGTGCTCGCGAAGATGACGCCGTCGAAATTCGCGAGCGACTCCGGGGCGAAGGCCTTCGCAAACTGCTCCTTGAGCCCCGCCTGCCAGCCGACGTCGGCAACACGAAATTTCTCCTGCTCGGCCCTGAACGCCTCCTCCTGCTTCTTCCAGTCGTCGTCGCTGGTGCCGGCGGCCCGCTTCGGGGCCTGCGGCTGCGGCGCCCGGCCGGGGGGCATCCGCAGATAGTCGAGGTGGTAGAGGCTGCTCGAGCGGCCGAGCTCTTCGAGCACAGCCTCGGCCGTGCCGATCGAGGCGTGGCGAAAGCCGGCTGTCACCGTCACCACGAGGAGCCGGGCGGGCTTCGCGGCGTCGGCAGCCTGAGCCCAGCCAGACGCTGTCACCACCACGACCGCAGCCGCCAGCGAAACGATCGACACCGTCTTCTTCACCACAAGCAGCATCACTTGTCTCCAATGCACCAGAGCGAGTCGTGGGTCCGCAGGAACATCCGGCCGTCGACGCAGACGGGCGTGGCCACGGTCATCTCCTCGACGGCACCCTGGCCGAGCACCTCGAGGGCGTCGCCGCCCGCGGCCGGCGGCAGGCCGAGCACGCTCGACTCGCCATCCTCGCGGGTGACGATGATCCGGCCGTCGACGACCACAGGCGAGGCGCTGTAGCCGCTCCTGTTCTTGGGCAGTTCGAGCTTGGCAACCGTCGTGCCGGTGGCGGCGTCGAGGCACTCCACCCTGCCCTTGTCGGTGCAGACGACGACACGGCCGTCCTTCACCGCGGGTGTGGGCACGTCGGCGCCCAGGTCGCTGCGGGACCAGGCCACGTGGGATGTGGTCACGTCCCCCTTCCCGCCGCGGCGGATGGCGGTGATCGTCGCCCCGCGGGCATAGGGCGCGATGACGAGGTCGCCGGCCAGCACCGGCGAGGCGATCGACCGGAAATACTTGTGGCCGGTCGGATTGAGGCCACCCACCCGCCAGAGCTCGCGGCCGTCGGCGGCGTCGTGGGCCGTCACATGGTCGGCGCCGAGCACGACGAGCACTTCGGCCGGCTCACCCTTGGCGGGGTCTCCCGCCATCACGACCGGCGTCGAGTAGCTCTGCGCCGCCTCGTCGGGGGCGTCGAGCATCCGGTCGTGCTTCCAGAGAAGCTTGCCCGTGCCACGGTCGAAGGCGGCCAGGTAGCTCGGGCCGGTCTGCATCACGGCGACGACGACGGCGTTCTTCGTGAGCACCGGCGACGTGCCCAGGTCCCACCAGAGCGTGTCCTCGCCGAACGTCTCCTGGAGGTTTGTCTTCCAGACGACGGCCCCGTCGCCGAGATCAAGCGCCGCCAGTTCGCCGCTCTTGAAGTAGACCCACGCGTGGCGGCCGTCGGTGACCGGGGAGGAGTTCGCGCCGGTGGCCTTCTTGTGCTTGCCGGCCCGCTCGGCGCCCAGCAGCTGCCGCCAGACCTCCTTGCCGGCACGGTCAAAGCAGAGCACGGCGTCCTTGCCATCGATCGTGCAGGTGACGACCACGCGGTCGCCCCACACGGCCGGCGTGCTCGCGCCCAGGCCCGGCAGCTTCACCTTCCAGAGCACGTGATCGCTCGGGCTCCACGACTTCGCGTAGCCGGCGCCCGCCG
>JBILVO010000212.1:0-4777 GCA_044370415.1 Pirellulales bacterium
CAGCCGCGGCGAGAGCAGCGGGACGGCCGCAAGGAGCGACTCGGGGGAACCTTCCTGTACGGCCGCGAGGAACCGGTGCGACGCGGCGGCGATGGCGTGCAGGTGGATGCCGAACATGCCGGGCTGCTGCTCCTCGAGCCGCGGCACCGACGAGGGACCGCAGACCATGGCCACGACCCCCGCGTCGGCGAGCGCCGTACGGCAGCGGTGCACCCGCGTGTGGTCGTGGTCGCAGCAGCCATGGTCGATCAGCAGCACGCGCATGGCCGGGAGCCGTCAGACGCGGGAGGCGGAGGTGCGGGCTTCGGGGCCGGGACATGGAGCCCGGCGGACATGCGACCGGGCCGCGGAGGTCAGAGCCAGCCCAGGGCATGTGCCCCGGCCAGGCAGGCGGCCGCGTACGCCGCCGCCCCCCAGTCGTCGGCCATGATACCGAGGCCGGCAGGCAGCCGCTCCAGCCGGCGGCAGGGAAACGGCTTGGAAATGTCAAAGAGCCTGTGGAGCGCGAACGCGGCTGCACACGCCAGCGGCGACCGCGCTGCGGCCGGCAGAACCAGGAGCGCAAGCGGCAGGCTGGCCGCCTCGTCGTAGCAGATCATGCCGGGATCCTTGCCGAGGCCGAGCAGCCGGGCCGCCCGCGTGCAGCAGGGGATGCCGACGAGGTTGACGGCCACGAGCAGCCCCACCTCCAGGAGCGGCGGGAGCCCCGCCCGGGCGAGGCCGACCGCCGCCGCAAGCCCCGCGAGCGCCCCGAACGTGCCCGGCGCGACGCCGATCCGGCCCAGGCCGCCGCAGGTGGCCAGCAGCACGGCGGGATCGAGCGATGCGGGGAGCGATGGGCCGTCTGAATCCGGATTGGAGGTGGTCATGCCCCGAACTCTATCATGGCCACCCGCGCCGCGGCCGATTCCTGGCAGCGGTGATCGTCGCACAATCGGCGTATGATGCATGGCGATCCGTAGCGGTCAGCGTCCGCCCGGCCCCACCCGCGTTTCCGGTGACCCCGCATGCCAGACAGCCAGCACGAATCAGTCCCCGCCGCCATCGGCCCGCTGCAGCTCGTGGAGTATCCGCACCCCGCGCTGCTCCGCCGCTCGAGGCCGCTCGTGCGGATCGACGACGAGGTCTGCGCCGCCGTCGAGCAGATGTTCGACATCATGTACGCCGCCGAGGGGATCGGCCTGGCCGCCAACCAGGTCGCCCTTCCCTACCGGCTCTTCGTGGTCAACACGGCGGGCCGTCCGGACGCCGGACAGGAACTGGTCTTCATCAATCCGACGCTCAGCCGCCCCCGGGGCACCGCCGTACAGGAGGAGGGCTGCCTCAGCCTGCCCGGGCTGCGGGGCGACGTGCGGCGGCCAGAGAAGATCGTGGTCGACGCCTGGTCGCTCGACGGCGAGCCGTTCCGGATCGACGTCGGCGGGCTGCTCGCCCGCGTCGTGCAGCACGAGTTCGACCACCTCGACGGCCGGCTCTTCACCGACCGGCTGACGGAATCGGCGGCGATCGAATCGCGGCGGGCGCTCGAGACCTTTCGCGAGGTCTTCGCCGGCCAGCAGTCGCGGGGCGAGCTGCCGGGCGACGACGCGATCGTGGCCCGCCTCGACCGGCTGGAAGCGGACCGCTGCACGGCATGACCGCGCCCGCCGCCCGACGCCTGAGGCTCGTCGTCATGGGCACGGGCCCGTTCGCGGTGCCGATGTTCCAGGCGGTGCTGGTGTCGCGGCACGAGGTTCTCGCCGTCGTCACTCGTCCCGCGCACGCGCCTCCCGGCCGGCGACCGCCGCCGAACCCGATGCGCGACGCGGCCCTGGCCGCCGGCCTGCCGATCCTCGATCCCGAGCGGATCAACGACGCCGACGCCATCGCGGCCATCGCGGCGCTTTCTCCCGATCTGCTCGTCGTCTGCGACTACGGCCAGATCCTCGTGCCGGCGGCGCTAGAGGTCGCCCCCTACGGCGGCATCAACCTGCACGGCTCGCTGCTGCCGCGGCACCGCGGCGCGGCGCCGGTGCAGTGGGCGATCCTCGCGGGTGACGCCGTCACCGGCGTGAGCGTGATCCAGATGACTCCGGCCCTCGACGCGGGCCGCGTGATCGTTGCACGCGAGACGCCGATCGACGCGACCGAGACCGCCGCCGACCTCGAGCGGCGGCTGGCCGAGATCGGCGCCGCGGCCGTGCCCGAGGCGATCGATCTGCTCGCCGCCGCCGGGCCGGGTGCCACCGTCGGCGTGCCGCAGGACGCGGCCCGCGCCACCAAGGCTCCGCGGCTCTCCAAGGCCGACGGAATCGTCGACTGGTCGCTGCCCGCCGCGCAGATCGAGCGGAAGCGGCGGGCGCTCGATCCCTGGCCGCGGGTGGCGAGTTTCTTGCGCGAGGGCGACGGCCGGACTCCGCTCCGGATCGTGCTCGAGGACGTGGCGGTCGGCGGCGACGCGGCCGCAACGCCAGGCGCGACCCCTCCAGCGCCTGGCACGATCCTCTCGGCCGACGACGCCGGCATCGTGGTGGCCTGCGGTGCGGGCACGCGGCTGGTCATCCGGCGGCTCGTGCCGGAGGGGCGGAAGACCATGTCGGCGGCGGAATTTCTCCGGGGCCGCAGCCTCTTTTCTGCAGCACGGTTCGGCGGCCCTGCGTGACGCCCGACGAGCTGGCTTCACGAAAAACATCGCATCGTGCGATTTTTTCTTGGAAACCTCCGGTCTCTGGTGCTGCGCTCGGCGTCCTGCCGATCAGCTTCACGAAAAACATCGCATCGTGCGATTTTTTCTTGGAAACCTCCGGTCTCTCGGCTCATGGCGCAGAAATCGGGAGGGGTGCCCGTGCCCCGAGAGCCGGCGTAGACGGCCAGCGCAGGCAGGATGCCGGAGCGCAGACGTCTCCGAGTGAGCTGAAGGCTGGAGGCCGGAAGCGAACGTCCGGCGACGGGGCACGGGCACCCCGTCGCGGCACATGTACGAAAAACATCACACCCTGCGATTGTTTCCTGAAAACCTCCGATTTCTGCTGCTTCGCTCAACGCCCTGCCGAGCAGTCGAAAGCGGCTGCCGTGCACGATTTTTTCCTCGACCATCACGCGTCCCCGGCAGCGCCGCTGATCACGACCTCGGTGTGGCATCGCTGGATGCGATGCCCCCGAGCGGTGGAAAACCTCGGCTTTTTCGCCGCTCGGCTCGGCGGGCGAAGGCCATGGATGGCTTCGTCCGCGGAAAGCTAGAATCTTTCGCATGACGAAGCGGCTCTGGATCGAGACGGTCGGCTGCCAGATGAACGTGCTCGACAGCGAGCTCGTGGTGGCGGCGCTGCGGCGGCAGGGCTGGGAGATGGCCCGCACCACGGCCGACGCCGACGCCGTCTTCTACAACACCTGCAGCGTGCGGCAGCACGCCGAGGATAAGGTCTACTCCGCGCTGGGGCGGATCCGTCTCGAGAAGCAGCAGCGGCCCGGCCTCGTGGTCGGCGTGCTCGGCTGCATGGCACAGAAGGACCGGGAGCTCGTCCGCAGGCGGGCCCCGTGGGTCGACCTCGTGGTGGGCCCAGGTCAGCTGCACCGCGTGCCCTCGCTCGTCGACGAGGTGCTCGCGGGGGGCGGGCCGCGGCTGGAGGTGAGCCTCGAGCGGACGAGCGGCAGCCGCGACGCGATCGCCCGCAGCTTCGAGAGCTACGACCCCGACCGCGACCCGCAGATGCGGCCGACGCCGTTCCAGGCGTTCGTGCGGACGCAGACGGGCTGCGACAAGTTCTGCGCCTTCTGCGTGGTGCCGCACGTGCGCGGCCCGGAGCAGGCCCGGTCGCCGTCCACGATCGTCGCGGAGGCGCGGAAGCTCGTGGAGGAGGGCTGCCGCGAGCTCACGCTCATCGGCCAGACCGTCAACAGCTACCGCTGGAAGGATGGCGGCACGACCACGCGGCTCTCCGACCTGCTCGCGTTGCTCGACGGGATCAACGGGCTCGACCGGATCAAGTTCGTCACGAACTACCCCCGCGACATGACCGACGACCTCATCGGGGCGGTCCGCGACCTGCCGAAGGTGAGCCACTACCTGCACGTGCCGGCCCAGCACGGCTCCGACGCGGTGCTCACGCGGATGAAGCGGGGCTACTCGATCGGCGACTACATGGAGATGCTCGGCAGGCTGCGCGAGCGGATCCCACACGCCGCGGTGACGAGCGACTTCATCGTCGGCTTCTGCGGCGAGACCGACGCCGAGTTTCAGGCAACGCTCGATCTCGTCCGCGCCGTCGGCTTCAAGAACAGCTTCATCTTCAAGTACAGCCCGCGGCCCGGCACGAAGGCGTTCGACCGTCAGCCCGACGATGTGCCCGAGAGCGTGAAGAAGGAGCGGCACCAGGCGCTCCTCGAGGCCCAGACCGAGGCGAGCCTCGCCGGCAACCTGCCCTTCATCGGCACGCGGCAGCAGGTGCTCGTGGAGGGCCTCTCCGTGCGCGACGAGCGGCGCGAGGCGCGGGCCGGCGGGCCGGATGGGCCCCCGACGCAGGGCGATGCGGCGGCGGCGGACGGGCCCGACAGGGTCGTGCAGCTGACCGGCCGGACGATGTGCGACCGGATCGTCGTCTTCGACGCCCCGCTGCGGCTCGTCGGCCGGCTGGTGGACGTCGACATCCAGGCTGCCGGCGCCTGGTCGCTGGCCGGCGACGTCGCCGACGGGCTCGCCGACGCGGTGCCGCTCGACCACCTGATGGCCGACGGCGACCACGCGCGGGCCGACGACGTGGCTGTCTACGACATCAGGATGCCCCGCACCGACCATGCG
>JBILVO010000098.1:0-15606 GCA_044370415.1 Pirellulales bacterium
CCCTCCCTGGCCTTTTTCCACGAGGGCGAGCGGCGAAAAAGCCGAGGTTTTTCGGCGCCCGCCGCCGCCGCCTCCAGCGGCGGATGACTTTTTCCACCGACTGCTAGCTGCCCTGCTCGCCCTGGAATTTCTGGATGACCTTTTCCAGAACGTCGGCTCCGACCCGCATCACCCACCACTCGCCGACCACGTCGGGCTTGATGTCGGTGATCTTCGGAGCCGCGCCAGGCGCCGCGTCGCGAAACCGGTTCAGGCCGCCGTTGACGACGTTCCACAGGGCGACGATCTTCACCACGGTCGCCGCATCGGGCGTCCCGTGGATCCACAACTCGATCGGCGCCTTCATCTTTGCCGATTCCTCGGGAAGCTCGGGGATCTTCGCATCCTTCGGCCCCGGACTGGCGAGGATCCATTCCTTCGTGCTCGCGAAGTGCGGGACGGAATCGGGCCGGCGGGGTCCGAGCAGATTCAGGGTCTGCTTCCACGGCACACGGTCGTTCAAGTCGTCGACCAGGCGATCGGTTTCCTTGCCGAAGGATTCGAGCACGGTGGCCTTCGTGTCTGCCAGACCGATCGCGTCGGCCTGCGGCCTCAGTTCCTCGAGTTGGGGCCGGGCGATCGCCCGCACGATCCTGCCGCGCAGCCCCGGCGGACCGCACAGGCTGTCGAGCCGCGACGAGTAGGACGCTTCGATCGACTCCGGGCCCTCGCTGAACTGCATGCCGTCGAAGCGGATCTCCCGATGCACGTCGAACGGAGCCACGCCCGTGTTGGAGGCCGCGACGGGCCTCTTCTTTGCCACCGTCCGCGTGGTGGTCGTGCCCGTGAAGTGCAGCACGAACACCGCCCTGCTCTCGTCGGCATGCATCGCGAGCGAGGCCTGACCGCGGGTGAACGCGGTGCCGGTGACGTGCGAGCCGAACAGGCACCTGTCGACCGGGGCGACGTGCTCGACGGGGGGCGGCGAGTGCTTTTCGATGAACTCCTTCGAGATTCGCAGCACCACCTTTGTCTCGATCGGATCGGCGGCCTTCTCGCCGCCCGTCGGGGACGCGGCCGTGCCGTCGTCCGCCTTCTGCCCCGCGATGACGGACTTCTCCGCCGGGGCGGCCGGCGTGGCCTCAGGCATCACGAGCGCGTCCTGGGCGAAGCCCACCATCGCCGCCGCCGAGAGCAGGAACAATGACGCGATCGCTCGGGTCGGGGAGCAGGTGCACACCATGCTGCGGCAGATTCCTTTCAGACGTGCGTTGCTATCTCGGCGCCGGGCGTGGATCGGCGCGGGCACAGACCGGCGGACAGAGGATAGTCCGCTGCAAAACCGGCCGCAAATGCGGAGCGTCCCCTGCACCGCGTCGTCGCATCCCGTGCCCGTTTTTTGGGCACTCGCCCGGCCACCGCCACGACACCCTCGCGGCCCGAGAGCCGTTTTCACCGCCAAAACAGCCGTTGCCCCTCTGCTCTCCATGCACGGCGGTCAATTGGCACGCAACGTGCAACCTCTTCCGAGCGGCAACATCATCCGTTGCGTCGAGCGAGCGAACGATCCATGAGTTCCATGAACCGCCTGCCAAACCCGCCGAAAGTGCCACGCATCACAGTGGCGGAGACGCGGTCGCAGCTCGGCCCCACGAGTCGCGGCAGCATCGCGGCGGGCGCCGTTGCCGCGGTTCTCGTGCTGGTGGCCGCGGCTGCTCAGGCCGGCGAGCCCACCGCTCCTGATGCCTGTCCGCGGAGCGGTGCGTGTCCTTTCGATGCCCTTCCGACGACCGGCGACGGGCATGGCTCCAATATCGTCGTCCTCGGCACCGATCCCGCCCGGGCCCGAGCGATCCGCGATCACGCCGAGGCGATGCGACGGAAGGCCTTTGCGAACCTCCTCGGCGAGCCGTCACCGGCGTCGTGGCTCGTGCCGTGCGAAGTGCACGTGCATGCCACGATCGACTCGTTCGCCAACGCGGTCGGCGGCCCGCCGATCGATGCCCGCGGAGCGACGTCCCTCGAGTTCGCCGGCGAACGGGTCGTCTCCCGGCGAATCGACGTCATGGGAGACGGGCCCGGCGACGTTCCCGATGCACTCGACCATGAGCTGGTGCATGTCGTGCTTGCCGATCATTTCGTGCACGCCCCGCCGCCGCGCTGGGCAGACGAAGGCCTGGCCCTGCTCTTCGACGCACCCGAAAAGCAGGGCGAACACGCGGCCGATTTCCAGGCCGCCGCCCGCCGCGGCATGGCGTGGTCGGCGGCGGAGCTCGTGTCGCTCGAAGACTATCCAGATGAAGGCGGGCGGCAGCGGGTCTTCTACGGACAGAGCGCCGCGCTCGTCCGCTGGCTGGTGGCCCGCCGGGATGCCGCCACGTTCATCCGCTTCCTTGACGACGTCGACGATGTCGGCATCGAGCCCGCCCTGCGGCGGCACTACGCTCTCGAGTCCTTGTCTTCCGTCACACCAGCCTGGAAGGAGGTGGCTCCCATCAACTCCCTTGGTCTTGCTGACACCCGGCGCGAGCGAACGCCGTAGTCGGCCACTCGCGCCTTCACGCAACTGGGAAGAAACACCGGGGCCCGGTGCGATGCGTCGCACCGGGCCCCTTGTCTTTCACATCGCGTCCCGCGACGGCGCGCGTCGGCGGCGGGTCACTTGCCGGGGGCGTAGTGCCCGGCGCTCTTGGCGCCCGCATGCCGCCATGTGGCGTCGCCGCCGTGCGGACCGTTGCGACGCACCTCGCTGCGGGTCGAATTCACGGAGTAGCTGCGGTATTGGCGGGTCGGCTGCGCCGACGGCGCCGACTGAGATCGGATCGGAGCGGGCTGGGCAGCCGGCTGCGAGACGACCTGCTGCGCCATCGCCTGGGCGGCGAACGAACCGCCCACGAGCACGGCCATCGCCATGGTCATTCTGGTTGCACGAGTCATGATGGATTCTCCTGTTGCCGAGGATCGCGACGGGACATCCCCGCAGCGTCTTGATCGACCACCGCTCGGCCGCACGTCGCGGCGGCGGTCTCCCGCCCGCCGGCGGCCATGCAGGCCGTTACCGGGCTATTCGATTCTACGAAGCTCGTCGGCTGTCCGATCGACCGTCGACCAGCGAAACCGTCTGCTTGCGGCATCGAAAGCCCGCAGCCGTCCCCTCGACGCAGGCCTTTCCTGGACTTTTCCCGAACCTTTCCTGGACAGGCCTTTCCTGGGATCGTTGCCCGGCGCCATGCCGCGGGAGTAAGGTCACTGGTCCGACAGATTCCGCCGAGGCTCGGCCCCGATGCTCCACCACGGTCCGCGCCTCCGTCGCCACGCGGCGTTCCTGCTGGCCATGGCAGCCGTTCTCGCCTGCTGGGGAAGACCGGCCCGGGCGGTGATCCTCTACGGCCCGCCTGGGCGCGACACATCGGCCCCGGGCGACCCGGCCCTCGCGATCCGCTGGAGCCAGGTGGGCGACTGGGGCGGATATCTCGGCACGCCGATCGCGGCGAACTTCTTCCTCACCGCCAAGCACGTCGGCGGCACGGTCGGCGGCTCGATCACGTTCCTCGACGGCACCAGCTACCAGACGGTGGCGCGGTTCGACGATCCCGCGAGCGACCTCTCCCTCTGGCAGATTTCCGGATCCTTCGACTCCGCGAAGATCGTGCCCCTCTACACCGACTCGACCGTGGCTGCCAACGCGCCGCTGGTGATCTTCGGCCGCGGAACGGCGCGGGGCGGCCCCGTCTCCGGCGACGCATACGGAGGCGGCACGGAGCAGAAGGGCTGGCTGTGGGGGACGGGGGACGGTGCCCGCAGCTGGGGGACGAACAGCCTCGACGGGGTGACCACGATCCCCGGCGCCGGCCTGCAGCTCGTGTTCTCGTTTTCGAGCGACCAGGGATCCACCGAGGGCACGCTCTCGGTCGGGGATTCCGCCGGTCCGGTGTTCATCCAGCAGGGGGGCATCTGGTCGCTCGCCGGCATCAACTACGCGGTCGAGGGCCCGTACAACACCACCGACTCCGGGGACGGCTTCTTCGCGGCCCTGTACGACGTCGGGGGGCTCTACGAGACCGACGGCGCCGGCGGCTGGACGTACGCCGCGCCGCAAGCCACCCCGCAGCCCAGCGACGCCGTTTCGACGTCGACCACCGCCCGGCTCGCCTGGATCGACGGCACCGTCACGGCCGTTCCCGAACCCGGCAGCCTGGCGCTCCTGGGGGTCGCGGTGCTCTGCTGGCCGCTCTACCGCGGCCTGCTCCGCGGGCGCAGCCACGGGGCGTCGCGGCCTGTCACGTCCGCCGGATCACGGCGAACCACGCCCGCGCGCCCCCGGACGTGAACTCCGCACCCGGAATGCCCGGCACGACCTCGAACCGCGACGGCTCCAGCATATCGATCTCCCAGCCGTCGGCGAAGGCCGTCCGCAGCTCCTGTTCACGGATCCGCCGCGGGCCATGCTCGCCGGGCTCGGCGTCCGACATGCACAGGATGAAGAGGCGGGCCCCCGGCTCGAGCAGCCGCGCCAGTCCGCGGACGTAGGCGGCCCGCCTGGCGTCGTCGAAGGAGTGGAAGAGCCCGCAGTCGGTCACGGCGTCGAACCGCTCCGGAATCTCGCCGAGCACCAGCGCGTCCATCTCCAGAAAGTTCACGGCGAGCCCGCGATCACGGGCCTTCCGCCTTGCCGCCTCCAGGGGAAAAGCCAGAAAGTCGACGCCCGTCACGGTGCGGCCGCGCTCGGCCAGCCAGAGCGCGAGGTCGCCGGTGCCGCAGCCGCTGTCGAGCACGCGGCCCCCGATCGCATCGGCCGCCTCGACGAACGCCCGCTGCGGCCTGCCGATGTCCCAGGGGGCCTTGGGCGTCGCGTAATAGTCGCCGAATCGCTCCCGTGGGGGCTGCCTGGCTTCGTTCTTGCCGGCTTCGTTCTTGCCGGCTTCGTCCTTCATGCGGGCATCGTGCGTCATGAGCGGTGCTCCTCGCTGCTGCGGACGGACCTCTTCGCCATGTCGTGCGTGCACGACACTCCGACCGCTGCAGTCCGTTATATAATGGCTCATCGGGGCCGGGCACCACCGCGGTGAATGGCCCCGTGATCACCGGCCGCACGAGCGCTGCCGGTAGCCACGCTCCCCGCAGGAATGCCTCCCATGCTCGGCCCCCGTCGCTCGATCGCCGCGTGCGCCCCCGTCGTCGTGCTGCTCTCGGTCGCCGCCCTCCTGCCCTCCGCGACGAGTCCCGCCGCCGACGCGACCGCGGCCCGCCGCCCCAATATCCTCTTCATCTTCTCAGACGACCACGCCACGTCCGCCATCTCGGCCTACGGCTCGAAGCTGATCGACACGCCCCACATCGACAGGATCGCCCGCGAGGGCGCGGTCTTCCGCAACTGCTTCTGCACCAACTCGATCTGCGGCCCGTCGCGGGCCGTGATCCTCACCGGCAAGCACTGCCATCTGAACGGCTTCCGCGACAATCACAGCACGTTCGACGGCGGCCAGACGACGTTTCCGCAGCTCATGCAGCAGGCCGGCTACCAGACGGCGATCCTGGGCAAGTGGCACCTGGTCAGCCAGCCGACCGGCTTCGACCACTGGGAGATCCTGCCGGGCCAGGGACAGTACTACAACCCGATGCTGCTCTCGGCGCCGAAGCAGCCCGGCGGCGAGCCCGCGAAGCGCCGGATCGTGGGCTACTGCACCGACGTCGTCACCGACCTGGCGCTGGAGTGGCTCGACACCCGCCGCGACACGTCGAAACCGTTCGTGCTCATGCTCCAGCACAAGGCCCCGCACCGCGAGTGGCAGCCGGGCCCCGAAGAGCTCGGTCTCTTCAAGGGCCACACGTTCCCCGAGCCCCCCACGCTCTTCGACGACTACGCCGGCCGCGCCGGCGGGGCCGCCGAGCAGGAGATGACCATCGCCCGCCACATGACCGCACGGGATCTGGCGCTCAAGCCGCCGGAGAACCTCACGCCGGCGCAGAAGGAGCGCTGGGATGCCGCCTTCGCGGCGGAGAACGCCGCGTTCGAGGCGGCGCCGCCGACGGGCGCCGACCGCGTCCGCTGGAACTACCAGCGCTACATCGCCAACTACCTCCGCTGCGTCGCCGGCGTCGACCGCAACATCGGCCGCGTGCTCGAGCACCTCGACAAGACGGGGCTCGCCCGCGACACGATCGTGATCTATTCGAGCGATCAGGGCTTCTACCTCGGCGAGCACGGCTGGTACGACAAGCGGTGGATGTACGAGGAATCGCTGCGGATGCCGCTGGTGGTCCGCTGGCCGGGTGTCACGGCCCCGGGCACGACGATCGACCAGATGGTCCAGAACCTCGACTTCGCCCAGACGTTCCTCGCGGCCGCCGGCGTCGAGGCGCCGCCCGACATGCAGGGCCGCAGCCTCGTGCCGCTCTTGCGCGGCGCATCACCCGCCGACTGGCGGCAGAGCATCTACTACCACTACTACGAGTTTCCGGAGCCGCACCGGGTGCCGAGCCACTACGGCGTCCGCACGCAGACCCACAAGCTGATCTGGTACGACGACCGCCGCGAGTGGGAGCTCTTCGACCTGGTGAACGACCCGCGTGAGATGCGGAGCATCCATGCCGACACGGCCGCGAAGGCGACGTTCGACAGCCTCCGCGCCGAGCTCGTGCGGCTGCGCACCGCCGCCCGCGACGACACTGGCGGCCCGCTGCCATGAGCGGGAAGAGTACACGCGCACCTCACGGCTGAGGCAATCGCCAGCGTTCGATCACATCTGTCTTGAACGCTGAACATCGCTTGACGAGGGGCTGCCCGTGCCCCGTGAGCCGGCGTGAGCTGACAAGCGGAGCCAGGATGGCGAAGCGCAGGCAGCTTCGAGAGAGCGTCGGGCAGGATGCCCGCAGCGAACGTCCGGCGATGGGGCACGGGCTGCCCCGAACCGCGACGAGCCGCATGATGGCGCACCGGGAGCTGAGTCGGAACCGGGTCAGTCCGGGGCTTCCCAGCGCCGCGCGCGGTCGAGCGCCTTCTCCCAGACCGCCGTCCGCCGCGCCCGCTCGGCCGGCTTCATCGCCGGCGTGAAGCGGCGGTCGGGCCGCCACTGCGCGGCGATCTCCGCCCGGCTCTTCCAGCAGCCCACCGCCAGCCCCGCGAGGTAGGCGGCGCCGAGCGCCGTCGTCTCCGACACCTGCGGCCGCACGACCGGCACGCCGAGCAGGTCGGCCTGCAGCTGCATGAGCAGGTCGTTGGTGCTCGCGCCGCCGTCGACCCGCAGCTCCTTGAGCCGGATGCCGGCATCCGACTCCATGGCATGGAGGATGTCGGCCACCTGGTGCGCGATCCCCTCGAGCGCGGCCCGGGCGATGTGGGCCGCGGTGCTGCCGCGGGTCAGGCCCACGATCGCGCCGCGGGCATACGCGTCCCAGTGCGGCGCGCCGAGGCCCGTGAAGGCCGGCACGAGGCTCACGCCGCCCGTGTCGGGCACGCTCGCCGCCAGCCGCTCGACCTCGGCTGCCGTGCGGATGATGCCCAGGCCGTCTCGCAGCCACTGCACCACGGCGCCGGCCATGAACACGCTCCCCTCGAGGGCGTATTCGATCTCCCCGCCAAGCCGCCAGGCCACCGTCGTCAGCAGGTTGTTCTTCGAGGCGATCATCTTCCGCCCGGTGTGCATGAGCATGAAGCAGCCGGTGCCGTAGGTATTTTTCACCATGCCGGCCCTGGTGCACTGCTGGCCGAAGAGGGCCGCCTGCTGGTCGCCGGCGATCCCGGCGATCGGCACCGGGCGGGAGAGGAGCTCGGTGTGTCCGTAGACCTCGCTCGAGCCGCGGATCTCGGGCAGCATCGACCGGGGCACGCCGAAGAGCTCGAGGAGCGACTCGTCCCACTCGCCCGTGCGGATGTTGCAGAGCATCGTCCGCGAGGCGTTGCTCGCATCGGTGACGTGCACCGCGCCCCCCGTGAGCTTCCAGACGAGCCAGCTGTCGATCGTGCCGAAGGCGAGCCGCCCCGCCTTCGCCCGCTTCCTGGCGCCCGGCACGTGCTCGAGGAGCCACTGCAGCTTCGTGGCGGAGAAGTAGGCGTCGAGCACCAGGCCCGTCTTGCGCCGGATGCGGCCGGCGTGCCCGCCGCGCTTGAGCGCGTCACACATGCCGGCCGTGCGGCGGTCCTGCCAGACGATCGCGTTGGCGATCGGCGCGCCGGTGTCGCGATCCCAGACGACCGTCGTCTCGCGCTGGTTGGTGATCCCGATCGCCGCCACCTCGCCGGCGGCGACGCCGGCCGTGGCGAGGGCCTCGCGGGCGACCGCCGCCTGCGTCTCCCAGATCTCCTCCGCGTCGTGCTCGACCCAGCCAGGCCGCGGATAGATCTGGCGGAACTCCTGCTGCGCGACCGAGAGGATCGTCCCCGAGCGGTCGAAGAGGATCGCCCGCGAGCTCGTGGTGCCCTGGTCGAGCGCGAGGACGTGCCGGCTCATGCCGTGGGTTCCCGGCCGTCCACCAGCACGTCACCCGTGCCCGTCGCGATGCAGAGCCAGTCGGCGATGGAATTCTCGTGCACGCCGTCCTCGATGGCGGCGATGCCGCCGCACCGGGTGTGGCCGCAGACGATGATGTCCTCCATCTTCAGGTGCACGAGGCCATACTCCAGGATCGAGGAGATGTTGACGTCGCTGAAGGCGATGATGCTGGCGACGTGCGGTGCATGAACATGGTGCTCGGCTTCGAGCCGATCATCTGGTGCTCGCTGACGCGGGAGTCGGAACAGCCGGTCCAGAGCACCTTCGGCGTCTGCTTCGTGGCGATCGAGAGGGAATACTCCTCGTTCGGCCGAAACTCGTTGGCGATGAACTGACGGTTGCCTTCGAGCAGCTGGTCGATCATAGCGGTGGCTGCGGTGACGCAGGATCCGGTCGGGATGTTGACGCGGCGAGAGACTACCGCGCGGCAGCCCCCCCTGCCACGGCCGGAGGGGCGGAACTTTTGCCCTTGCACCGGCGGGCGCACGGCAGGACATTTTCGTGGCCGACCGACCGCAGTCGCGACCACCCGCCCCCTCGCCCATCGTGACCGCATGAGCCCCGACTCCCTGCTGCAGGACGTGCTCCAGAACTGGCAGGCGGTACTCACCGCCCTCGTCGTGCTGGCCACGCTCGCCGCCCTGCTCTTCGGCCAGCGGGGGCCCGACATGGCGATGATCGGCGGCGTGATCGTGCTGCTCGCGGCCGGCGTCATCGCGCCCGACGAGGCGCTCAAGGGGATGAGCAACGAGGGGATGATCACGGTGGCGGCGCTCTTCGTCGTGGCCGCGGCCGTGGAGCGGACCGGGGCGCTGGCGGCGCTCGTCGACCGGGTGCTCGGCCGGCCGGAAACGCTCGCCTCGGCGCAGTTCCGCACCATGGTCGGCCCGGCGGCGCTCTCCGCGTTCATGAACAACACTCCGGTCGTGGCCCTGATGGTGCCGGCGATCCGCGATTGGGCCAAGAAGCACCGGCTCGCCGTCTCGAAGCTGCTCATGCCGATGAACGCCGCGGTGGTACTCGGCGGCCTGTGCACGCTGATCGGCACGAGCACCAACGTCGTCGTGAGCGGGCTCGTCTCGGCGAAGACGGGCCGGCCGCTGGGGATGTTCGAGATCTCGTGGCTCGGCGTGCCGCTGCTGCTGGCGGGCCTTGCCTACCTCGTCATCGCCAGCCGGCACCTGCTCAAAGATCGCCGCCCGGCGGTGGGTCCCGGCGACGACCCCCGGGAATACTCCCTCGAGATGGTCGTCGAGCCGGGCAGCCCGCTCGTCGGCCGCTCGATCGAGGAGGCCGGCCTGCGCGGGCTCGAGGGGCTCTTCCTCATGGAGATCGACCGCGGCGGCCACGTGATGGCCGCCGTCGCGCCGACCGAGCGGCTCGAGGCGGGCGACCGGCTCGTGTTCGTCGGTGTCGTCGACTCCGTCGTCGAACTGCAGAAGATCCGCGGCCTGCGGCCGGCGACCGATCAGGTCTTCATGCTCGACGATCCCCGCTCCGAGCGGACGCTCATCGAGGCGGTCGTCTCGAACACCTGCCCGCTCATCGGCCAGACGGTCCGCGAGGGCCGCTTCCGCTCCACCTACGACGCGGTCGTGATCGCCGTGGCCCGCAACGGCGAGCGGCTGCGGATGAAGATCGGCGACATCCGCATCGAGCCGGGCGACACGCTGCTCCTGGAGGCGAGCCCGGGCTTCGCCGACCACCAGCGGAGCAACCGCGACTTCTACCTGGTGAGCCAGGTCCGCGACTTCACGCCGCCGCGGCACGACCACGCCTGGATCGCCTGCACGGTGCTCGCGGCGATGGTCCTGGCGGCCACGATGGAGCTCGTCCCGATGGTGGCGGCGGCCCTCGTGGCGGCGGCGGTGGTGGTGGCCGCGCAGTGCGTCTCGTCGGACGAGGCCCGGCGGTCGATCGAATGGGAGTCGCTCCTGCTCATCGCCGCGAGCTTCGGGCTAGCGCGGGCCATGGAGAAGACCGGCCTCGCGGAATGGATCGCCCAGTCGACGATCGCCGCGGCGGGCGACCACCCGCATGTCGTGCTGGCGGCGATCTACCTCGTGACGATGCTCTTCACGGAGCTGATGAGCAACAACGCGGCGGCGGTGCTGACGTTCCCGATCGCCTGGCAGACCGCCACGGACCTGGGCGTGAACCCGATGCCGTTCGTGATGGCGGTGACGGTGGCCGCCAGCTGCGGCTTCGCCACGCCGATGGGCTACCAGACGAATCTGATGATCTACGGGCCGGGCGGCTACAAGTTCAGCGACTATGTCCGCTTCGGCGGACCGCTCAACCTGCTCGTGATGGCGCTGACGGTGGCGCTCGCGCCGCTCATCTGGCCGTTCCGGTGACGTGCAGCGTGCCGCTGTCCGAGCCACGGCGCAGGGCTCGATGCGAGACGCTCACATCCTGCCGCGGGCGATCCGGCCCACGACGTCGGCGAGACGGTCGATCTCGTCCCGCGTGTTGTAGAAGGCCAGCGACGGCCGCACGGTGGCCTCGAGGCCGAAGTGCCGCAGCGACGGCTGCGCGCAATGGTGGCCGGCCCGCACCGCGATCCCCTCCCGGTCGAGCAGCCGGCCGATCTCGAGAGGATCCCGGCCGGGTAGCACAAACGACAACACTCCCACCTTCTCCGCCGCAGTGCCGATCAGCCGCAGCCCGTCGATAGCCGTCAACCGCGCCGTGGCGTGCTCGAGCAGGTTGACCTGCCCCCCTTAAACGTCGCCACTTTCAGAGAGAGAATCTCTGGCGGTGCAAACCAAGGGAGGGCAAGAGATGCCACGAGGGAAGAAGTTCACTGCGGAGCAGATCATCGGGAAGCTCCGCGAGGCTGAGGTTGGGCTGGCTCAAGGGAAGACCGTGCCCGAGGTGGTCCGCAAGCTTAGCGTGACTGAGCAGACGTACTACCAGTGGAAGCGTGAGTATGGCAACCAGTCTGTCCTGCCCGGCGACGGGTTGCTTTGCAAGGACTACAACGGCAAGTCGAAGGCCTCGCCGCAGCAGTGCACCGACGGGCTCTCGAAGACGATCGCGCTCGCCGAGTCTGCGGGGCGGCCGTTCCACTTCGTCCGCGGCAGGCAGACGAAGGGCACGGGCCTCACGGCGGAAGACGCGCGTGTCAACGGCGGCGGCTGGTGCCGGCCGGCGAGCGACTATTCCTTCGGCGGCACGACGGCCGACGGCCTCACCGTCGGTGACGGCGCCACCGTGGCGATCAACGTCTCCAACGGCCAGCTGGTCTCGACTGCACCTTTCAATGCCGCTCCGTTCGGGACGGAGGGAACGAGCAATCCTTATTCCTTCCACCCGGGCGTCGTCAACGTCGTCTACGGGGACGGCGCCGTGAAGTCGCTCTCCGACAGCATCTCGATCCAAATCTTCGCCGCCCTGGTCACCAGGTCCGGAGCAGAGAGCGTCACCGACGACTGATGCGGCGAGACCGCACGCGGTCGTCGCCCGGGTGCACGCTCGGGTGACGAAACCGGACATTCGAGCCCCGGCCGGAAACGGCCGGGGCTGCTTTTTTGCCCCGTCCCGTCCCCCGCCCCGCCCACCCCCCGTCCGGGTGTTGTTCGGCATTTGCTCTATACTGCGGGGTCCGCGGTATGGTGCGCAGGCCCGCGGTAGACACACCGTCCCTGTCCGCAGGCCAGGGCCCCCGGCATGAGCGACATCCTCTTCCATTATTACCGGGTCAACCCCACGACCTGGTTCTACCTCTCGTCGCTCCTCTCGATCGCCCTGTTCTTCAAGTTCAACCGCGTCTGGAGCATGCGGAACCTCGACCTCGTGGGGCTGATCCTCCTGGCGCCGGGCCTGCTGGCGGTCGAGTACGGCGGCTACAAGGCGAGCGCCGCGTCCCTGCAGCTCGGCTACGTCTGGATCTTCGCCGTGTCGGGCGCCTTCCTCGTCCGCATGCTCTTCGATTCGCTGATGGTCCGCAGGCCCCTGCTCGACCCCAACCTCACCGTGGGCGGCCTCGTCTTCCTCGGCATCTCGCTGCTCGTCTTCCTCCTGGCCAACGTCATCACCACCCGGCCGCAGCGGGACGACGTCGCCGGCGCCGCCGCCGCCTCCCGGCTCAACACCCGCGAGGCCGAGGTCGACGCCGACCAACTCTCCCGGCTCGGCCCCGGCTACCCCCTGCTCTTCCTGCTGCCGCAGATCTCGACGCAGCGGCTCTTCTCCGCCGACCCCGACGCCGTCGACCCGGCCGCCGCCGTCGACGTGAAGCGGAGGATCGTGCACGAGACCACGGCCCGCGTCATGGCGATCCTCTCGCAGCTGGCGATCGTGTCGGGCATGATCGTGATCGCCTGGCTGCACTTCGACGCCGTGCGGCTGGGGATCGCGGCCGCGGTGCTCTACCTGCTGCTCCCCTACACGGCGATCATGACCGGCCGCGTCGACCACGCGCTGCCCGGGGCGCTCGTCATCTGGGCTATCGCCGCCTACCGCCGGCCGTTCGTGTCGGGCGCGCTCATCGGCCTGGCCACGGGGACGATCTACTACCCCGTCTTCCTGCTGCCGCTGTGGTGCGGCTTCTACTGGCAGCGGGGCATCCGCCGGTTCGCGCTCGGCGTGACGGCGGCATTGGCCGCGCTCGTCTTCGGGCTCTGGTTCACCTCGCCCGACGCGACCGTGTTCCTCGGGCAGCTGCGGCAGATGTTCGGCTGGATCTTCCCCAACGACGTGTCGCTGGAGGGCTTCTGGGCGCTCCCCTACAACGACGCGGTCTTCCGCCTCCCCGTGCTCGCCGCCTTCGTCGCGATGATCTCCACGCTCGCCATCTGGCCGGCCCCGAAGAACCTCGGCACGCTGATGAGCTGCACGGCGGCCGTGCTGCTGGGCAGCCAGTTCTGGAAGGCCCACAACGGCGGCCTGTTCATGGCCTGGTTCCTGCCCGTGCTGCTGCTCGTGATCTTCCGGCCCAACCTCGAGAACCGGGTGGCGACGCTCGTGCTCGGCACGGAATGGTTTCCACGCCGCCGCGGCCAGGCGACCGCCACCGCAGACCGTGCGGCGTGAGCGTCAGCCCCGCCGCGGATCGAAGTCGGGCGGTGACTGGCGGCTGGCCAGCCAGGCCCGCCACGCGTCGACGTCCCACGAGAAGTCGGCGCCGGTCAGCGTCACGAGCGCCTCGAGCACCTGCTGATTCTGCACGCGGACCTTCCGCCGCTTGGCGCCGCCCCCCAGCGCGAGCCCGCCGCCCGACGGCGTGAACGTCGCGGTCGTGGACCCCTCTGGCGGCCCATCCGTGGCCACCACGTGCTCGGTCTCGAGGACGTCGATCAGCGGGCTGACCGCCGAGGCGCAGCCGAGCCGGCCGAGCGCCGCAGCGGCCCGATTGATCCGGCCGTTGTCGCCGCCACCAAGCGCCGGCAGGATCGCCCCGGCAGCCGCGGCGGCGTCGATCGCCGCCAGCCGCTCGACCGCCAGGATCCTCGTCTCGGCATCGGCGTGGTCGATCGCGACCGCCACGAGCGTCTGCGCGGCCTCCGGCGAACGGATCCGCGACAACGCCTCGACGTAGAGCGCCCGCACCCGCGCATGCGGCTCGGCGGCCAGCGCCGCCGTCAGCACCGGCACGGCGAAGCGGTCGGAGATCTCGCGGATCTCCTCGGCGGCCGCCTCCGCCTGGGCGGGCTGATCGAGCCGCTTCCGCATCCGTTCGAGCCGGCCGTTCCATTCCTTCTGGGCGACGTTCACCCGCTCGGCCCGCTCGATCAGCTCGATCTCCTGCACCGTCCGCCAGCTGCCACGATGCCGCACGAACCCCCGGGCCGCCATGCTCTCCTGCTGGCTGGGCGAGCGCGTGGCGGGAGGCGGCTCGATCACGACGGCGCCGGGCTCGGCCGCACGCAGGGAGGTCGCCAGGCACGCCACGGCCAGCAGTGTCGCCGATGTCGCTGGTGCCAACCGTCGCATGCCGAGCCTCGAAGCCATGCCGATTCCCGCCCGGACGGGGGTGTTCGCCACAGAACTTTAACGAGAAGCAGCCGCGGACGCAGCCTCGATCCCGATCCGCCACTCCCGGCGGTTCAGCCGCTCACAGGCCGCGGCCGGCGGCCTGTATGGCCCCGACGTAGGTCGAGAAGATCCTCACCACCAGCACCGCGATCAGGGCGGCCACCGCGGCCCACACGAGGAAACCCGCGACCTTGGCGGCGGCCTCGAAGCCCGCCCGGGCCTCGTCGTCGAACTGGCCCGCGACCCTGTCGAGCGATTCGGCCGTGCTCCCGGTGGTCTCCCCCACGGCGACGATCTCCAGCAGCCGCCGTGGAAACCGCCGCGTGCCGCCCAGTGCCTCCGCCAGCGAGCTGCCCGACCGCAGATCCTCCTCGATGACGGTGGCATCGACGGCCAGCCCCGGCGCGGCGGTCGAGGCGAGCATGACGAGCCGGCCGGCATCGAGCCCCGCACCGCTCGCGAGCGCGGCCGCGCGGCACCAGGCCGCAGCCTCGGCCGCCCGCGATGCCGGGCCGATCAAGGGCACCACGTCCATGACGCGCCGCACGACCCCGTGCCGCCGCCAGCTCGCGACACCCCAGCGGAAGATGCACGCGGCCGCCGCCACGACCGCCGCCAACGCCGCCAGGAAGACGGCCAGCCCGCGCAGCCCGCGAAGGCCGAGGCCCAGCACGTCGTGCGACATGACGCCCGCCATCACGATGAGGAATCCCACTACGGCGACCGCCACGACGAGCTGGAAGAGCGGACCGGCGAGGCTGCGGCGCAGCTCCCGGGCCGCCCGCACGCCACGGGCCAGCGCATCCGAGAGCTGGCGGAGCGTCTCCGCCTCGTGGCCGGTGCGATCGCCGACCGCCACCATGCCGCGGACGAGCGGCGGAAACGTGTCGCCCGCTGCGGCCAGCGACTCGGCCAGCGGGCTGCCCTCATCGAGCGCGCGGGCCACGAGCTCCATCCGCGGCCGCCACCGGGCGGGCACGCGGCCGATCTCGCTGTGCCACGCCTTCCGCAGATCGATGCCCGCCGCCAGCGCGGTCGCGAGCCTGCCGAGCAGGTCGGCCTGCAGCGTCCGCGGCATCTCGCGGCGGCCGGGCATGGTCGTCACTCCGGGGCGGGCAGGCGACGCAGCCGCGTCGATCGGCGGTGTCGGCGGCAT
>JBILVO010000099.1:0-15576 GCA_044370415.1 Pirellulales bacterium
CTCTCGAGCACGCTCGTGCTCGCGGAGTGCCACGACTACACGGCCGGCGCGGCGGCGGTGCAGACGTCGCTCAAGCCGCGGTCGCGGCTGGCCGGCGGCGTGTTGCAGGCCCTTGCCGGCGACGGCTCCGTGCGGCCGGTGGCCGAGGGGATCGCGGCCGACGTGCTCGGATCGCTCGCGAGCCGGTCCGGCGGCGAACGCGTTTCGCCGCCATGACCGCCGCGGTCACTTTTTCTTCTTCCGCGGCACCGCGTCGGGCCCGAAGGGATCGACCGGCTCGGGATTCCGCGACGGCATCGCCGCCTTCGTCACCTCGCGCCACGCGGCGAGCCGTCCCTTGAGCACCGCGGTCCGCTCAGGCCGCTCGTGGGAAAGGTCCCGATACTCTCCCGGATCGTCCGCCAGATCGAAGAGTTCCACGCGGCCGTCCTCGAAGTGCTCCACGAGCTTTTCAACGCCGGGCCGTGGGCCGTCGCCGGCGATGAGGGCGGCGGCGGGTTTGCCGCCCTGGTTGGAATAGTGCGGATAGTGCCAGACGAGGTCGCGCGGCGCGAGGCCGCCGCTGCCCTCGAAAAGCGGCCGCAGGCTCTGGCCGTCGATGCCGGCCGCGGGCGGCGTGCAGCCCGCAGCCGCCAGCAGCGTCGCCGCGACGTCGAGCGTGGTGGCCGGCACGTCGCTCGTCGTGCCCGGCCGGGCCACGCCGGGCCAGCGGACCAGCAGCGGCACGCGGATCCCCCCCTCGTAGACGAAGCCCTTGCCGGCGCGGAGCGGCAGGTTCGAGGTCGGCGCACCCTCGGCCGTGGACAACCCGCCGTTGTCGCTCGAGAACACGACGAGCGTGTTGGCGGCCTGCCCCGACTTCTCGAGCGCCGCAAGCACCGTCGCCACCGTCTCGTCCATCTCGCGGATCATCCCCGAGTAGACGGGATGATCCTGCACCATGCGGGTGAACGGGTCGCCTGGATGCTGCGGCGGCGGGTCGAACCGGGGGCCGACGCCGACGGCGCGGCGGCCCTCCTCGAGGGCCAGCTCCGGCCGCGTCACCAGCGGCACGTGCGGCGAGTGCATCGGCACGTAGCAGAAGAACGGCCGGTCGGCGTGGGCGGCGATGAACTTCGCGGCCTGCGCGGCGATCGCGCGGGCATGCAGCGGGTCGTCGATCGGTCCGCTCCCCGGCCCCACCGCCGTCGAACCGGTGACGGCGAAGCCGTGCCGCTCGATCTCCTGGGGCGGGCCCAGGTGCCACTTGCCGAAGACGCCGCTGGTGTAGCCGCGATCCCGCAGCAGCTCGGCCAGCGTCACTTCCTCCTCGGGCAGGCTGTGGAGGTAGTCGGCCGGCAGGAGCGGGCCGCGGCGGTCGCCGCCGATGAAGTTGGTGATCCGCACGCGGGCCGGATGCCGGCCTGTCATGAGCGCAGCACGCGAGGGCGAGCAGACGGGACAGGCGGCGTAGCCCCGGGTGAACCGCACCCCCTCGGCCGCGAGCCGGTCGATCGCCGGCGTCCGATAGAACGTGCTGCCGGTGCAGCCGAGGTCGTGCGCGCCCAGATCGTCGGCCAGGAAGACGAGCAGGTTCGGCGGCCGCTGCGACCCACCGGCTCCGGCGGCAGCGGGCGCTCCCACGGCTTTCGCCCGCGAACCCTGCGGCGACCAGTTCGCGGCCAGGCTCCGGGAGAGCTCGCGGACGATCTCGGGCTCGGCGGCGGCGAGGTTTTTCGTCTCGTCGGGATCGGCGGCGAGATCGAAGAGCTCGATCTCCCGCCGCTGCCACCGCTCCTGCGAGTGCGGATCGACCTTGCCCGCCGGACCCACGGGGAACTCGCCCCCCGCGTCGGCCGACGTCGGCACGATCAGCTTCCAGCGGTGACTCTGGCCGCCCTGTGCGTCGTCGCGGATCGTCCACCGCCACAGGAGGCTCTGCGCGGGATCGTCGAGATCGACGAGCGTGTGCGTGGAGCACTCGCCAAAAATCTGCCGCCGCGCGGCCACGGCCGCGTCGTCGAGCAGGTTCACGCCCGGCAGGCCGGCCGGCGCGGGCACCCCGCAGGCTGCCAGCACCGTCGGCAGGATGTCGATGGAGCTGGCGAGTGCGTCGCTGGTCCGCGGCGGGATCGCGCCGGGCTGGCGGAGCATGATCGGCGTCCGCAGGCCGCCCTCGTAGGGGGAGAGTTTTGACCGCGGCGCGAACTGCGGGGTGTCGCGGCTCTGGATCCAGCCGTTGTCGGTGACGTAGACCACGAGCGTGTCCGCCGCGAGCTTCTCGCGGTCGAGGTGGTCGAGCAGGTCGCCCACCGTGGCGTCGAACCGCTCCACGTTGCCCCAGTACCGCGCCACGTGCACGCTGTCGGTGCGGGAGGAGTAGTGGTCGACGAGCTGCCGCGGCGGATCGTGCGGATCGTGCGGCAGCATCGGGGCGTACCACACAAAGAAGGGCTTGCCGTCGCCGCGGCAGCGGCCGATGAAGTCGTAGACCGGCTGCATCGACCTGCGCCCGATCGCGAGCCCCTCGTCGCCGTGCCGCTGCCCCTTCGTCATCCCCTCGGTGAATCCGCCCCGCGCAAAATCCCCCTGCCACCACTTGCCGGTCTGCAGGCTCCGATACCCACGGTCGGCCAACAGTTTCGGCAAGAGCGGCCACTCCTCGAGGTGCCTGTTCATCGCCTCGCGTCCCGCGGCGAAGGCGGCCTGGCCCGCCGGGCTGTTCCGCGGCACGCCCGGCTGCTCCGGCGGATCGTTGCCCACGATCCGGTGCTCGTGCGGCAGCCGGCCGGTGATGATCGAGGCGAGGCTCGGGCAGCAGAGGCTTCCGGGCACGTGGCCACAGCGGTAGACGAGGCTCTCGCGCGCCAGCCGGTCGAGGTGTGGCGTCCGCAGGTGCTCGTGGCCCATGAAGCCGTAGTCGCGCCAGTGCTGGTCGTCGGAGATGATGAGGATGACGTTGCGTGGGACGGGCTGCGTGGCCGCCGCGGCATCGGCAGCCGCTACGCTTCGGCCAAGAACGCCGGCGAGGAACGCGGCGAGCAAGAGCCATGGGCTGCCTTGGGGCCATCCGCGCATCGTCATGACATGTCTCCTGGGCACCGCAGACACATGCGCCGCCTTGCATGGGCCGCGGCACGACGTCAGCATTGTGACGGCGGGCCGGCGGGCACGCCACACAGGGGCCTGAGCCGCCGGTGCCACGAGGTCTGACACGATGCATCGCTGTCGCCACGCGTTCCCGTTGCTTCTGCTCCTCGCCGGGGTGGCCATGGCGACCCACGCGGCCCGCGCCACGGCAGAGCCCGTCCTCGACCCACAGCCGTTCGGCGCCGACTTCCCCGCCCTCGACGGCTGGGCGACCGCTGCGAGCGAGCCGCCGGCTGCACGCAAGCAGCGGCTGCCATTTCCGCTCGACGTGCCGCGGCGGGATGTCATCGCCTTCGCCCTCTATACGGTCACGATCGATCCCGCGGGGCCGGACACGCTCAAGCTCTCTTCACAGCTCTTTCCGCTTTTGCCCGACGAGCCGCGGGAGGCCCGCCTCGAGATCGAGCGCGGCGGCGGCTGGGTCGAGGTCGCGCGGGCGGACGTGCTCTACCCCGGCTGGGACGCGCACTTCCGCGTCGCCGATTGGGATGCCTCGCGCGACTGGTCCTACAGGGTGCGGCACGGGGCGGAGGCCATGTTCACGGGCACCGTCCGACGCGATCCCATCGACAAGCCCGAGGTCGTCGTCGCAGTGATGTCGTGCAACTCCTCGAGCACACCCGGTCCGCGGGAGGAGCTCGTCCGAAGTCTCCGCGCGGCCGACCCCGACCTGCTCTTCTTCGCCGGCGACCAGACCTACCGCCACACGCAGCACACCGTCGGCTGGATCGAGTTCGGCCTGCAGTTCCGCGACGTCATCCGCGACCGGCCGACTGTGACCATCCCCGACGACCACGACGTGGGCCACGGCAACCTCTGGGGCGCCGGCGGCCGTCAGGCGACCCGCAAGGACGCCGCCGACGGTGGCTATCTCTATCCGCCCGCCTACGTGAACATGGTGCAGCGGCAGCAGACATGGCACCTGCCCGATCCGGTCGATCCCGCGCCGGTCGACCGGGGCATCGGCGTCTACTTCACGCGGCTGGTCGTCGGCGGCCTCGACTGCGCGATCCTCGAGGACCGCAAGTTCAAGACGGGGCCCTGTGACGCGATCCCCGAGATGGGTCCGCGTCCCGACCACATCACCGATCCGCGGTACGACCGCGCGGCGATCGACCTGCCCGGCCTCAAGCTGCTCGGCCAGCGGCAGCTCGCCTGGCTCGAGACCTGGTCGCGGGACTGGCGGGGTGTCAGGGCGAAGGCGGCGCTCTCGGCGACGGCGTTCTGCGGCGCGGTGCACCTGCATGGCAAGCAGGCCGACCGGCTGCTCGCCGACCTCGACTGCAACGGCTGGCCACAAAGCGGCCGCAATGAGGCGCTGCGGATCCTGCGGGATGCCAAGGCGGTGCATCTCTGTGGCGACCAGCACCTCGCCGTGGTCGTGCGGCACGGCATCGAGCGGCACGGCGACGGCCCCTGGTCGTTCACGGCGCCGGCGCTGGTCAACACGATCTACGGCCGCTGGTGGCATCCCCTCGACGAGAAGCCGGGACCCAATCCCGTGCCGGGCAGCCCGCTGCCCTGGACGGGCGACTATGAAGATGGTCTCGGCAACAAAATCACGATGCTCGCCTACGCCAATCCCGCCGACATCGACGACGAGCGGCAGCGCGGCGACGGCTACGGCCTCGCCCGATTCGACTTCGGCACGAGCCACGTGACGTTCGAGTGCTGGCCGCGGTTTCCCGTCGCCGGCCCCAACGGCCGGCCAACGCAGTATCCCGGCTGGCCCGTGCGGGCACCGCTTGAGCGGCCGCAGGCCGCCGCGACCTCGGCGCGGCAGCCCGCCCCGGGCGGCGACCGGCCCAACGTGATCGTCGTGCTCGTCGACGACATGGGCTGGAAGGACCTCTCCTGCCAGGGTAGCGGCTTCTACAAGACACCGCAGATCGACCGGCTGGCCGCGTCGGGCATGCGGTTCACGACCGGCTACTCGGCCTGCACCGTCTGCTCCCCCACCCGCGCCGCGATGCTCACGGGCCAGTATCCCGCGCGGCTGCACATCACCGACTGGATCGCCGGGCACGACCGGCCGTTCGCGAAGCTCAAGATCCCCGACTGGCAGAAGCGGCTGCCACTGGAGACGGTGACGGTCGCCGAACGGCTCAAGGCGGCCGGCTATGCCACGGCGTCGATCGGCAAGTGGCACCTCGGGGGCGAAGGCTTCTCGCCCCGCGAGCAGGGCTTCGACGAGAACGTCGGTGGCACCGACCGCGGCCAGCCGCCGAGCTATTTTTCGCCCTACACGATTCCCACGCTCGCCGACGGACCGCCCGGCGAATACCTCACCGATCGTGAGGCTGCGGAGGCGGTCCGGTTCATCCGGGACAATCGCGACCGGCCGTTCTTCCTCTATCTGCCGCACTACTGCGTGCACACGCCGATCCAGGCGAAGCGGGAGGTCGCCGCGAAATATGTGGACCGGCTGCAGGAATCTGGCGGGAAAAACGCCGCCTACGCGGCGATGGTGGAGAGCGTCGACGACGCGTGCGGAACGATCCTCGACACGCTCGAGGCGCTCGGCCTCCGCGACCGCACCGCGATCGTCTTCACCAGCGACAACGGCGGCCTCGTGCAGATGACCGACAACACGCCGCTCCGCGCCGGCAAGGGCTCGGCCTACGAGGCGGGTGTCCGCGTGCCGTTTCTCGTGTCGTGGCCCGGCGTCACGCGGCCCGGCACGACGAGCGACGTGCCGGTGATCACGCCCGACATCCCGGCGACGATCTTCGACCTGACGGGCGTCGGCCCGGAGCCCTCGCAGCCGCTCGACGGCGTGAGCCTCGCGACGGCGCTCCGCGGCGGCACGCTCGACCGCGACGCGGTCTACTGGCACTATCCCCACTACCATCCAGGCGGCGCCACGCCCTACTCGGCGATCCGCTCAGGCGACTTCCGGCTCGTGCACTTCTACGAGGACGGCCACAGCGAGCTCTACGACCTGCGGCAGGATCCCGGCGAGGCGGCCGACCTCGCCGCGGCCGACCCGGCCCGCACCGCCGCGCTCAAGGCCGCGCTCAAAGCCAGACTCGACGCCTGGCTCGCAGACACAGGCGCGCAATTTCCGACGGCGAACCCCGACTTCGATCCCGACCGCGACGCCACGGCAGGCGGCAGGCGGCGACGCCAGGAATCAAGGAAATAAAGACATGACGCCATCACATCGATCCCGCCGCTGGCTCTCTCGGATGGCGACGGCCGTGGCGGTGGCGCTCGGCCTCGTCGCCAGCAGCCGCGGCGACGAGGAACAACCCGCGCGGCCCTGGCTCGTGCCGGAGGCGAACCTGCCGGAGGGGTTTCCGCCGCCTGGCCCCGTCGACGAGATCGTCGTGAAGACCTACCCGGCCCACCGGCTCGCGCGGGTGCGGGCGGAGGGGGGCGGCAACGGGATGTTCATGAAGCTCTTTCGTCACATCGAACGCAACGACATCACGATGACGGCGCCGGTGGAGATGTCGTGGCAGGGGGAGCGGCCGGAGATGGAACATCCTCCCGCGGCAGTCGGCAGGGAGCCAGAGGCGATGGCCTTTCTCTACGGCAAGCCGACGATCGGCGCGGCGGGCGTCGACCCCAAGGATCCCCAGGTCGTCGTCGAGGACGTGCCCGAGGTGAAGGTCGTGTCGATCGGCCTGCGGGGCGGCTACGACAAGGCCACGTTCGACCGCGGCGCGAAGCGGCTGGCGGCCTGGCTCGCGGAGCACCCGAAATGGCAGGCGGCAGGCGGCCTGCGGAGCCTCGCCTACAACAGCCCCTTCGTGCCGAACATCGCCAAGTATTCCGAAGTGCAGATGCCGATCGTCCCCGCCTCGCCGCGGCCCTGACGCCGCTTTTTGGGGGTGAAACCGGGCCGGAAGGTTGACATGGCCCTGAGAGGGAGGGAGCATTTCTGAGGGGTGCTGTCTGGAACTAGATTGATTGAAATCCTTTCCGGTGGTCTGCGGGGCTTCTTTCGTTCATCCCGCGGCACACGTTCTTCTCATCGTCACAACGCTTTGACAGGAGTGTTTCCCATGTGCCTGCCTGCCGGCTTCGCCCGCAGTCGTCGCGGTTTCACGCTCGTGGAATTGCTCGTCGTCATCGCGATCATCGGCGTGCTCGTTGGCCTGCTCCTGCCGGCAGTGCAGGCCGCCCGAGAATCGGCGCGGGCCAACAGCTGCCGCAACAACCTCAAGCAGCTCGGCACGGGCATGCACTCCTTTCTCTCCGCGAAGACCTTCTTTCCCTCCAACAACTACGCGCCCAACGCCGGCACGACCTGGTGGAGCTGGGAACGTCTCAGCGCCCACTGGCAGCTCCTGCCGTACGTCGAGCAGGCACCGCTTGCCGCCCAGTTCGTCATCGGTGGCACCTCCGCACCGGGTGCGTTCGGAGGGTCCGCCATGGAGACCCTGTCGAAGTCGAAGGTCTCGACATTCGTCTGTCCCTCGGCCGAAGCTGGCGATCTCACCTGGGGCGGCAACAACTACGGCTGGTCGACCGGCAGCAGCACCCACGCGACGGGCAACGCGAACCGCACGACCGCCAACGGCTTCATACACGCCGAGGAGCGCGGCACGGGGACAAACAACCCGACGGCCCGCACCGAGCCCAACAATTCCTGGCCCGGCCGCACGCCCTCCGACATCCGCGACGGCATGACCAACGTGCTCATGGCGTCCGAACTGCTCACTGGCACCGGTCAGAATGCCGTCGACCCCTACCAGCCGCTGCGGAACGTGTCGCTCGTCGCCGCCGCGGGCATCCTCAATGGCACGGCCACCGACATCAACTTTCCCACGGCTGCGGAACTGCAGACGGCCGGCACCTCGGCCCTCGGCGCGGCCAACGGCTGGCGGGGCAATAATGGGCAGCGGTGGGCCGTCTACCAGCAGTCGCAGACGCTTTTGAACACCGCCGCGCCACCCAACTGGGAATACCCCTCCGTCGGTAACGGCACGCCCGGCATCGCGATCGATCACGGCTGGGGCGTGATCCCTCCGCGGAGCAACCACGGCGGCTACGTCAACGCCATGTTCTGCGACGGCTCGATCCGGCCGGTCGCCGACAACATCGACATCCTCACGTTTCAGCGGATGGGGCATCGGCGGGACGGCGCCACGATCCCCAAGGAATAACTCCACCGTCACACTCGCCTCACTCAACCCGCATCATGCACCATCTCCCGCGCGACGCTGACGCCACTCCCTCCCGACGCCGGCTGCTCCTTCATATCGGCGCTGCGACGGCGCTGCCATTCATGCTCACCGGCTGCGGCCGGCGGCAACGATCGAAGCATCCGGTCAACCTGACCCCCAATCCCGTGGGCGAGGCCAAGTCGTTGCTGGAAAGCTATGCGGGCGGCCAGACGCTAGGCAGCGAACGCGAAGTCTTCGCCGACCTGGTCGCACGGGTCACCGCGGCTGATGCGGAGAAGGGGGCTCGCCTCCGGTCGTTTTTCGACGAGGTCACGGCCTCGGGCAAGGTCGACGCCGCCAAGGCCAAGGCACTCGCTGGCGAATTCTGATCGGCAGTTGCCGCCAGCCCCGGCCCCGGCTGCCCCTCGATTGCGCTGTGACCAGACCGGCTGCCGGCTGGCGATGCCCGGCCGCCGCCCGACTATGATGACAGCTCGTATCCAGCCGTCCTTCCCACGCGAGCTTCCCATGCCCAGGCATGCCCGACCCTGGTCCGTCGCCGGCACGATGCCATGGGTTGTGTCGGCCGTCGCGCTCTTGTGCGCGGCCACCTCCATGCGGGCCGGCGCCGCCGACCGCTGGGAGCAGCCGGCGGAGCGGATGCCGATCGCCTCGGGATCGGCGCAGGAAGGGTTTTCAGTGCCGTCGGGCTTTCAGGTCGAGCGGCTCTTCGTCGTGCCCAAGGACGAGCTCGGCTCGTGGGTCTGCATCACGACCGATCAAAAAGGCCGGCTCATCGCCAGCGACCAGGGCGACAAGGGGCTCGTGCGGATCACGCCAGCGCCGCTCGATGGCTCGCAGCCGACGCTCGTCGAGAAGATCCCGGCCGAGATCACCGGCGCGCAGGGACTCCTCTGGGCCTTCGACGCGCTCTACGTCGTCTGCAACGGCGGCACCGGCAGCGGCCTCTACCGGGTCACCGACTCCAACGGCGACGACACGCTCGACACGGTCGAGAAGCTGCGGGAATTTGCCGGCGGCGGCGAGCACGGGCCGCACGCCATCCGGCTCTCCCCCGATGGCACGAAGCTCTTCGTCATCTGCGGCAACCACACGAAGGTGCCGTTCGCGATGCAGGACGTCACGCCGCCGCAGGAGATGGGGGGCATCCGCTCGACGCAGCGTCGGGTGGAGCTGCCGGCCGACGGCACGAGCCGGCTGCCGGCCAATTGGGACGAGGATCTCCTCATCCCGCGGATGTGGGACGCCGGAGGCCATGCGGTCGGCATCCTCGCCCCCGGCGGCTACGTCGTGAGCACCGACCGCGACGGAAAGTCGTGGGAGGTCTGGAGCGCCGGCTACCGCAACGCCTACGACATGGCGTTCAACGCCGACGGCGAGCTCTTCGTCTATGACGCCGACATGGAATGGGACTTCGGCTCCCCCTGGTATCGCCCCACGCGGGTCAATCACGCCACGAGCGGCAGCGAACTCGGCTGGCGAAGCGGCACCGGCAAGTGGCCTGCCTGCTACCCCGACAGCCTGCCGGCGGTCGTCGACATCGGCCCCGGCTCCCCCGTCGGCGTGTCGTTCGGCTACGGCACGACGTTTCCGGCGAAATACCAACGAGCACTCTACGTGTGCGACTGGACGTTCGGCACCATGTACGCGATCCACCTCGAGCCGGACGGATCGACCTACACTGGACTGAAGGAGGAGTTCGTGTCGCGGACGCCGCTGCCGCTGACCGATCTCACGGTCGGCGCCGACGGCGCGATCTATTTCACCGTGGGCGGCCGGGGCGGTCAGGGCGAGCTCTACCGCGTCTCCTACGCAGGGCCCGACTCGACCGCGGCCGTCGACGCCCGCCAGCCCGCGCACGCCGCCGACCGCCAGGCCCGCCACGCGCTCGAGGCTCTGCATCGCCGGGCCGCCGATCCCGCGGCCGCCGTCACCATGGCACTGCCCACGCTCTCGAGCCCCGACCGGTTTCTCCGCTACGCCGCCCGGGTGGCGCTCGAGCACCAGCCGATCGACCTGTGGCAGGAGAAGGCGCTGGAGGCGACCGACCCGCGGGCCCGGATCGAGGCCGCGATCGCCGTGGCCCGGCAGGCCGAGCAGTCGGCGCAGCCGCAGGTGCTCGCGGCGCTGAGATCGATCGATCTCCGATCGCTCGACACCCCCACCACGATCGACCTCGTGCGGGCCTATGAGCTCGCGCTCGTGCGGCTGGGTGAGCCGCCGGCCGCCGCCAAGGCGACGATCGCCACGACGTTCGCCCCGCTCTTTCCGTCGGGCTCGTTCGACCTCGACCGCGAGCTGTCGAGCCTGCTGGTCGCGGTGCGGGCGCCGGGGATCGTGACGAAGCTCGTCGGCATGCTCGCGGCGCCCACCGGCTCCGCCGCGTCCACGAACCTGGCGCCGAGCGAGGAGGATCTTCGCCGGCTCATCGACCGCAACAAGCAGTACGGCGGCTCCGTGAAGGCCGCGCTCGAGAAGCGGTCGGACCTGCTGCAGGTGCACTTCGCCTACGCCCTGCGGATCGTGACCGAGAAGGACGCCTGGACCATGGCCGACCGCAAGGGCTACCACGAGTGGTTCACGCGGGCCCGTGACTGGGCCGGCGGCAACAGCTTCCGCAAGTTCCTCACGAACATCGAGAACGAGAGCCTCGCGGGCCTCTCCGAGAACGACAAGCTGGCCCTGGAGACGCTCGGCATCCGCAAGCCCTACGTGCCGCCGCCGCTGCCGAAGCCGGAGGGGCCGGGCCGGGCCTGGACCGTCGACGAGGTGCTGGCGGCCACGCAGGGCAACCTCGACCGGGGCGACCGCGACTTCCAGCGGGGCAAGCGGGCCTTCGCCGCGGCCCGGTGCGTGGTCTGCCACCGCTTCGGCGAAGACGGCGGCGCGACCGGCCCCGACCTCACGCAGGCCGCCGGCCGCTTCCAGCTCAAGGATCTCGTCGAGGCGATCGTGCACCCGAGCAAGGTCGTGTCGGACCAGTACAAGGGCAGCATCGTGCAGACCGCCGACGGCCGCGCGGTGACCGGCCGGATCGTCAGTGAGTCGCCCGAGAAGATCACGGTCGTCACCGATCCGGAGAACGCCACGAAGTTCGTCGAGATCCGGCGGTCCGACATCGACGAGATCCAGCCGGCGAGCGAGTCGCTCATGCCCAAGGGCCTGCTCGACCAGCTGAACGAGACGGAGGTGCTCGACCTGGTGGCCTACACGCTCTCGCGGGACAAGCCAAACGCCCCCTTCTTCCGCAAGAAGAAGTAGCCGTGCCCGCCCCCGCAGTGGAACGGCCCATCCGATGACCATGCGCGAGCCTCCCGACGCCGCGTTCGCCGACTGCCCCGACCGGCACGGCACGGGCTCCGAGAAGTGGGACCGCTTCGCGGGCCGCGACATCCTGCCGGTCTGGGTGGCCGACATGGATTTCCAGTCGCCGCCGGAGGTGCTCGACGCGCTGCGGCGGCGGGTGGATCACGGCGTCTTCGGCTACACCCACGAGCCGCCGGGATTCGCAGCAACGCTCGCGGGGCATCTCGAGTCGCTGCACGGCTGGACGATCGACCCGCAGAGGGTCGTCGGCACGCCCGGTGTGGTGACGGGCCTCGCCCTCACGGCCCGTCTGCTCGCCGAGCCCGACGACGAGATCCTCTCGTTCACGCCCGTCTATCCGCCGTTTCTCCTCCTGCCGGGCCTGGCGGGCCGGCGGCTCGTCCGCGTGCCGCTGGCCGCGGCGGGCCGATCGTGGGCGATCGACTGGGACGCGCTCGAGGCGGCCGTGTCACCACGCTCGAAGATCTTCTGGCTCTGCCATCCACACAATCCCACCGGCACGGTCTTCTCGCGGGACGACCTCCTGCAACTGGCGGAGTTCGCCGAGCGGCACGGGCTCACGGTCGTCTCCGACGAGATCTGGAGCGACCTGGTGCTCGACGAGGATCGCGGCCACGTGCCCTTCGCCAGCCTCGACCACCCCGCGGCGCGGCGGGCGATCACGCTGACGGCGCCGTCGAAGACCTGGAACATCGCCGGCCTGGGCTGCGCGGCGGCGATCCTGCCCGATGCGGCGATCGCACGGCGGTGGCGGCCGGCCGGTGGCGGCCTCGTGCCGATGGTCAACCCGCTCGGCTATGCCGCCGCAGAGGCGGCCTGGCGGCACGGCGACGGCTGGCGGCGCCGGCTGCTGGTGCTCCTGCGACACCACCGGGATCTCGTGATGGATGCGGTCGTCCGCACACCCGGCCTGGCCTGCATCCCGCCGGCGGCCACGTATCTGGTGTGGATCGACTGCCGCGGCACCGGCGTCGCCGACCCGCAGGCGGCCTGCGAACGGGCGGGCCTGGGGCCCTCCGACGGCCGGGAATTCGGGCTGCCTGGGTTCATCCGGATCAACACCGGCTGCCCGACCGCCCGGCTCGAGGAGGCCCTTCGGCGGCTGGAAAAGGCGTTCTGCACCGGCTGAAGACCGCGGACGCCTCGGACGAGCATCCCCAGGCGGGCTGCCCGGCCAGACCTTCCGCCGGAACCTTTCCGCCGGCTGGACGTTGAACGAACGGCTGGAAAACACGCCGTTTCCCGGCGTTCAACCGTTCCCTAGGATGACAGTGGCGGCGGAGCCATTCCGCCGCCCGAGCACATCACAACGAGGCTCCCATGAACGTCCCCGGCAGGCTGCTCTCGATCGTCCTCTGCGCCGGCTTCGCGCTGGCCCCCCTCACCCTCTCGGCCGCGCCCGACAAGCAGCTCGACCCCGAAAAGATCTTCAAGCGGAAGGACGCCAACAGCGACGGCTCCCTCTCGCTCGAGGAGTACAAGTCCGGCATGAAGGACAGGCAGCTGGAGAACGCCGAGAAGCGGTTCAAGAAGATCGACACCAACTCCGACGGCAAGCTCTCGTTCGAGGAGTTCAAGGCCGGCATGCCGAAGCCGAAGGACGCGTAGCCGTCCGCGGCGGTGCGCGACGCCATCCAAAAACAGGACCATCATGCAGACTCTTTTCAGCGTGCGCTTCCTGCGCGGAACCTTCGCCCGTCGGGCCGTGGCCTGCGTCCTCGCGATCGCGGTCGTGGGGGCCGCCGGGGCCGCGGCCCGCAAGCCCGCCACCAAGACGCCGGCCCGGGCGGCGAAGAAGACCACCGACCAGCAGCCCAAGATCAACCTTCCGAAGGCCGTGATGAGCGAGCCGGCGGGCACGATCATGCACGTCGCGCCCGTGGACCGCGCCGCCCGGAAGGACGTGGCCGCGGCGGCCGCCCGGATCGACGCGCTGCTCCAGAAGCACTGGAAGGAGCACAAGGTCACCGGCAGTGATCCGCTCAACGACGGCCAGTTCGTCCGCCGGATCTACCTGGAGCTCGGCGGCCGGATTCCCACGTTCGACGAGACGGTGCAGTTTCTCGACTCGAAGGCGGCGTCGAAGCGGGACGACCTGATCGAGTCGCTGCTCGAAAGCCCCGACTACGTCAGCCACACCTACAACTTCTGGGCCGACATCCTCCGGCTCTGCGAGCGACCCCAGAAGGACCTCTTCTTCGAGCCCTATCTCGACTGGGTGAAGCGGTCGATCGCGGAGAACAAGCCGTACGACGCCTGGGTCCGCGAGATGCTCACGGCCGACGGCAAGCTCTGGGAGAACCCCGCGGTCGGCTTCCAGCTCCGCGACAAGGGGATGCCGCTGCCCTACGTCGACAACACCGTCCGGGTGTTCCTCGGCACGCAGATCGGCTGCGCCCAGTGCCACGACCACCCGTTCGACAAGTGGACGCAGCACCAGTTCTACGAGCTGGCCGCCTTCACCTCGGGCACGCGGATGCGGATGGCCGGCATGCGGGACAGGAAGGGGGGCGTGTCGAAGGAAGACGCCAGGAAGGCGCGGTCCGAGAACGCCGAGGCCGCCAAGCAGATCAAGGAGATCACCTCGGCGGTCCAGTCGAAGGTGAAGGACAAGAAGCTGCCCAACGAGGCCAGGCAGTTCCTGGGCGCCAACCTCACGAGCGTCAACTACGAGCAGGCCAAGCTGCTGCTGCCGCACGACTACCAGTACGACGACGACAAGCCGCTGGCGGCCGTCGCGCCCAAGGTGCTCTGGGGCGAGGTCCCGTCGTCCGCCGCGAACGCCGACGGCCGGGAAAAATTCGCTTCCTGGCTGACGTCGTCCGACAACCGCCAGTTCGCCCGCGCCATCGCCAACCGCCTCTGGCGGAAGGTGATGGGGGTGGGGATCGTCGAGCCGATCGACGACTTCCGGGACGACAACAAGGCCTCCTACCCCGAGCTGCTCGAGCATCTCACCGACGAGGTGCTCCGGCTCAAGTTCGACCTCCGCGAGTTCGTCCGCGTGCTCGTCTCGACCGACGCCTACCAGCGTCGGGCCGTCCTCCACGACCCGACGTCGGCCGCACCCTTCCGGTTCACGGGGCCGGCGCTGAAGCGGATGACGGCCGAGCAGCTCTGGGACTCGATCCTGACGCTCGTCGCCCACAACGAGTGGGCCTTCCAGCGGCCCACCGCGGCGGCGTACGCGAAGGTCGTCGACATCGACCTCGCCAAGAAGGGCACGACCTACGAGGACGTCGAGAAGGCCTTCAAAAACTACAACGACACCTACAGCCTGAACACCTACCGCCGCACCATCCTCAAGCAGTACGGCTACAAAGGGCAGGTGCTCGTGCGGGCCAGCGAGCTGCCCACGCCCCTGCCGCTGGGCCACTTCCTCCGGCAGTTCGGCCAGAGCGACCGCGAGGCGATCGAGGGTGGCCGCACGACCGCCACCGTGCCCCAGATCCTCGCCATGTTCAACGGCTCGATCACCCACAGCATGCTCGAGCAGGGCAGCGTGATCTACGACGAGGTGCTGTCGCACGATCCGCGGCAGGCCATCGACGTGGTGTTTCTCGCGCTCCTGTCGCACCGTCCCAATGCCGAGGACCGCACCTTCGCCGCCCAGGAGATCCGGTCGGCGGAGAACCCGGCGGCCGGCTGCGGCAACCTCATCTGGGCCCTGCTCAACACCCGCGAATTCATCTTCATCCAGTGACGTCCGGCCGGGGCCCCGCCCTGCGGGCCTCGGGACGGCAGGAGGCGGCCTCATGTCTCGCAAGCAGTCGTGTCGCACGCAGACCTGGCTCGACGAACCGTTGGCCCGCCGTGCGGTGCTTGGCCGGGTCGCGCGGGCGACGCTCGGCGTGGGGCTGTTGCCCGCGCTCTCGCAGCAGCTCGAGGCGGCCGGGACGGCCGGCGGAAAGGGCCGCGTCAAGAACATCGTCTACCTCATGATGCAGGGGGCCATGAGCCACCTCGACACCTTCGATCCCAAGCC
>JBILVO010000213.1:0-4673 GCA_044370415.1 Pirellulales bacterium
CGCCGTCGACCGTGAGCGTTCCGCCCGACATTCCCTCGGCTGCATGCCTGCCCACCGACCCGCGGACGTGCATCGTGCCGCGGCGCATGCCGGCCGCCAGGCGATGCACGCGGGAGAAGTCGCCGTCGCAGATGATCAGGCCGTCGCGGCCGTCGCCGGCGACGACGAACAGGTCGGCGAGGGGCCGGGGAACGCCGTCCGCCAGCACGGGCAGGCGGCGGATCGCGTCGATCGAAAGCCCTTCCAGCCGGTCGGGCAGGATGCCGTCGAATTCGATCGACAGCGGGGCGTCTGCGGTCGGCGCGACGGGAGTGAGCGAGAGAGGCATGGGCGGCGACGCGGCGATGCCGAATGACGAGGGCCGCGGGAGCATATCCCCCGCGGCCCTCAAGCATAGCGGGCAGGTCGCCGCCCGGCGCCGTCTTCAGCTGGCGGAGACGGGCACCTTCCGCGGCCGCACCGACGCGAGCCGCGGCACGCGGATCGTGAGGACGCCCCGGCGATACTCGGCCGAGATCTGCGACGCGTCGAAGCCTTCTCCGAGCCGGAACGAGCGACGGTAGTCGCCGACGCCGTATTCCTGCCGCAGCTGCCGGCCCGGCAACGGACGCGGCGCCACGGCGGCGTGCACCGACAGCACGCCGCCGTCGAACGAGACGTCGATGCCGTCGGCCCTCGCGCCGGGCATGTCGGCGACGAGGACCACCTCGCCGCCGCGGTCGCAGATGTCGACGTGCGGCTGGTAGGTGAGCGGGGCGGCGGCCGACCCCTCGGGATGGCCGGTCCGCGCCGCGGCCGGCTGAGCATTCGTGACCATGGGTTGGGTGCTCCTGGGATGAAGTGGTGGGATGAACTGGGGCGAACGCGGGAGGGAACCGCCTACTCCGACCGCACGGCCACTTTCCGCGGCTGCATGTCGGGGGCCTTCGGACAGGTGACCGTGAGCACGCCGTCGACGAGGCGGGCCTCGACGCGATCGGCAGCGACGGCGAACGGCAGCGTGAGCCGCCGTTCGAATCCACCTGTGCCGCGCTCGCGGCGGTGCCAGGTCATGGTCGCAGCCTCGTCGGCAACCGGGCCCGGGCTCGCTGCCCCGGGCTTCGGCCCCTGCCTGGATCCCCTCGATCCCTTGAGCACGAGCTCTTCGCCGTGCACGGAGACGTCGACGTCGCCGGCGTCGAGGCCCGGCAGTTCGGCCTCGACCACGATGCAGTCGTCGGTCTCGCCGACGTTGACCGCCGGGAAAACGTCGCCACGGTGCCGCGCCCCCCAGCCGTGGAGCGGCGGGGCGGCCGTCAGCGTGGTCCAAAGCCGATCGAATTCGTCGCGCAGTTCATCCAGCGGGTGCGCGAACCCCGCACGAAACGAGGGCATGGCAATGCTCCAGGGGTGTCGGGAACCAACGGTGAAAAACCCGCTCGTACCGCCGTCGCCGGCGGCACGTCCCAGGAAAAAGCAAAGGCCGTGCCGAACCCCCGGCGTTCGATTCTCGGCAGCCAGGACATGCGGAAAACGCGGCCTGCGGCCACGAACATTTCATGCACAGTCACCGCGCCGGGCCGACCGCGGTGAACGGGTGGCAGGAACTCGGGGCTGTGCGGCCTGTGACGGCTGTCAGCGTGGCAGTCGCCGATTCGAGCGCGTTTCCTGCTCCGCACATTGTTGTGGCGGCGGAGCCATTTCCTATACTGCCGGACGCCGTGAACGGATTCGTCGACGCCGTGGCTGTCCGCAGCCGGCAGGCCGCGTCGCGTCAGCCAGATTCGGGCGTGAAACTCGGAGTCACCATGCGATTCACCCTGCTCGATCGCGTCGTCGCGATTGAACCCGGCAAGAGCATCACCGCCATCAAGACGCTCTCGCTGTCGGAAGAGTATCTGGCCGATCACTTTCCCTGCTTCCCGGTCATGCCGGGCGTGCTGATGCTCGAGTCGATGACCCAGGCGGCCGCCTGGGCCATCCGGCTTGGCGAGGATTTCGCCCACAGCATCGTGGTGCTGCGGGAGGCGCGGAACGTGAAGTACGGCGACTTCGTCGAGCCCGGCCGGGTGCTCACCGTCACCGCCGAGGTGCAGTCGCAGGAGGGGCAACTGACGAAGGTCAAGGCGAGCGGTTCCGTGGGGGACCGCACCAGCCTCACCGCCCGCCTCGTGCTCGAGCGGTACAACCTCGCCGACAGGATCCCCTACGGCGACGCCGTCGACGCCCGGGTCCGGGCCGAGATGCGGAAGCTCTGGGCGATCCTGCATCCGGGGGGCCGCCAGCAGGCAGCGAACCGGCGGGTGGTCTACGGCGGGCCCACCGCCGGCATGGTCACGGTCGATCCCGCCGGTTCCCCGCCGCTGGTGGCCGCGAGCGGCCTGCCGTCGTGACCGGCCGCCGTCGCCTGTTTCCCGGCGATTCAGGCGGGCCCGCCAAGTGAAAACGGTCGCGACCGTCGCCCGTCAAGGATTCGGGTTTCCATCGCGACGCCCCGACACTACGCTTTTCGCAGTGAGTTCGGTCCGCATTTCCCCCGTTGCAAGGTGACTGTCGATGCCGTCGCGTGATGAAATCTTCGAAAAGGTCAAGGCTTCTCTGGTGGACGCCCTGGGCGTCGACGAGGAGGACGTCAGTCCGAACGCCACCATGGTGGGCGACCTCGGTGCGGAATCGATCGATTTCCTCGACATCGTCTTTCGCCTCGAGAAGGCCTTCGGCATCAAGATCTCGCGTGGGGAGCTCTTCCCCGAGGACGTCCTCTCCAGCGCCGAGTACGTCGTCGACGGCAAGGTCAACGCCCGTGGCATCGAGGCCCTCAAGACCCGCATGCCGTTCGCCGATCTCTCCAGGTTCGAGCAGAATCCGAGCGTGCAGAACTTCGCGAACACCCTCACCGTCGAGGACATGGTCCGCTACGTGCAGAGCAAGCTCGGCTCCTGACGGAAGCGGCGTGGCGGCTGGTCGCCCGGATCGCGGCCTCCCGCCCGCCGGTTGCCTGCCGCCGCCCACCTGCAGAAGGCCCACGGGAAGAACGACTCACCGAGAGACGGCACCGCCGCCCCGATATGCGTTGGTTTTGGATCGACAGATTCGACGAATTCGTGCGGGGCAGGCATGCCACGGCGGTGAAGAACGTGTCGCTCGCCGAGGAGCACATGCACGACCACTTCCCGGGCGCGGCGCTGATGCCCAACTCGCTGATCGTGGAGGGCATGGCGCAGACGGCCGGGCTGCTCGTGGCCGACGCCATCGACTACAACCGCCGGGTCGTGCTCGCGAAGGTCGCCCAGGCGGAGTTCCAGTTCGACGCCGTGCCCGGCGACACCATCCGCTTTCGCGCCGAGATCCTCGATCTCAAGCCGACGGGCTCGCTCACCAAGGTCACGAGCACCGTGGGCGACAAGGTGCAGGGGCACGCCGAGCTGTTCTTCGCCCACCTCGAGCCGGGCGAGGGCGTGCCGAAGCTCTTCGAGCCGCACGAACTGCTGCGATGGCTCGACCAGATGCACATCTACGACGTGGGCCGCGACGAGGCGGGCAACGCGCTGGCGCGTCCCGACTGGTGAACGCGCGGCGGCTGGCCCCTGGGATGGGCCGAATCTCGAGCTGAATCTTTGCATTGGAGGACGGCGATGGTGGCCGGCAGGCGCAGGGTCGTGATCACGGGTATGGGCTGCGTCACGCCGCTGGGCCTGGGGGTCGAGCCGCTCTGGAAGAACCTCATGGCGGGCCGCTCGGGCGTCGGGCTGACGACCGTGTTCGACGCCTCGCGATTTCCCACCAAGATCTCCGCAGAGGTCCGCGACTGGGACATCTCCGACGAGGGACAGGACCCGTCCCGCTGGCAGTTCTGCGGTCGGCACACGAAGTTTGCCGCCGGCGCCGCGCTGCAGGCGATGAAGGACGCCGGGCTCGAGCAGGGGCTGCCGGCCGACCCGGCGCGGCTCGGGGTCTACCTCGGCAGCGGCGAGGGGCAGCAGGACTTCGACTCGTTCACGCGGATGATGACGGCCGCGATCGAGGGGGACAGGCTCGACGTCGCCAAGTTCACCAAGGCCGGGCTCGAGTCGCTCCACCCGCTCGCCGAGGTCGAGCAGGAGCCGAACATGCCGGCCGGCCACCTCGCGGCCCTCTTCGACGCCCAGGGGCCGAACCTCAATTGCCTCACCGCCTGTGCCGCCTCGAGCCAGGCGATCGGAGAGGCGGTGGAGATCGTGCGGCGGGGCGAGGCCGACGTGATGCTCTCTGGCGGCACGCACAGCATGATCCATCCTTTCGGCGTCACGGGCTTCAACCTGCTGACCGCGCTCTCCACCCGCAACGACGAGCCGACGCGGGCGAGCCGGCCGTTCGACAACGAGCGCGACGGTTTCGTGCTCGGCGAGGGCGCGGCGATGGTGGTGCTCGAGGAGCTCGAGCACGCGAAGCGCCGCGGCGCCAGGATCCACGGTGAGCTGCTCGGCTACGGCTCGACGGCCGACGCCTATCGGATCACCGACACGCATCCCGAGGGCAGGGGGGCCGCCTCGTGCATCCGGATGGCGCTGGCCGACGCCGGCCTCGGCATCCACGACATCCACTACATCAATGCCCACGGCACCAGCACGAGCGTCAACGACCGGGTGGAGACACTGGCGATCAAGACGGTGTTCGGCGAGCACGCGCGGAACATTCCGGTGTCGAGCACCAAG
>JBILVO010000100.1:0-15398 GCA_044370415.1 Pirellulales bacterium
AAGCAGGCGCTCGAACAAGATCCCGGCGGCGTGTTCATCCGCCGCTGGGTCCCGGAACTTGCCGGCGTGCCGTCGGTCTTCGTCCACATGCCCTGGACGATGCCGGCTGACGTGCAGCAGACGGCCGGCTGCGTGATCGGCCGAGACTATCCCGCGCCGCTCGTGGATCATGCGGCGGCGGTTCGCGAGGCGAAGCGCCGGCTGGCCGCCGTGCGGAACGCTCCCGAGGCACGCAGCGAGGCCTTGGACGTGGCGGAACGACACGGCAGCCGCCGTGACCGGCGCGGGGCGTTGCAGCAGGATCCGGTGCGGCGCACACTCGGCCGCCACGGCCCGCCGTCGAAGGCATCGCCAGCCGTGGATCCCCAGCGGCTGCTGCCATTCGCTTCGCCCGACAGCGGCATCGATGCGGCTGCACCGGGGAAACCAAACGCGCCCTGACCATGCAGGGCCTGACGTCCGCGCCGCAGCCGAGTGCATCGCCGGGCCAGAGCCGCGAGCGTCGACGCCCCTCATGGCGCCATGGTCGCTCTTCACCGCGGAGGCCATTCTGCGGCGACGGATCTTCCCCCCTTCGACAGCACCACCCCCTAGATTCTCGCTCTGGATGTGGCGCTGTTGAAGGGGGGCAGGTCGTTCGCCGCACAGCAGTCGGCAGCGGACCTCTACCTGGGGTAGTGACTGGTCAGAAACTGACAAGCGCCCTCACGCCGGCGATCAGCGCCGGCTCCGCCGACCGGAGCGATGGCACGATGTACTGCAGGTCCGGAGTGATGCGGACAGCACGAGTGAGCGCGTAGTTGTAGAAGCACTCGATGCCCTGGCCATTGCCGATCGGGCCAAACTGCGACGTGATCAGGGTGCCGATCTGGGGGCTGGTGGAGGCGTAGTACCAGCCAACGCCAAACGTATCATCGCGCCGCGTACGGCCAATCACGTTGCCCCCCACGCCAAAGCTCAGGAACGCGTCGATCGGGCTGGTGTTTGGGTCCGCGATGCCCGCGCGGCCGAATGGGCCCCAGCCCCGCGTTTTGTCAGCCGGATCGACGAACAGATACTGATCGAAGTTCCAATACAGGCACCACGAGCCCTGGATCGTCGGCGTCGCCACGTTCGGGTAAGGAATGTAGGCCTCGGAAATCGACGTGTAGGTGCGGCTGTTCCAGGTGCCGCCCAGAAGCTGGTGCCCGGGGCGGCCGAACCAGTTCGTGGGCACCCGCACGGCCGCCGACAGGAGCATTCCGTCGTTGAAGAGTGTGTCGAAGCCGCTGGTGGCCGTCGTGTCGGTCGAGTTGAGCACGGTCACCATGAACATCGGCCCGTCGTCTGGATGAAGCACGAATCCGGCCCCCAGCGTGGAGTACGGTACCGTCGCGCCCACGATCGGGTTGAAGATAAACCCCATGTTTGAAAACTGCGTCTTGCCCCGTCCATGGGCAAAGGCGTTCATATCACCATCGAGCGTGTCCATCTTGCCGGCAAATACGGAGAACGCATCGGTCAACTCCTGCGTGAGAAGCACGTTGGTCAGATACACCTGCTCGCTGTTGTAGACCGGCAGGTCAGCGATCAGCGTCGGCGAGATGAAACAGCCCACGTTCCCGACGATCGTTTCGCCGTAGCGATGCTCGGCGCGGAGTTTGAGATACAGGCCCTCATGCACGCCGAGCTTTCCGCCGTCGGCGATCACGCAATAGTCGCCGTGCCCGGCGTAATCGAAGGCTTGGGCAAAGCCGCCGTTTGTGTTTCCGATATAGAAACCCGTGTTGTCGGCGAGGATGGTCACGCCGGCTTCGGCCAGCCGCTCGCGAAAACCGTCCGGGGTGCCGAGCAGATGCGGAGCCATTGTGTACGTAGGCTCTTCCACATAGGGCTGCGGCGGCTCGTCTGCCACAGTCAGGCTCACGAGGCACCACCACAGCCCGGCGGCCAGGCGAGTCATCGGCCTGCCAGCTGCAAACCGCCGCCGTTGCACGTCCCGAGCTCCGCAGTTCGGTCGCATGGCGGCTGCTGCGGAGAGGGCTGGTGCCTGACGGGGGCGGCTTCGACAAACACCGTAGGCCGCCCTGCTATCGGTATCATCGGTACGGTCGTGCGGCCGGATGTGGGCAATTTCCCACCGTCGCCTCACTCGCGGGTGAGAGTGGCGAGACCAGGCAAACCCTGCGGCCTGCCCGCGCCCGGAGGCCGTATCGCCGTCCGGCTATTCCGGTTCAGGCATCACTGTCCAGGCAGTTGACCCAGCCAGTACAGCACCGACACCACCACCACGATCGCGAAGTCGAGAATCATGGCCTGCCGCGCGTAGTCGCGGATCGGCTTCGTGCACGCATAGACGTCTCCCGCTTCGGTCTTCACGTGACTGCACACAATGCGATAGAGGCCCAGCACGGGGAGCGACGCCAACACTGCGAAGAGCGCATCCACCCGCACTTGGAACGCAGGCGCGCTATTGACATACGCCAGGAGCGCCACGGTGAGCGTCACGAACAGCGCCTGGAGAGAAACGACCTCGCGAAATGAATGTGCCTGGACGACACACGGGGTGATGTCATCCGGCGGGCTGCTGAAAACCACGGAAAAGAAGTCACGAAAACCGCCCATCGTGAAGGTCCACTTCCTGTTCGGAACGCGAGTCCTCGTCGATCGTCGCACAGCGCCGCGACGTTATCAACTCCACGAGATCGTCTTTTGAAACGAGCGTCGTGCTCGGCCTTGGCACATCAGTCGCCACGTCGCCTACGGCAGCGAAGCGATGGCGTGCACGGAACCGCGCCAAGAGACGGCGATAGTCATTGCATTGCGTCCACCTGCCGTGATGCTGCGTGGAAGGCGATGGAAACGTCGATCCTCGTCTCGGCCCCCAAAGCCGACAGCACCGCGGGCAGGCGTGACCATGCCCGTGCCCCCGGCACTCCTCGGCGGTCCGTGCAGAGTGTTCCACGGTCGCTGTTCCTCTGCTGTTCCTCCGATGATGCGAGATGGCAATCGGTCAGGGCTGGACGTGCGGGACCAACGTGCACTGGTCAGAGAGCCGACTCGCATGATGCTCGTGACAGGTAAAAACAATCACCTGGGCGTGCGCCGACACCTCCCGCAGGATGTCGGTCGCGATCGCCATGCGGTGGGGATCGAAGTGCACGAAAGGGTCGTCGAGCATCAGGAAGCCGCCCCCGTCGGCCAGGTATGCCTCCGCCATTGACAGGCGAACGGCCAGCGCGAGCGCACCCCCGCTGCCATGGGAGAGACATTCCGGAGGGAGCGATACCGCGCCTCGAACCACCCGTGCCGGCACCTGGCCGGAGAACTCGAGCGTCGCCGTGCCGCCCGTGATTCGGGAAAAGATCGAGGCGACCTTGTCGCCGAACACCTGGAGGGGATCCGTAACTGCGCCGGCGGTGACGCTGTCAAGCACCTTCTTGATCCTCAGGTAGGCCCGCCCCTCCGCACGGGCGCGCTCAAAAGCACGAGCAGCCGCCTCGGCGGCTTCGATGACGTCCTGGCTGCGGCGGTCGCCGAGTTGCGTGGTCAGTTCGGCGCAACGGGCTCGTGACTCCGTCAGCTGCTCCTGCGCCTCGAGCCGGTGACGCTGGGCATCATCGAGCTGCGCGAGCAGCGCCTGCGATGAAGCGAATTCCTCCGGCAGCATCGGCAGGGCAGCGAGCGTCTCCCGCCCCTCCCTCAGGGCCGCCTTGGCCGCCAGGAGCTTTTCCGTGAGCCCTTCCTGATCGCCGTATGCCTGCCTCCATCCATCGATCGACGACTGATGTCGCTGCACCTCGTTCGCCTCTGTGATGCGTTGCGCACGCAGGGTTTCCATCTGGGCGTCGATCGTGACGAGATCCCGGGCCTGGGGCAGGGAATCGAGCGACTGGATCACCTCTTCCCACTGGGTGAACGTCTTGCCGCCAAGAGCTCCAGCGAGCGCCGCTTCCTTCTGCTTCAAGATGGCGTCGGCTTCACGGCGTTTCTCGACCATCACGACAAGATCGTCGCGTGTCTTTGCGTGGCAGGCTTCGAGTTCTCGGGCCAATCGTGCGCGATCCACTTCGAGCGATTGAAAAAGTGCATCCACGTCGTCACCGCCGCCGTCAACGGTCAGGGTGATTCCGCCCGCTACCACCCGCAGCCGCGCCTCGGCGGTGCCGACCGTGCCTCCCTGGTCGATCGCGATCGTTTCAGTCGCGGCGATGCCCCGCGTCACAAGCACGTGGCCAGGCCTCTCCGACTCAAGCCGCCACGCGAGCGTTCGGGCCGCAAGCTTGTTCTCGATCGCGGTGATCGCGGTGTGCAGCGTGGTGACGGCGAGGATCCTTTCATGCGTTGGAGCGGGGAGGCTCTCCGCCACCGCGGCGGCCTGATCGCACGCGAGCTTCACGGCCTCGATGGTCCTGAACGCCTGCCTCGCCGCGGTGCCGTCGCGGCGCTGCTGGGCAGCCCGGAGCTCTTCTTGAAGTGTGGTCCACGCCGTCTCGAGATCCGTGTGTCGTGAAGACCACGCCTTCGTCGCCGCTTCCGCCACCGGCCACGCCCGAAACGCCTCCGCCAGCGTCTTCACCTCGCCCTCGAGCCTCGACAGCCGCTCCTCCAGGAGGCTGCGTTGAGCGAGATCGTTACGGAGATGGCCGTGTCGACTCAGGAAGGCGGCCGCCTCGGAAGCGACACGATCCTGCTCCGCCACCAATGTGTTGATCTCATCGATGTCCCGCTCGAGTGCGAGAACCGCGTCGCGTTCCGCGACGAACCGCTGCCAGTCATACCACGCCTCGACGACGAGTCCGGCGCCTCGCTTCCACGGATTGGCAAGGCCCTTTTCCTGTCCATTCTGCGACTCGGGTCGGCCCCGGTCGTCGTTCCAGCGGCTGAAGGCTTTGGTGATCCTGTCGTCGAGTTTCTGGCGGAGCCTCTGCTCATCCACGTCGCCTGCCACGCCGGCGCCCGCTCGAAGGAGGTCGCGGATGTCCCGCAGCGCGGCGGCATTGTGTCTGATCGCGGCGAGTGTCTGCTCGAGTTCCGCCTGGCCGGTGAACAGCACGTGTCGAAATGTCGCCTCGTTGTGGGCCAGCATCGCCCCGAGCCGCGTGTGGACGGCCGTGGCGTCGCCGAGGACCGTCGTGCCGTCCGTGAGACGACTTGATGCGTCCGCCCCCCAGCGCTTGTCGAGCGTCCATGCGACACCGTCGTGCTCGAAGGCGAGCGTGACGATGGCGTGGTCGCCGGCGGGCTGCGGCAGCCACCGCTCCATGGTGTCGCGGAACTGCGCAGGAGCAAGATTCGTGGGCGTGAAGAGTGCGTGAAAGATCGCTTGGCGGACCGTGGTCTTGCCAAGTTCGTTTGGACCGTGGACCACCACGAGCGGCCCACCGAACTGATGCGACTCATGGGAAAAGCGGCCGAAGGGATGGAGTGTGACGTGAGTGAGCCTCATGCGCGTTTGGCCTCCTCGATCAGTTCGTGGGCGAGGGTGGCGGCGTCGGGATGCTCCGTGTCGGCAAGAAGGGCGGTCAGCAGCGTATGGGCCAGGCCGCCTTCGCGATGGTGGGCCTCGATCTGTGTGGCGTCAATCCGATCGTGGATGTCGCACTGCTCGGTGAGGTTCAGGAAGCGTGGCCGCAGGCGGTCGATTGCGGCGGTGAGCGCGGCCCGCTCGTGGGCCGAGAGACGGCCCGTGAGTTGCAGGTCGAGGATGGTCGCGCCGGCTTTCAAGGCCTCGCACTGCTGAAAGAGTGTCGTCACGTCGTCCGCCGTGATCAGTTGCCGCTCGATCCGCAGGAAACGGACCGCACCCGGAGACAGCCGCTCGAAGCGCGCGACGTGGTCTCCGTCACATTCGATGAACCAGGCCGAGCCACCATGGCGGCAGCGGATCGAGTCGGGTGTATGCGTGCCGGCCATGAAAAACGGCGAATGCTCTCCCGACTCGACCGAGGGGAACGGAACGTGGACGTGTCCGAGCAGCCAGGTCGACATGCCGGCCTTTTCGAGATCTTCGGGCTTCATGTTGAAATACTGCCCCTCGGCGTCGAGGCCGAGCCCCGTCACGTTGCCGTGAGCAATCCCGATTCGCAGGCCCTCGGCATGCCGGCGAGCGGCATCCGCCACCCAGCCGGTCATCGGATCGGCGCCCGTCTTCGAGGGGCATGCGCAAGGAAAGAAGTGGATCGCCTGTCCGCCCGCCTCATACGTCTGCACGGCAGGCTCTGTGAGGAGATGGATGCTGCCGGTTCGCTCGGCGATGCCGCAAAACCGCTTCCAGACGTCCGTCGCTGGCCCCGTGAAGTGGTCGTGATTGCCGGGCACCACCAGCACGGCGACCCCGGCAAAAACTTCCAGCAACTCGACCGTGCGCCGGACGTCGGCGAGCGTCACCCGCGTCGAGTCGAACAGGTCGCCCGCCACCACCAGAAAGTCGGCGTGCCGCTCGTTGGCGGCATCGACGAGCCGGTGAAGTGCGGCGAACCGTTCCTCCGCGAGCGTCCTGCGGACGTCCTCGGAATAGTGCCTGAACGGCAGGCCGATGTGGTTGTCCGCCGTATGGACGATGCGAACCGACATCTGATCTTGCACTCCTGCGACCAATCCGGGACCGGGGAGCAGGGACCCGCCCGACACGAACCACCCGGCAGAGCCACGGCTGAAGCACCGCGGCGTCCAGAGACTCGTCTCACGTCTCTCGATCGGCCTCGCTTGCCGGGACTCGTAGAATACCGCACGGTCGTCCCGCAGGTGACGGTTCGTTCACGCGAGCATGCGTCGCCAGCCGCCAGCAACGGCGCGGTCGGTCAACACCCCGGGTCGGCCCGAAGCCGGCGACTGCCCGACTCCGGCCCGGATGGCCGCGGGTCCGGCGTCGCGGCTCGCAGGCGGCGGCAAAAGTCGAACCTCGCCGACGTCGCCTCGGCGGCTGTTATGCTGCTTTCGAGTGAGGCGAGCTCCGGCGGGCCGATCCGGATCGGCACTGGAGTCCCTCTCGCACCCCGAGGACTCGACTGATTCCATGGCCCCTCTGCACCGCGTCACGAAGCTGATCGATTTCTGCTACGGCCACCGGCTCATGAATTACGACGGCAAGTGCCGTCACCTGCACGGGCACAACGGACGGCTCGAGGTCGATCTGGAATCGCGGGAGCTCGACAGGCTCGGCATGGTGCTCGATTTCGGCGTCGTGCGCGACGTGATCCGCACGTGGGTGGACGACAACCTCGACCACTGCATGCTGCTGTGCCGCTCCGACCCGCTCGTGCGTGTGCTCGAGGCACAGGGCGAGCCGCTGTTCCTGATGGACGAGAATCCGACCGCCGAGAACATCGCCAAGCTGGTCTATCGTCAGGGCGCCTCCAAAGGGCTCCCGGTCGTGGAGATCCGGCTGTGGGAATCCCCCACCAGCTGCGCGACCTACCGCGAATGACCTCTCTGCCGGCTGCCGCGTGGGCCGCGGCGGCGCATGGGGCCGCGATCAGAAATCGAACTGATCGATGGTGTCCTTGGTGAACGTGAACGGCATGCCGAGGCGGATGTTGTCCCCCGTTTGCTGGTCCACGAACCCGCCTTCGTGCGGGGCCGGCTCCAGGCTGATCTCGGCATCCCGCCGGGGCACGTGATCGTCAACGTGAGTCACTGCCAAGCCACGGTCCGAAGATCGCCGGCCGCCACGAGAGGCGCCCTGTCGACACTAGAAATCGTTTCGTGGCCGCGGCAGACTAGATACGAGGGTGGATCGCATCCCGGACGGCCGTGGGGCGAATTCCCGAAAAGCCCGCCCGGCGTGAGGCTCGCGCACAGGTGCCGTCGATGAAAGCGATCCGCCGGTTCATGTCGGCCGCGCGCTTCGCCCCGGTGGTCGCGGCGGCGATCACGGTTCTGGCGGGCAGCGCTGCGCCGCGGGCCACGGCCGCCGACATCATCGTGCCCGCCGCGCCCGCCACGCTCCGCGTGCCGGGCACCTGGAACGAGCAGGCGCCGGCGCTCGCGGGCTACGACGGCTTCGCCTGGTACCGGGCGAACCTCACCGTGCCCCCCGACTGGCTCGCCGGCCAGCTGACGCTCTACGTCGAAAAGATCGACAACGCCTCCGAGACGTTCGTGAACGGCGTCAAGATCGGCGTCGCCGGAACGCTGCCGCCGCACTACGAAAGCGGCCTGGCCGACAGCGAGCACCGCTACGTCGTGCCGCCCGAGGTCGTGAAGCGAGACGGCCCCAACCTCGTCGCCATCCGCGTCTACGACCACGACGGCAACGCCGGCTTCAAGGGGATCGCACCCTGCCTCCTCGGGCCCGACAAAAAGGCCGTGTCGATGGAGGGAGCGTGGCAGTTTCGCGTGGGCGACGATCCTGCCTGGGCCCGTGAGCCGCTCGAAGGTGTCGCGGCCTACGCGACGATCGGGCCCGCGCCCGCGCTTGGCCGGTTCGCCACGCTCATCCGCCGCAAGCTGCAGGACACGCCGCTCTCGCCAGAGGAGTCGCGCGGCCGCTTCAAGCTGCCCGACGACCTCGCCGTCGACCTCGTCCTCGCCGAGCCGACGATCACGCAGCCGCTCTTCATCGACTTCGACGCCCGCGGACGGCTCTGGGTGCTCGAGTACCGGCAGTATCCGGAGCCCGCCGGTCTCACGCTCGTCAGCAAAGACGCCTACTGGCGGGCGGCGTACGACAAGGTGCCGCTGCCACCGCCGCACGGGCCGCGCGGCGCCGACCGGATCACGATCCACGAGGACACCGACGGCGACGGCAGCTTCGACGCCCACAGGACGTTTCTCGACGGCCTGAGCATCGCCACCTCGTTCGCGCAGGCCCGCGGCGGCGTCTACGTGCTCAATCCCCCCTACCTGCTCTTGTATCGCGACGCCGACGGCGACGACGTGCCCGACGGCGATCCCGAGGTGCTCCTCGAGGGGTTCGGGATCGAAGACACGCACTCCGTCGTCAACAGCCTCCGCTGGGGTCCCGACGGCTGGCTCTACGCGGCGCAGGGCAGCACCGTCACCGCCGCCGTCCGCAGGCCCGGCGAAAAGGCCGTCGTCCACTCGCAGGGGCAGAACATCTGGCGCTACCACCCGCCCACCCGCACCTACGAGATCTTCGCCGAAGGGGGCGGCAACGCCTTCGGTGTCGAGTTTGACGGCGAGGGCCGGATCTTCAGCGGCCACAACGGCGGCAACACCCGCGGCTTCCACTACATGCAGGGCGGCTCCATGCAGAAGGGGTTTGGCAAGCACGGCCCGCTCTCGAATTCGTTTGCCTTCGGCTATTTTCCGCAGATGGAGCACGGCGACTATACGCGGTTCACGCACTCGTTCGTCATCTACGAGGGGGACGCGCTTCCCGAGCGATACCGCGGCCGCCTGCTCGCCGCCAACCCGATGGCGAACCACGTCATCGTGAGCGATCGCACCGCCGCCGGCAGCACGTTCCGTACGAAAGACACGGGCTTCGCGATCGAGTCGGACGACGCGTGGTTCCGCCCGGTCGACATCGACGACGGCCCCGACGGCGCGGTCTACGTCGCCGACTGGTACGACGGCCAGCTCGCCCACACCGCCAACTATCAAGGCGGCATCGATCGCGACCACGGCCGCATCTACCGGATCCGGGCCCGCACGCCCGCCGCCGGCGCACGCACGAGCACCCGCGTCGATCTCGCCCGGGCCGCGGCGGTCGATCTCGTCGCCCTGCTCGACCATCCCAACCGGTGGCAGCGGCACGAGGCCGTCGTGCAGATCGACCAGCGCGGCGCCGATCCCGCGCTGGCGGCGGTGCTGGCCGGCCGGCTCGCCGACCAGTCGCGGCAGCACGCCGTCGAGTCACTCTGGGCACTGGCAGCCGCCGGCGGGCTGGACGAGGCGGCCGTGACGGCAGCCGTGCATCATCCGAAACCCGAGGTGCGGAGCTGGGCGTGGCGGCTCTGGTTCGACCACCACGATCGGGTCGACGGCCCGCTCGCCGATGCGCTCCAGGCGGCCGTGCAGTCGGAGCAGGACGTCGGCGTTCTCTCCCAGATCGCGTCGTCGACGAGGCGGATCGCCTCCGCGACCCGGGCTCTCGAGCTCGTGCGGCCGGTCGCGTCCGGCCCCGGCCGGGCCGAAGACCCGCGGCTGCCGCTGCTCGTCTGGTGGACGATCGAGTCGAAGATAGCTGCAGACCGCGACGCGGTGCTCGGCTGGTTCGCCGACACAAACCTCTGGTCCGAGCCGCTCGTGGCGAAGGAGGTTTTGCCGCGGCTCATGCGGCGGTTCGCCGCGACGGGGCAGCGGGCCGATCTGGCCGTGTGCGCCCGGCTGCTCGCGATGTCACCGTCACCGGCAGCCACGGCGGCGCTCATGCGCGGCTTCGAGGAGGCCTATCAGGGCCGCAGCTTTTCCAATGTGCCTCCCGAGCTCGTGGCGGCGCTCGCCGCTGCAGGCGGAGGGTCGCTCGCGCTCAAGGTGCGGCAGGGGGATGCCGCGGCCCTCGCCGAGGCCGAGGGCATCGTGGGCGACGAGAAGGCACCGGCGGCCAGACGTGTGGAGTGCATCCGGCTGCTCGCCGAGGTCCGCCACGCGCCGGCCCTGGACCTCCTGCTCGACCTGGCCGACACCACCCGCGACGACGCCGTGCGGGTGGCGGCGCTCGAGTCGCTCGGCAGCTTCGGCGACGCCCGCGTGCCCGCCCGCGTGCTCGCCCGCTATCCGCAGTGGACGGTCGACGTCCGTGACGTGGCGCAGACGCTCCTGGTCACCCGCCGCGACTGGGCACGGGCCCTGCTCGAGGCCGTCGACAGGGGCGCCATCGACGCGGCGTCGATTCCCGTGGAGACCGTCCGCAAGGCGACGATGTTTCGCGACGACCGGATCGCGGAGCTCGTCCACGGCCGCTGGAAGAATCTCGAGGGGGGCTCGACCGCGGAGATGCAGGCGGAGCTCGAGCGACTCTCGGCCGTGCTCGTGGCCGGCGGCGGCGATCCCTACGTCGGCAAGAAGCTCTACATGCAGACCTGCGGCAAGTGCCACGTGCTGCATGCCACGGGAGGAAACGTCGGGCCCGATCTCACCACGTTCAGGCGGGACGACGTGCCGCGGCTGCTCGTGAACATCCTCAACCCTTCGGCGGAAATCCGCGAGGGCTTCGAGACGCATGTGGCGGTGATGGACGACGGCCGCATCGTGCAGGGGCTGCTCGTCGAGGACGATCCGCAGGTGCTCGTGCTGCGCGACAGCGCCGGGCAGGCGGTGTCGCTCGAGCGGGAGGCGATCGAGGAGCGGCGGGTGCTCCCCCGGTCGCTCATGCCCGAGGGGCAGCTCACACCGCTCTCCGACGCGGAAGTCCGCGACCTCTTCGCCTACATGCGGATGACGCAGCCCATCGTCGATTAAGCCGCGGTGCGGTTCCCCGCCTTGTAGAGGTAGGGATTCATCGACGGGTCGTTGTACATCTTCATCTGGCGGAAGACCCGCAGCGGCCGCTGGCCGGCGAAGACTTCCGCGAGCAGCCTGCCGATCGCCGCGGTGAGGTGATCCCGCTGCATGTCGAGCACCACCATCCGTGACGCCGCCTTCTCGCGATGCTCTGCCGTGGCGTCGGTGCGGTCGATCTGCTCGCGCATGTGGAAGCGGCGCAGCTGGAGGATCGAGAGCCGGTCGATCGCCGCGCCTGGGGTCTCCGTGGCGGCCGGCGCGTCGTCTGCGGCCGCGATGCCGCGGCGGCCGAGTTCCTCGATCAGCCAGTCGTCGACCTTCTCGATGCAGTCGTTGCGGGCCTGGTTGTAGCGGTCGATCGCCCGCTTCACCTGGGCGATCCGGGCGTCGGTGACGTCGGGCGAACGGGCGATATCCTCCTCGTGCCAGAGGAGGAAGTTGAACCGGTGCAGGTCGCAGATCCTGCCGCCGAGGCCCTCTTCGGCGTGGGCGGGCTCCACCTCGTGCCAGTGGGCGACGAGATACTCGAGCATCGAGTCGATCGCGGCCACGGTGAGCGGCGGGACGGCGTGGCGGCACGCGGCGGCGATGGCTGCCGGGGTCGTGGCGGCGGTGGTGGCGGCTGGAAGAGTCAAGGTGACGGCTCCTGGGGTGGTGTCGCGTGACGCTGGATGACGTGTGCGGGGATGCGGCAGGGTGGTGTGTCGGCTCAGGCGGCGCGGCGGATCACGAGGCAGAGGTTCGATCCGCCGAAGCCGAACGAGTTGCTGGCGGTGACGTGCACGCGGCGGTCGCGGGCAGTGTGCGGCACGTGGTCGAGCGGGCACTGGGGGTCGGGATGATCGAGGTTCACGGTGGGGGGCACCGCCTGCCGGTCGATGGCGGCCAGGCAGGCGACGGCCTCGAAGGCGGCGGCACCGCTGACCAGGTGGCCCGACATGCTCTTCGTGGAACTGACCGGCACCGTGTCGACGGCCGGGCCGAGCGCGAGCCGCAGGGCGCCCGCCTCGGCGACGTCGCCCACCGGCGTGCCCGCGGCGTGGGCGTTGACGTAGTCGATCTGGCCGGCGGTGATGCCCGCGTCGCACAGGGCCATGCTGATCGCGCGGGCGGCCTCGGTCGGGTCGTTGCAGGGCGTCACCATGTGGGCGGCGTCGCTCGACATGCCGACACCGGCGAGCTCGCCATAGATGCGGCTGCCACGGTCGCGGGCGGCGGAGCGGCGCTCCAGCACGAGGCAGGCGCCCCCCTCGCCCATCACGAAGCCGTCGCGGTCGCGGTCGAAGGGCCGCGAGGCGAGCGCCGGATCGTCGCTGCGGCGGGAGAGCGCGCGGAGGTTGTAGAAGGCGGCCAGGCCGGTCGGTCCGAGCACGTCACAGCCGCCGGCGACGCAGGCGTCGACCCAGCCGGCGTGCAGCCAGCCGCGGGCGATCGCCAGCGCGTACCCGCTCGACGCGCAGGCGGCGGCCACCGTGACGGCCGGGCCGTGAAGGTGGAGCAGCCCGGCCACGCGGTGAACGAGCGTGTCGTCGCAGTGCGGCTCGAACACCCGGCTGCCGCCCGCAAGAAAATCGCTTTCCCAAACCTTGAGGTGCTCCGCTCCCAGGCCGAGGACGAGGCCGATGCGGAGCCTGTCGGCGGCGGGCCGCAGGCCGGCGTCGACGAGCGCGTGCGCCACCTGGCTGGTGCAGAGACGGCCGAGCCGGCCCAGGCCGGCGAACGTCGCGTCGTCGATGCCGGAGCCCTCCGGCGGTGGCGGGATCTCGGCGACCGGCGCCGCGAACTGGCGGTGCTCCCGCACGGCCGCTCCCGGATCGATCGCGCGGACCCCACTGCGGCCGGCCAGCAGGCCGTCGGCGATCGCGGCGAACCCGTTGCCCAGCGGCGACACGGCGCCCACGCCTGTGATCACGACGGGCTCGGTGCTCGGAGACGCGACGGTCATGCGGCCTCCCTGCGCCTGGGTGCGGCGACGGCGGGAACGAGCCGCAACTCGCCCATTCCTGGCAGGGTGTGTGACCAACGGCCGGCGACGTCGGCATTCGATTGGATGGCGGACAGCGCCGCGGCGAAGCGGCGGATGGCGTCGGCGGGACGGGTGGCCGTCTTCGGCTGCCGTGGCATCGTGCATCCCGCCGCCACGCGGAGCACCAGCCGGCTGGCGGTGGCAGTGGCAGTGGCGGCGGCCATGAGCGCCACGGCGACGGCGACGCAGATCGGCGGATCGAAGGACCGCTCCTGCGGTCGCCCCTCGCGGTCGAGGGCCGGCTCGCCGTCCCAGGCGGTGGCGACGAACCAGATGCCGGGCGTCGCGGGCGTCTCGGCCGGGGCCGTGTTCAGGAGCGTCAGGCTCGCCAACAGTCCCTCGCCGAGGGCCTGCGGGCCGCCGCTCGTGCCGATGTTCGGCCCGTGCATGCCCAGCGCCACGCTGACGGCACCGGCGATCGAGTGGAGCGAGCACTGCGGCACGATGTGGGGCGACACGGTGACGGGGCCGCCGCTGCCAAACAGTGCGAACGAGTGCGCCGCCGCGACGCGGCCGGGCTGGCAGGGAGCGGAGACGACGCCGTACGTCGAGAAGTCGGTCTCCGCACCGGCGATCGGGCCGGCGCGGCGGACGGCGATGGCCTCGAGCACAGCCCGCATGCCCACCACCGTCTGCTCATCGGCGTGCCGCAGGAATCGCGGTGGCAGTGTCCCGCCGCCGGGCGGCACGGGACCGTCTCTCAACTGCGGGATGTCGGCGAGCGGCGCCTCCACGAGCGCATGGCAGGCCACGCCGCATGCGGCGCCGACCGACTCGTCGCTCGTGGGGAATGTGGGCATGGCTGAAGGCCGGCGGACCGGCCGGGAAACCAGTCCGACGGCGGGGGACCGGCCGTCAGGCGGCCTGCTTGCCGGACTGTTTGCCATCCTTGGCCGCGATCTTCTGTTGGAGCACGTCGAGGAGGTCGCCGACGGTGGAAACCTTCTCGAGCAGTTCCGTCTCGACCTGGATGCCGAAGTGGCTCTCGATGTGGAGCACGAGGCCGGCCATGTCGAGCGAGTCGAGGTTGAGGCCCTCCCGGAGCGACGTCGTCTCCTCGAGGGCCGGGTAGGTCTCGCCCGTCTCCTTCTCGAGCAGTTGGAGGACGACGGCGGAGAGTTGCTGCCGGTTCATGCGGGGGCTCCTGGGAAGAGTGGGGGGCCTTGTTCGGTCACGAATGGGGACGGGACAGTACCCGATCGCCCCCCGCTGGCGAAGAGCAAAAACAGCTGCCGTTCCCGGCGTTTTCGTGGAAACGGGGCCGAGACCCGCGGGCCGCCGCCCTGCGCTGGCTCCCTGCCTTGCCGCCCGCGGCTGCGGGCGGCGGGCTGCTGCGCAAGGCGCCGCTAGAAGCGCGTCTGACGTGACGCCAGGCGCGAGCTCAGTAGTTGGGCGTCGGCGCCCGGAAGTCCTCGAACCTGACCGAGCGGAACCACTCGATCGTCCGCGCCAGCCCCTCGCGGAGCGGCACGGTCGGCTCCCAGCCGAGCTTCTGCTTCGCCAGCGTGATGTCGGGCCGGCGGCGCTCGGGATCGTCGACCGGCAGCGGCTTCTCCACAAGCTTCGCCTTCGTGCCCGACAGCTCCAGCGTGAGTTCGGCGAGCTGTCGGATCGTGAACTCGCCGGGGTTGCCGATGTTCACCGGGCCGATGAAGTCGTCGGGCCCGTTCATCATGCGGATCATGCCCTCGATCAGGTCGTCGCGGTAGCAGAAGCTGCGGGTCTGGGCCCCAGTGCCGAAGATCGTGATCGGCTCGCCGGAGAGCGCCTGCCGGATGAAGTTTGAGACAACGCGGCCGTCGAAAGGATGCATCCGCGGACCGTAGGTGTTGAAGATCCGCACGATCCGCACGTTCACGCCGTTGGACCGGTGGTAGTCCATGAACAGCGTTTCGGCGGCCCGCTTCCCCTCGTCGTAGCAGGCGCGGGGGCCGATCGGGTTGACGGCGCCCCGGTAGCTCTCGGGCTGCGGATGCACCTC
>JBILVO010000101.1:0-15362 GCA_044370415.1 Pirellulales bacterium
TTCAGCCTGTTCTATTCGCCGACATCGCAGCTGCCCTATCCGCTGCCGGGCATCGCCTACCTCTGGCGGCCGGACGAGACGCTCGAGGCGAAGATCGGCGTACCGGCGTCGATCGAGTGGCGACCGACGGAGGACTGGACCGTCTCGGCCAACTACTTCCCGCTGGTGAACGTCAACGCCACCGCCCGCCGCCGCCTGTCCGACGATCTCTTCCTGCTGGCCTCCTACCGCACCGACACCGAGATCTATTTTCTCGCCGACCGCATCCAGGACGACGAACGCTTCTACGTGTTCGATCAGCGTGCCGTCGTCGGGCTGGAGCGGCTGCTCGGGCGGGGCTTTTCCCTCGAATGCATGGCTTCCTACCTGTTCGACCGCCGCCTCTTTCAGGGCACGAGTTTTTCGTCGGGGCGGACGGACGTCGTCGCCTTCGCCCCCGGCCTCGGCCTGTCGCTGCAATTGCTGTGGCGCCGCTGAGCAGCGCCGCTGGAGGGATGCAGGCGGCACGGTCGTGATCCTCGCGCGGGCCGGGATGAAGCCGATGGCCAACGCGGCTGGATCATCCCCGATCCTTCCGGAAGTGATCCGTCCGGAAGACTCTCACACTCTTTGCCGCTTGACATCCCGTCACTCCTGATGCAGTGTCGAATGTCGTCCCGCACGCTTCTCCCGCCCCCGAGCAGCCCCGTGAATCCCGACTTCGACGGCTGGCAGGAACTCCACGCCGACGGCGGCTCCGGCAGCCTGTCGGCTCCGCCACTCGAACTCATCGGCAACGGCCGGATCCTGCTCGCCAGGGGGTTGCTCCAGCATGTCGGACTCCAGGACGAACTCCTGGGCCGTGCGTTGAACGTGGCACGAGCCACTCTGCGGCCGTCGCAGTTTCAGCAACTTGATCGCGAGGGATTCGAGAAGATCCACACCGTTCTCGCCGCGACCGAGCTGGAGAAGTTGTACCTCGACGTCCGCGCAGACCTCGCGGAACGCTTTCCGGGGTTCGTCAAGCGGATGCTTCGGCGTGCTCTGCCACTGCCCGAGCGGTTCTTCATCAACGCGAACACCGTCGTCCGCTTCATGGTGCCCTACGAGGAACTCCACCGCGGCTACGCCCATTTCCGCAAGCACCTCGGGAAGCTCGACCTGCACGGGCCACACCACGATTACTGGCAGGGAGTCGCCACGAATGCCATCAACATTTGGATGGCGCTGGGACGAGTGCTGCCCGGCAACGGCCTCGCCCTCTACCCGGAGCTGTGGGGCAAGACGTTGCCCCGCGGCGCGTCGCACGTGCGCGACGACCAGCACCTGGGCACGCCGCTCGTCGTGAGCTGTGAGCCGGGTGACGTGTTGTTCTTTCACAGCCATCACATGCACAGCTCCATCCTCAATCACACCGACGAGACCCGCTTCGTCATCACGGGGCGATTCACCGTGGACGAGCCCCGGCATCCGCGGCAGGATCCTGCACGCCAGCTCGACTATTTCGACTCAGAACGCGTCGGCGAGACGACGGGGGCCGAGGCGCTGATCCCGAAGACACCGCTGGCCGTGGACGCGTCGTTCCCGATCACGAGCGTCACCAGACGGGTCCGTGACGTCCAATCGGCGGACGAAATCGCCGCGCTCGCAGAGGGCGAGATCGCCGCGCGCGGACCGCGGCACGTCGCCGTGCGTCATGCAGGCCGCACGCACGTCCTCTCCCGCTTCTGTCCGCACCAGGGAGCCGATTTGTCGCTGGGACGACTCACGCCGGACGGCATGCTCGTCTGCCCGTGGCACCTGCATCCGTTCGACATCCGCACCGGCGTCGGCGCCTGCCCGATGCTACGGCTTGACTGCGGCGTGCCCCCGCGACCGACGGAGAACGACACCGCGCGGGACAGCGGTGCGTCCGACCCACGGACCCCCGAGCGTCCCTGACGGCCGCCCCGACAGAGTCCTAGCAGGCCGTGGACAGAGTCATCCGCCGCTGGAGGCGGCGGCAGCGAGCGTTGGAAAACCTCGGCTTTTCACCGCTCGCTCGCGTGGGAAAACGCCAGGAAGGGCTTTTTCCACAGTCAGCTAGCGCGGCTGCTGCTGCAACTGCTCCACGAACTGCAGCCGCACGCCCTGCACGCGGTCGTAGCGGGCCTGCAGATCGGCCAGCTGCGCGGGCGATGGAGGCACGCCGTAAAGCTGGCGGAACACCTCGGCCACGTAGAGGTCGCGACTCGACCGCTGCCGCTCGAAAAATTCCGAGCTGCTGAGGATGCCGGCCTGCACGTTCGCCAGCGACTTGCCCTGCTGAAGATCGGCCAGCCAGACCTCGGTCTCGTACGGACGCGCCGGCCGGCCGAGGTATTGCTGGATCCACTGCTGGATCTGCGCAGCCGGAGCCAGGCCGGCCGTCGTCGTCGTCGGCTGCACGCCCCGGGACGAGAGCACCAGGTCGATCCGCTGATCGCGGTCGGGCCAGGCGATGGCGATCGGCGCCGGGGTCTGCAGGAGCAGGCGACCGCCGTCCTCGACACGGGCATCGATGGCGTAGCGATGCTGCGGCGTGAGCGGCGGCGGGTCGAGCCGGTACGACACCGGGAATCCGCCGGTCACCGGCAGCTGGCCCTGCGTCAACGCGACGTCCCGCCACTGGGGCTCCGTGACGTCGAGCAGCCTGACGGTGATCAGCGACGTGCGGGGCACCGTGGCGTTGCCCTCCGCCGTGAGGACGCCGGACACCGACCGCGTGGCGACGTCAAACTGCACCGGTTTGAGCGCCAGTTCGCTCGTGCGCTTGACGTGCACGAGCATCGGCACCTGGCCGGCGGGGCTGATCCGCCTGGAGACCTCGTCCCCGAGGTCGTAGAGCCTGTCGCCGACGAGCCCCACCTGGTAGCCGCCAACCGTCACGATCGTGTCGCCGACGTCCAGCCCGGAGGACTGGGCCACCGATCCAGGACTCACGCTGACGATCTCCACGCCGGCAGTCGTGTTGCGGGCCATGACGCCCAGCGGCCGGGCAGGCGGCGCTGCGGCCGGAGCAGCAGCCGGCGTCGCGAACTTCGCGGCTGAATTGTCGAAGCCGAGACCGAAGGGCTGCGCCACGTCGCGGTTGCGGGCATCCTGGGCCAGAACCGCCGGCCCTGCCATCCCGCACGCCACCAGCGCGACCACCGCAAATGGCGCCGAAGCCAACCGTTGCCGGAACATCGCCGCCGAGACGGCCCGCGTTACCACCCCACACCCAGCCCTGCCCATGCGTCCCCTCCGTTTTCGTGCATCACCTTCCGTAGATCGCCGCCCCGCGCTGGCAGGTCACCGCTCCACCGCCCAGCCGAGCAGTTCCTTCTGGGCGTGGATCTCCGCCCGCGTCAGCGGCAGGAGCCCGTCCTTCGCCACGTCGAGCTGCCCCGGATAGCTGAGCACGTAGGACATGAACTCCCGCAGGTGCGCCGGCATCTCGCCCTCCTTCGGCACCGCGACCGCGACGAACAGCGGGCGGCAGTCGGGCGTCCGATCCGAGCCGATCACGGCGTCGGAGAGCGGCGAGGCAGTGGTCGGCACAACCAGCGGGAGCCGCTTCACGCCGGGCCAGTGGGCATGCTCGTCGCCGACCAGCCCGAGGCCGCCGCGGTCGGATGCGACCGCCTCGACCAGCGCGGCCTCGGTCTCGTGTTCGGTGATCGTCGGGTGGTACGCCGCGGCGCCGGCGAGCAGGCGATCCATGTGCCACCGCGTACCCGACCCCAGCCCACGGCCATGCACGTGCACCGGCACGTCCTTCCACTCGGCGCTGCCGTTGAGCGCGTCCCAGCGGGCCGCCGTCTGCTCCTGCCCGGCGCCGCCGCGGAGGATGCCCTTTTCCGGAGTCCACGGAAGCTCGGCGACCGGGTTGGACGCATGCACGATCCAGACGAGATGGTCGAAGCCCACGACCACCACGACCACCCTGCGGTCGGGCCGCTTCTCCCACGCGGCGCGTTCGGCATCGGTGACGGGCCGGCTCGACAGCGCGACGTCGGCCGTGCCGTCGAGGAGCGCCTTGAGCCCGGCGTCGGAACTGACGGTGTCGATCGAGCACTTCACGGCGGGATGCACGCGGGAAAATCCCTGGCACCACTGCGCGGCCGCCTGTTGCAGCGTGCTGGAGCCCGCGAGGCGGACGGCGCCCTGCGTCGCCGCCTTGGGCTGGTAGGGAATCGTCGCCAAGTCGGCGAGCGGATTGGCCGCGGGCGCCGCGGCCGGCGGCTGCGCCCGCACCACCCCGCCCGCGGCGAGCAGGCAGCCGGCCGCCATCAGCCGCAGGAACGAGAGCCGTATCGAGTGCGTCGTGCGTGTCATGCGTGAACTCCCCGGGTGAGGCGGCAGCTTACGGCACCGCCGCCGGATCACGGAAGCTCACTTTGACGCGGCGTTCTGCCGCCCGCGGGGCGTCGGGCCGGGCTACTGCACGACCGACTTGCTGCCTTCGGTCGAGCCGCCGATCGGCGCGCCCTCGGGCATCGGCCGGCACGCGGTCGCCACGCCGAGGCGATGGAGTTCCTCGCGCACCTTGCGATAGGACTCGAAGCTGTCGGGATAGCACCAGAGCGTGACCGTCGTCCCGGGCGTGATCGTCGCCAGCGCCGCCCGGAACCGCGACCGCGTTGCGAGCGCCTCCTCGACGGTCTCGCCGAGGCCGCTGGCCGTGGGCCGGACGACCCACTCCCGCGAGCGGATGAGCACCTGCCCCCGGGCTTGGTCGATCTTCACCTCGATCACGTAGTCGAGCGAGAAGCCCTGCGCCGGGCCGACCGTCTCGATCCGTGACGCCATCTCGTTGATCGAGCCGGAGTGCCGGCGCGTCTGCGTTTTGGCGAGCGAAAAGAGCTCCTCGATCGGAATGTAGGCGATCCGTCCCTCCGCCAGGCGGAAGTGGATCTCGTCGCCGTTGACCGTCCTGCCGACCGGCGTCGGGTAGGCGAGTACTTCCTGCGTGGTCGGCGGGGCGTGGGCGATGCCCTCCGCCGCGAGCCTGCACCGCTCGATCTCCTCCTGCGCCTCACGGCGGCGGGCGGCGATTTCGGCGGCGGCCACCCGCGCCGTGTCGGCAGCCTGCTTGCGCTCCTCGACCTCGACACGCGCCGCCGACACAGCGGTGGCCAAGTGCAGCCGTGCCTCGCCGGCGAACGCGGCGGCCGTCGCCACCGTCCGCCCCTGGGCGGCCAGCTCGCTGATTTCGCCCTCCGTGACCTGCACCTCCTGCTCGAGCGACTCGACCTCGCTGTCGAGCGCAGCGACGCGGGCCGGATCCGCAGCCGCCGGAGCCTGCACCACCTGCCGCGCCCGCTGGCCGACGAGCATGACCAGAATGATCAGGATGCCGACGATGTTGGTGACGACGTCGAGGAACGAGTCCTGGCCGGCACTGCTGATGTCTTCGGGCTTCGGTCGCGGCATCGGATCATCTCCAGCGGCTAGCGCCGGGCGGCGGCGGTCGACCGCTCGACCGGGGGCAGGGGGCGGATCTCGTCGCGGCCGTCGGCGGAACGCACGTCGATGCCGCTGTCGGCGAGCAGCCGTTCGAGATCCTCGCGGCGCGACCGTCCGTCGGCCGTCTCCGACAGGACGAGCACCGGCTTCCAGTACATGCGGTCACCGGCGATGCCCCAGGTGTCGACCCGGGCGTGCAGGGCCTTCACGAGCGGGTCGACGGCGAGCGCCGTGTCGCCGTCGAGCGGGATGCGGGTCTGCACGCGACGGCCGGAGTCTTCCATGAGCCGGAACTCGCGCAGTGAGCATTCCAGGCGGATCGGACGCGTGAGCGGGATCGGTCGTTCCTGCGAGGCGAGGCTCGCCCAGTTCTTGCCGCGTGCGCCGGCAAGCGACACCGACGCCGAGGCCGACGAGCCTGCGGCCTGTGCTCCCGACTGTCCGCCGCCCGACTGCACCAGGCCCGGCATCGCGGGGCCGCCCGCGCTGCCGCCCGCTCCGCCCGAAGCGGCGGACCCCGACGCGCCACCGGCCGCACCGGCGCCACCGCTGGATGCAGCGTCGCTCGCGCCGACGCCGGATGCCGCCGCCCCGGTCGCCGAGGTGCCTCCCGCGCCCTCCGTCGCACCGACCGCGGCCGTCTGGGAGCCACCCTCGCCGCCTGCGGCGCCGTTCCCTGATCCGCTCTTCGATCCACGGCCCGCCGCTACGGTGCCTTCCGCCGCGCCGCCGGGGCCGTCCGCGGCGCTGCCCTGTGATGCGTCCGAGGAGCCGCCGGCCCCGGTGCCAGCCCCAGTGCCGTTTCCATCGCCGCCGGAGCCGCTGCTGAACACCGATTTCCCCATGCCGCCGCCGGCACCGTCGCCACGGGCCCCCGCGAGGTCACCATCACCCCGGCCACCATTTCCCCAGACACCATTCCCGCGGCCGTCACCAAATCCGGCACTGTCGCCGGTGCCGCGGCCGTCTCCCTGGGCGTCGTCGCCACCGGCGCGGCCGGCGCCGGCAGCACCCCCGCCGCCGTTGGCCCAGTCCCAGCGCGACTGGTCGCCGAGCACGCTCGGCCCCTCGTCCGACACGACGCCGCCCCGGGTCTGGGCCGCGCGATACTGGCGGGGCTGCTTCGCCGGTCGCTGCGGGCGAACCTCGGCCAGCCACGCCAGCCGCTGGCGGGATTCCTCGATCGCCCGCCTCTCCACCTGCACCAGCGACGGATCGGCGGGCGGGAACGCGAGCGTCCAGTCCTCGTCGACCAGCTGGTAGCCGAAGTCGCTGCCCCACGACTGGATCGCCTCGCGTGCCGCGTAGTAGGCCGTCACGCCCGACGGCCTCACGATGAGGAGCGGATACGGCTGCATCGCCGGGTCGCTCGTGCCGCCCAGCCCGCCCACGATGTGCTCCCGCGCGGCCCGCAGGGCGCTGGCGAGCGGGTTGCCTGGCCCCGGCGGCCCTTGGAAGTCGGCGGGCCCCAGCCGGATGTTCTCCGGCTGCAGGAAGACGCCGTCGCCAGCACACTCGATGTAGAGCGGACGCCGATGCGTGCCGTTCACCCCGGCGTAGGGCACCACGGCGTAGGCCGGGGGCTTCGTGCGTTGCTCGGCCCGGGCCTTGTCGAGCGACTCGCGGGCACTGGCGAGCCTTGATTCCAGCTCCTTCAGCGCCGCCTCGTCGACCGCACCGGCGGCGCCCGCCTCGAGCATCGTCGCCATCCGCTCGAGCGCGGCGAGCTCGTCCTCGAGCGACCGGGAGCTTTCCTCGACGCCAGCCAGCTGCATCCGTGCGCGGGCGAGCTCCTCCAAGGTCCGCTGGCGGATCCCCTCGAGCTGCTGCAGCCGCCAGGCGAGCTGGTCGCGCGCCGACTCCAGCTCCTGCACGTCGCCGGCGGCTCCGTCGGCCGCCTCCGGGGCCACGCCCTCCTTCACCGCCCGGCTGAAGAGCACGAGGACGACGAGCAGCGCCCCCATCGTGCACAGGAGCACGGCGAGGAAGGGAAACAGGGATATGGTGGGCCCGGCTGCGGGCTGGCTTCGGCTCATGCAGCCTTTCCGGGACGGCGCGCGGCGTTCAGGTCGACCCGCCGATGGTCGGCGGAGACGTCACCGGCACGGGCGGCGAGCAGTTGCACGGCCGCGGCGAGGGTGGCGAGCGTCTCGTCGAACCGTCCCGTGGCGGCCAGCGTGTTCAGGTTGGCGTCGAGCGACCTCTCGAGCGCGGCGATGTCGCGGGTCGCGTCGACGACCTGGCCCAGCATCGTCGTCTGCTCCGCGAGGCTGCCGTGATGCCGCTCGAGGCCGCGCACCGCCTCCGCCAGCGACTCGGCCGTGCGGGTCCAGCGATCCTCGCGATGCGACAGCGCGGCCTCGTGCGCGGCGACGAGCGACTCGCTCCACCGGGACAGCGTCCCGTCGAGCGAGGTCGACAGCGAGGACTGCAGCGTGCGGCCGGCGTCCTCGAGCAGTGTGGCGAGATTCGCGGTGGCGGTCCGCTCCAGGGCCCGCCACGACTGCTCCTGCGCCTCCAGAAGCCGAGCCGATCCGCGGCTCATCGTCTCGCCCAGCCGGGCGAGGGCCAACGTCGCACCGCCGTCGCCCGAGAGCGACTGGAAGCGGCCGGCCAGCGCCACCCAGGCGACGGCGTCCACCTCCGCGAGGAGCGACTGCTCGTAGCGGTCCACGCCGAACTGCACGAGCATCAGCACCATCGACAGCCCCAACGCAATGGCGGTCGTGTCGAACGCCACTCCCAGCCCTCCCACGACCCCCGACATGTTGTCGAGTTGCGACGGAGACAGGCAGGCGATGGCGTCGGTGATGCCGATGACCGTGCCGAGGAAGCCCATGATCGGGATCGCCCAGATCACGAACCGCACCAGCCCGTAGCTCTGCGCGGCCCGCGAGGCATCGAGATCGGACAGATACTTGAGGTGCTCCTCCAGCGTGTCGGCACTGCCGGTCCGCACCACGAGGTCCAGGGCGTCGCGCAGCCGGCAATCGAGATAGGATCCGGAGCCGCCGTGCTCCTCCAGCGCCGCCGCCAGATCGGCGGCCTCGCCGGGGTTTTGGCCGCCCTCGGGGATCTCGGGCAGCCGCTCCGCGTCCACGTCACCCCGCTGCCGGCGAAGCTCGCCCGCCTTGATGAGAAGCGCGGCAAGGCCGACGAAGAACATCGCGACTTCGACGTACTCGCACCAGTGCCCGGCGAGGTAGCGGATCACCAAGGGATGCGAGATGGCCCCCACGTGGATCAGGCCGAAGAACCCGAAACTGAGCGCACAACCCCACAGGATCGGCGAGCGCAGCAGGGCGGCGGTCAGGGCGTTGAGCTTCGACACGGGGTGTCCTCCGGAACGGCGGGAAATCGACGGCGCCGGCCCGGGGGACCGTGACACCGCGTCCCTTCCATCGGAAGTGTCAGCCTGATCGATTGAATCGAAACATCCGGCAGAGAAAAACAGAGGTTTGCCGCCAGCGGCCCGGCAAGCCAGGAAAGCCGGGCGAGCGGCAAAGAGGCGGTGGTTTCGGCGACCGGCGTTGCACGACACCGCGACGCTGGCCGCGGGACAACGAGGATTTCCGCCCGCCCATCCACGACGCAGAGAAAGGGCTTGGGCGATTTTTTCCGCAGCCCGCTAGAATCCGCCGATCCAGCAGCGGATGCGCCGGCCCTTCTTGCGGCCCAAGCCCGCCCGCTCGGCCGGCTCGCAACACAGACCTTCCAGTCCACGACACGATGCTTCAGCCAGAGCACACCCCCGCGGCCCAGGAAACATCCACGCGGCCGCGCAGCGACCTGCTCCGGCACGCCGTGGCCCCGCTGTGCGTGGCCGCCGGCCTCGCGTTTGCATGGCTGTACGGTTCCTGGGGGCTGGCTGCCCAGCGGCCCGGCCGCCCCGCCTCTGCCGTCCCTGGCGCCAACGGGCAGGCAGGGCAGTTCTGGACGATGACAACGCCCCTCGACGACGGCCGTCAGATGCTGCTCGTGCTCGACCAGCAGAGCCGATGCCTCGCGATCTACCACGTCGACGCGGTCGCCGGAACCGTGCAACTCAAGAGCACCCGAGACCTGACCTGGGACCTCATGATCGAGGAGTTCAACGCCCAGGAGCCCCGACCGTCCAGCCTGAAAAAGATGGCGGAAATGCCGAAATGAACGGCCGTGACGGCCGTGCGGGCGAGGGGCGCGTCTGGCAGACGTGGTGGACTCGTATACTTCCCGATGACGATGGCTCCCGGGAAAGCACCGCCAAGACACGGGACGTGTGGCTGGAACCATGGCAGGCAAGTTTTTCACGGTCGAAGAAGCCGCCCAGCGACTGGGAGTGTCCGCGGAGGAGGTCCAGCGGCTCGTCGACCGCAAGGAGCTCTATCCCGTGCGCGACGGGACGACGCTGAAGTTCAAGCACGACGACATCGAGCGGTATGCCGCCGAGGCGGGGGCTGCGTCCGGCGGAGGCTCGGGCCTCTCACTGGACCTCGACGCTGAGCCGGCGACGCCTGCTGCCGCCAGCGGCCTCGAGGTCGATGGCTTGCAGATCGACGAGCTCGAGATCGATGCCGCGGCCTCCGCGGATGGTCTCGAAATCGAACTGGGGGACAGCCTGCAGATCAGCGGTGGAGCGTCGGGCGGTGTCACAGGATCGGGGGGGCCGGCCGCAGGCCTCTCCCTCGATGCCGAGTTGGACATGGACGGTGCTCTCGTGATCGACACTCCTGCCGCGTCCAGCCCGACGCCGGCCGAGAAACCAGCCGCCGCGCCCGCGGAACCTCCGGAGCCGATCACCGGCACCCTGCCGATCGATCTCTCAGGCATCCCGGTGAGCGGCGCGGAATCGGGGAGCAACGCCACCGGATCGATCGCGAGCGGTTCGGGCACCAACGCCATCGATCTTTCCGGCATGGGTTCGAACGTCGGCTCGGCATTGTCGGGTGTGATGGAAGGCGGGCTCTCCCTGGAGGATTCCGACGTGCGGAAGTCGGGCATCCTCTCGGGGCCCGACTTCGCCGACGAGATGGCGTCGGCCATCAAGGCGTCGGCGTCGAGCCCGGCGATGTCGGGATTGGCCGGAGAGGCGATCGAGGAATTCGACCCGGTCCCGGATGAGGACGATGCCGGATCGGATGTCGTCGCCGACGAATCGGGAACGATGGGATCCAGCTTCCTGGGCGACGACGCCTCTGACTCGTTCTCGGTCGGGGAGGATGCATCGTCGGACATCGCCCTGGGCACGGGCGGCGGCATCGACGACATCGGCGGGGACATCGACACCGCACTGCTGCCCGACACGTCGTTCAGCGTGTGGCAGGTCTGCGGACTCGTGTGCTGCGCGCTGCTCATGCTGACGGGCGGCTTCGTGATGTTCGACCTGATTCGGACGCTGGGCAGCCCCGAGGACCTGAGCATGTCGAGCCCGCTCCTCAATCCGATGTCGGAGCTGTTCGGCTGGCGGCGGTAGCCTCTGCAACCGCCCGCGGACACGCGCACCCCTCCGTGGGCCGACGGCCGGCTTTCGGTTCGAAATACGGCGGCAGCCCCCGGGCACGGCATGCCGGCTCAGGGCAGGGCCGGGCAACCCGCTACAATGTGCAGAGGGACGGCTCCATGCCGCTTCCCGCCCGCCGATCCCCGCCTGGCGATCGGGTCGGGCACAGGGCACGAGCGCCAGGGCCGGAGCGTGCGACGAGCGTGGATTGTTTTTCCGAATTCCGATCCATTCCGGCCTCGCGTGCCCGAGGGATGGCCTCGTGGCTGGCGGCCGCGGTGATCGCCATCGCCCTCGGGTCGTGCCGGCCGTCAGCCGACATCCAGCCGGGCGACATCCGGACCTACAGTGTGCCCCGATCCACCCCCGTCGCGGCGGCTCATCCTCCGGCACCGCAGCGGTCTGCGGCACTGCGGTACGACCTTCCCGAGGGGTGGATCGACGCCGGCGCCAGCGGGATGCGGCTGGCCACGATCCGCACCGCCGCCGATACAGCCGACCCCGCGGATGTCGGCGAAATCACGATCATCCCCGCCTCCGGCACGCTCGAGAGCAACGCGATCCGCTGGCAGGAACAGCTGACGCCCAAGGCCGACCCCGAGAAGGTAACTCAGGCCATCGCGGAGGGTGCGAAGGTCGACATCGACGGTGTCGAATCGACCATCCTGCTTTTGCTCGACGACGCCACCGAGAACCAGCAGGCGATCCTCGCCGCCGTGATCCCCGTCGACGATTCGAACTCGCTCTTCGTGAAGTTCAAGGGCGCAGCCGGCCTGGCACACCGCCTGCGCGAGCCCTTCACGGCGTTCGTCCGCTCCATCCGCTGGAAGTAGGCCGCGTCCCCGCACGGAGCCCTCACGCATGGCCACAGGCAGTCTTCCCTCACCCGGCTTCTTCAACGCCCGAGACGCCTCCGCCAGCCGACCGGCGGCGGCCGGAGACTCCCTGGCATGGCACGCCCTGCGGGCGATGGGCTCGCTCAAGATCACGGTCGTGATGTTCCTGGCGGGCATCTTCCTGCTGTTCGTCGGCACGCTCGCCCAGGACGAGAAGAACCTGCCCGAGGTGAAGCAGGAGTACTTCAACAGCTGGGTCGCGCACGTGCCCTTCTCGGACTTCTTTCCCGTGACGATCTTCGGCCCATCGACGCTCACCGGATGGTTCCCGTTTCCGGGCGGGGCCACGATCGGGGCCGTCCTGCTCGCGAACCTGATCGCGGCGAAGCTGACGCGGTTCCAGGTGCACGCCTCCGGTTCCCGACTCGCCCTCGGCACGGCGGTGACCGCCGTCGGCGGGCTGCTGACCCTGCTGGTCATCCTCAGCGGTCACTACGCCGACGGCCTCCAGGGCCGCCCGCCCGTCGACTACGGCACGGTCTGGCGGCTCGTGCAGGCGACGGCGGTGCTGCTGGCCGCGGGCCTCGCCTGGGCGGCCGTGGCGGGCGGCGATCTGCGGCGGCTCACCCGCGTGGCGCTGGCGATCGCCGCCGCCGCGACGGGCGTGGTCGCCGTGCTGAGCATCTTCGGCGGCGAGGGCTGGCGGATGGGCGAGCCGGGGCTGCGGATCATGTGGCAGCTCATCCAGTCGAGCGTCGCGGCGCTCATCCTGCTCGCGGGCCTGATCCTGGTGTTCGGCAGGCGGGGGGGCAACGTCCTGATCCATATCGGTGTCGGCCTGCTGATGCTCGGCCAGTTCGCCTTCGGCGACCGTCAGATCGAGGAGCGGATGGCGCTCGTGGAGGGGCAAACGAGCAACGTGGCGCTGCGAACCGACGAGACGGAGCTGGCCGTCATCCGCCCCGCCGAGGGCGATCAGGACAGCGTCACGGTGATCTCCGGCCGGCTGCTGAAGGCCCGCGCCGGTGGCCCGCCGATCGTCGCGGCCGACCTGCCGTTCGACGTCGACGTGGTGTCGTACTTCCCCAACTCCGACATCATCCGAGTGGGGCCTGTCGCGCCGAACCCGGCCACCGCCGGACTCGGCAAGGGCTGGCTGGCCAGCGACAAGGCCCCGGAGGGGGGCGCCAGCTCGCGGACCAACATCGCCTCGGCCTACGTGCGGCTACGGAATCGCGCCACCGGCGCGGAACTCGGCACGTTCCTCGTGAGCCAGTTCCTCAACGATCAGGCCCAGATCTTCATGGGCGGCAACCCCGACGAGATGGACACCGTCGACGTGGACGGCACGCCCTGCCGGCTGCAGCTGCGGTTTCGTCGCGAGTACAAGCCCTACGCGGTCACGCTCACCGACGTGCGACGGATCAACTACGGCGCCAGCGAGACGCCCCGCGACTTCTCGTCCTACGTCACCTTCACCGATGCGGCCACCGACGCCAAGCAAGACGGCCGCATCTGGATGAACAACCCCGTCCGCTACCGCGGCGAAACCTTCTACCAGAGCCAGTACTCGCAGGTGAAGCTCCCCGACGGCACGCCCGGCGAGATGACCGGCCTGCAGGTGGTGGAGAACGCCGGCTGGCTGATCCCCTACGTCGCCTGCGTCCTCGCGCTGTGGGGCATGCTCGCCCACTTCGGCGGGACGTTCCTCCGGTTCGCCGACCGCTACGATCGCGGCCTCACCGGCGTCACGGCCGCGGAGGCGCCGGCTCCCCGCGGCACGCGGCCCGACGGCCGGATGGGCCGGGGCACCGCGGCGGCTCGGGGGGAGTCACTGACAGTCGGCCTGCTCGCCCCGGCGCTCGCCCTCGGGCTCGTGGCGGTGGTGTGCCTGGGCGCGCTGCGCGACCGCGGCGGCAAGCAGGGGAGCCACGACTGGCGCACGGCCGGAACCCTGCCCATGCTCCACGAGGGCCGGATCAAGCCGCTCGACACGGTGGCCCGCAACACGCTGCAGGCGCTCGGCGGCCGCACGAGCGTGATCGTGCCCGAGAAGGCCGAGCCGAGCGGTCCCGCCCGCCCCGCCGACCTGCCGACGGGAACGGTGCCGGCGACGCACTGGCTGCTGGGCATGATGTCGGGCGCCGAATGGGTGGAGCACGCGCCGGTGTTCCGCATCGACGCCAAGGAGGTGACCGACCTCTTCGACCTGCCGAGGCGAAAGGGGTATCGCTACAGCCACGCCGAGCTCGAGGCGGGACTGCCGAAGCTGCGGAAGCAGCTCGAAGGGATGCGGGACAAGATGCCGGAGCAATTCAGCTTTCCCGAGAAGAAGTACGACGAGATCAACCGGAAGCTCATGACGTACGACCTCCTGCAGATCGCATACGAGACGCCCCGGCTGCCAGAGATCGGCGAGGGGGACGAGGCGCGGACCGAGATGCTCAGGCAGATGGAGCGGATCATGCAGATGGCCCGGCGGATCGAGGCGAGCCACCCGCCGGCGATACTGCCGCCTCGGGCGACGGCTGCCATGCGGGCCGATGCCGCCGGCGAGCGTCCGGAGGAATGGCAGGCTGCCTATCCGGCCTGGGTGACGGCGATCGTGGGCAGGCTGCTCTCCGGCCGGCCCGGACAGCCGGCCTTCGAGGTTCATCCGGGACTGTTGCCGCTCGGCGAACTGCTCGGCGCTGTGGGCAGGCCCGCGGCCGAATTCAACGAGGCGCTGCGGGCCTTCTCCGCCGCGACGGCGGCGCTGCCGGACGTGCGGGAGTCGGGCGGCAAGTCCGCGTTCGAGGCCTGGCTCAACCGATTCAACCCGACCGACCTCGCCAAGTGGCTCTACGTCCTGGCAGGAGTCGTGTGCTTCTCGAGCTTTCTGTCCTGGAGAAAGCCGCTCAACAGCTTCGCGTTCTGGCTGCTCGCGGCCACGCTGGTGCTCCACACGTTCGCGCTGGGCAGCCGCATCTACCTCACGGGCCGCCCGCCGGTGGTGAACCTCTACTCCTCGGCGGTGTTCATCGGCTGGGCGTGTGTCCTCGCCGGGCTCGCGCTCGAGGCGCTGCACGCCAACGGCATCGGCAACCTCGTGGCGGCGATCAGCGGCGCGGCGACGCTGCTGGTCGCCTACGGGCTCGACTCGGGCGACACCATGCACGTGCTGCAGGCCGTGCTCGACACACAGTTCTGGCTCTCCACCCACGTCATCACGGTCACGCTCGGCTACGGCGCGACCTTCCTGGCGGGCGTGCTCGGCATCTTCTCGATCGTCCACCGCATTGCGGCCACCTGGTTTCCCGTCTGGTTCGCGGGCCGGTCGGCGGCTACGCCGCAGCAGCGGCTCGCCACGCGGCAGCAGCAGGAACAGCTCTACCGGATGACCTACGGCGTCGTCTGCTTCGCGCTCTTCTTCAGCTTCATCGGCACTGTGCTGGGCGGCCTGTGGGCCGACGACAGCTGGGGCCGCTTCTGGGGCTGGGATCCGAAGGAAAACGGCGCGCTGATGATCGTGCTCTGGAACGCCGCCGCCTTGCACGCCCGGTGGGACCGCTGGATCGGCCAGCGCGGCTTCGCGCTCTTCGCCATCGGCGGCAACATTA
>JBILVO010000214.1:0-4636 GCA_044370415.1 Pirellulales bacterium
AATGACGGGCGAGGAACAGGCCCGTGGGCCGCCAGTGAAGCCAGAGGGAATAGCTGGCGAACGACACGACGAGCGCACGCATGCGGAACGTGAGCCAACCGGTGGCGACCAGACTCCGCAGGCAGGCGTCCACCAGCGGGTAGCCCGTGCGGCCCTCCTGCCACGCGGCGAGCCGTTCCGTGCACACCTCTGTCTCGCGCAGGCCGTCGGCCGCCCGCAGCATGTTGTGAAACTCGATCGCCGGCTCATCCTCGAGCTTCTGCATGAAGTGGCAGTGCCAGTGGAGCCGGGCCTGCACCGCCTTCAGACTCCGCTGCCAGGCCTTGAGAACGCCGCGGTCCCGCGGGCTCGTCGCCCCGAGGAGGCTCGCCTGCACCTCCCGGCGACGCGCCTCGCTCGCCTGCCAGACAGTCCGCATCGAAATCGCGCCGAATGCCAGATACGGGCTCAATCGCGAGCAGCTCGTCGGCGCCGAGAGCGGGCTCGAGATGCCGCCGGAATACTGCCGCCCACGGCGCGAGAGAAAGTCGTCGAGCACCTCGCCTGCCGCGCGCTCGCCGCCCCGCTGGCGGTCCTTCGTGTCGGCGGGCAGTCCGAGCGCGCGGCAGTCGAGGATGCCGGCCGTCGACAGCCGCGCGATGGTCTCGAGCCCCCCGCGGCCGGTGCTCCGCGGCACGTCGGCACGGTCGGCCTCCATCCGCGCTTCCCACAGCCGGTTCCAGCCGTTCCGCGAGGCAAGCCGGCGCACGACGCCCCCCTGCGGCACTTCATGAAACTCGACGCCCGCCTCGCGGGCCCAGCCCCGCACCCGTCTGTCGCGGGCGTAGGTCACCCCCGTGCCGGTCTCCTCGTGGGCGACGAGCAGGCGGAAGCCCGTCTCGCGGCGCAGCTGCTCGAGCATCGCCACCGCCTCGCCCCGGCGGGTGACGAGCCGAATGCCGAGCCGCCCGAGGGCGGCGTCGAGCTCGATGAGGCACTCCCGCTCGAACGCCGAGTGACTCGCATCATGCTCCGGCTGCGCGAGCACTTCGGGCTCGTAGAGAAACACCGCGAACACGCCGCTGCCCCGCGCCCGGGCCACGGCCTCGGCGAGCGCCGGATGATCACTCGCGCGCAGATCTCGCTTTAGCCAGACGCAGACGGGCGGGATCGCCTCGGCCATGCCGCTATGCCCCGTGCTGCTCTTCGAACCGCTTCGACATTGCCGAGTAGCAGGCGAACACGCCCAGCACTGCGACGCCGTAGAGCATCGCCGTCAACGCGAGGAGCAGATCGTAGGGTTTGGGCGTGGAGAGCGACACCCTCAGCAAGACCGTCGAAATCACAAAGCCGGCGTTGCGAAACACGTATTCATACCGCTCGTAATACGCGAGCGAGACGATCAGAAGGAACACGTCGGTGAAGATCATGAACTCGAAGAACCGGGGAAAGAAAAAAAGGTCGACGTCGACCGGCCTTGCCGCCAACGCCGGCGGCAGGCCGCCGGTCAGGCCGAGCCAGCTGCACAGATTGATCGCCGCGAGTGCCACCAAGACCACCAGAAGCAGCAGGGCCACTCCCTTCTTGAGCTGGATGAAGCCCTGCAGGTCGCGGTGGATCTTCATCTTCGGCGTCACGTCGCGAAGAAAGGTGAAGCCGGTGACGATCATGAACATCAGCAAGGCGCCGGCCATGTCGAGCAGCACGGCCTTGACCGCTTCCGGCTCAGCCAGCCAGTTTTCCAGTTCACTGAAGCTGCCGATGTCCTTGAACACCCGGCGGACGACGATCAACGAAACGATCTGATATTGCTTCGCGATCTCGCCGGTGTGCGAGGCGGCCAGTGCGAACACCAACAAAACCACCTCGTAAAACAGGATCACGCTGAAAGGGGTGTAGACAGCGTGGAGCGGACTTTCATCGAGCCCCTCGAAGAGCGTCTGCGGCACGTCCGGCAGGACGCGGGCGGCACCGATGACCGACAAGTGAACGAGGAAACCCACGGCGGCGGTCACGACGACGGCGCGTTCGAGCCATGTCCGCACCGGCGGGCTGTCGAGGGCGTCGAACACCGCGACGAGAAAGCGACCGATCGGGCTGAACACACGCAGGCTCCGGTTGTGGCCGATCCGTTAGGATGGCTGTTGGACTCGTCGCGATCCGCTTCGGTCACGGGGCTCGCGACCGGGCCGCCTCAGCACAGCCGCTCAGAAACGTCGAACGAGACCCGGCGCGATGAGCCGGGCTAAGAGGCTTGGCGTCGGCAACAGGTTCACCACGCCCAAGCCCGCCACGCCGACCCGCAGCGGAACACCGGCGTTCCGTAGCGCGAGAAGGAGCGGAAACACCGCGTCCACGTGACGACCCATGCTCCACGCCGCCCGAAACGTGACGGCTGTGACGAGCAGTCCCTCGTCATCCGCTTCGATCACGACCGGGCGACCATCCACACTTCCCGCGAGCCGCCCGGCCAGAATCAGTTTGGGTGCGTTCCTACGTCTCTCGTCCGAATCTTCATCGTTCCATGCAGCACCCACTCCGCGTGCTCCGCCGCCGGACCGGTGCCGCTGGGAATCTTGATGTGCATGTTGTCGAACTCGTACGTGATCTCGGCGCGCCGACCGGTGAGATTGTCGTAGAGGCCGATCAAGAGGTCCGGCCAGTTATTGGTCTGGTTGTCAGCCATGAGGTGGCTCCTGAGAAAAGTGAACGCCTGCATGGTAGCCTCCCGGCCGCATCTCGGGAGCCGCGGGGGCGTTCACCCGCTCCAGACGGACCATCTCGCCGGTTCGAGCGAAATCTGCCTCACGTCCCATCTTCGGGACACTCGAGCCGGAAGAGTTCGAGTCGGCCCTGTCGCCGACCGCCACCAAGCCTCGTCGCCACGAAAAATTCCGCCGGCGTGTGCTTGCTCCGGCCCGAGAAACGTCTACGATGTCACGCCGTGGGGGTCCAGTAGCGATCCGTCGCGGGTACGGGAATAACTCAACTTTTTTGCATTGAAAGTGAATCCATGATCAACGGCTCTTTCGTTCTGGCGGCGGCCATGCCAAGCCTGTCGACCCTCCAGTACAACGCGGTCGACAACATCTTTTCGATGACGGTCGCCACCATGGGGGCGGCGGCCCTGTTTCTGTTTCTGTCGCGCGTCAACGTGGATCCGGAATACCGGCCGGCGTTGACGGTGTCGGGCCTGGTGGTGGCGATTGCCTGCTACCACTACTTCATGATCCGACACAGTTGGCACGACGCCTACAAACTGGCGGAGGGTGGGGCCGGATATGTGGGCACCGGTGCCGCGTTCAACGATTTCTACCGCTACGCGGACTGGATCCTGACCGTTCCGCTGTTGATGGTGGAACTGGTCGCGGTCCTGCGGTTGCCGGAGTCGAAGGCGACGAGCCTGCTGACGCGTCTCGTGATCGCGGCGGCGGCGATGATTGCGCTGGGCTATCCGGGTGAAGTGATCGCCGATCCGAACCGGTGGGGTGAGCGGGTCATGTGGGGCGGTCTGTCGTCGATCCCGTTCTTCTACATTCTCTATCTGCTGTGGACGGAACTCACGAACTCGCTCGACAGCCAGCCGCCCGCAGCCCGCAAACTCCTCGAGATTGCCCGGCTGGTCATCCTTGTCACGTGGGCGGTGTATCCGATCGCTTACGCACTGGGTGGTACGCCGGACGCTCTGCGGGCGAAGGCCGGGCTCGCGGATGCTGCGAGTGGGATCGTCGGGGCCAATGGCATCGTCGGACTGCAGATCGGCTATGCGATCGCCGACATGACGGCGAAGGCGGGTTTCGGCGTGCTGATCTACCTGATCGCCCGGGCCAAGAGCAGCAAGAGGGCTGCGGGTGAGGCGGCATACGCGTGACCGGCTCGACCGCTCAGCCACGAGAGTCATGACATGCACGCGGCCTCGATGACCTTGCTCGCTTGGGCAATGATCGGGGCCGCGTGTTGTTTTCCGTCCGCCGCGGTCATCCCGGTCGGTGGTGTACTGGCCCTGCTCGTAGCGGTGATCGGCCTGCCCCATGGGGCGGCCGATCACCGGTTTGCCCGGCGGCGGCTCGAGCCGCTCCTCGGTCCGGCGTGGGGGGGCGTGTTTCTGCTGACGTATCTCGCGATCGCCAGCGGAGTCGTGCTGGGTTGGTTTTTCGAGCCCGCGGCCACGATTCTCGTGTTCTTCATGGCCTCGGCCTGGCACTTCGGCCAAGAGGAACCGGATCTAACGCCCGGCCCGCGCGGAGCGAAACTGCTTCGGACGGCTTTCCGGGTGGCCCGCGGTGGCTTGGTGATCTGGGTTCCGGTCACCTTTCAAACTCATGAGGTCGTGCGGATTCTCTCGCTGACCGCACCGCGCGGGGCAGCCCCGCAGATCCAATGGGCCGTCGATGCGTTGGTGGTCTGCTCATGGGCGATGCTCGCGATCGAAGGGGTCGCTGTGGTCTGGCAGTCGCTGACGGCCGTGGCGAGCAGAGGCCGCCGGCGTCGCATCCTGCTGCTCGACACGTTCATGATCGTCTCGCTCGTGACCGTGCTGGCCTGGATGAATCCGACCGTCGGGTTCCTGGTCTATTTCTGCGGCTGGCACTCCGCCCGCGGCCTGAGACGACTGCGGCGTGAACTGGGCGAGAGCTGGTGGCAGCTCGCCATGGGC
>JBILVO010000215.1:0-4623 GCA_044370415.1 Pirellulales bacterium
TCGCGAACACATCGGTAGAGTTGACCGCCGCTCCTCCCCGCTACCGCGGAGTCCTGAGCGAGCAGCGGCTGCGGATGATGGAGCTTTGGTGGAGTGAGACTGCACTCGATTCCGCAGCCCGGAAAGCAATCGCGGCAGCGGCAAGTGAAGAGCGAGGCCCGGTCGATACCCGCGACCTGTCGCCGCTCGCTCTCGACCTGTACTGCCAGATGCTTGAACGTCGCCAGCAACTCCTTTCTCCCGAAAGGCTGCAAAATCTATCCGCCGATGTTGTGGCAGAGTCCCCGCTGTGGGGGCTGCTTGCGGAGAGGGTCGTAATCCTCAGCGAGCAGGTTGTCGCAAGCGTCCAGACTCTCTCGTCTGAGAACCCCAGGGCATACAGGACGGCCCCGCCTCCGGGCTCTAAATTCACTTTCCATGTCGAAATTATCGTCGGCGGTGCCATCCACACCAGAAAAGAGTGGCTTGCATCGAGCGACTGCCCGAGTTGAAGTCTGCCGCCGTGCTGTCTGCCATGTCTGCCCTTCGGAATCCGCCGCTGGTCGAGGGCGAGAAGAAGCAGAAGCAGCCCGCCTCCCTCGCCACATGCAACGCCCACCTGCGGAGCGTGAAGGGCTTCTCGCGGTGGCTGTGGAAGCAGCGGCTGACCCCCGAGGATTCCCTGCTCGACCTCGGGCTCTACAACGCCGCAACCGACCGCCGCCACATCCGCCGGGAGATGAGTGCCGATGAGGTGCAGATGCTGCTGGCTGTGACCGAGCAGCGAACGGTCCGCGAGCATGGTGCCCCCGGCCCGACCCGGGCGATGTGCTACCGCCTCGCGGCAGCGACCGGCTTCCGGGCAAGCGAGCTGCGGAGCCTGACCACCGATTCCTTCGACCTCGATGCCACTCCGCCCACCTGCACGGTCGAGGCGGGCTACAGCAAGCGGCGGAAGCGGGATGTGCAGCCGCTGCCGGATGCCTTGGTGGAGCCCCTGCGGGCTTGGCTGGCGGGCTTCGACCTGGGCGAGCAGGTCTTCGCGGGCATCGCAGGCGATACCGCCCGGATGCTCAGGAGCGACCTCGCAGCCGCCCGGGCTGCATGGCTTGCAGGAGCCCGGTCCGAGGCGGACAAGCAGGAGATGCAGGCGACCGACTTCCTGCTCTACAGCGACCGGCAGGGGCACGTTGCAGACTTTCACAGCCTGCGGGTGCTGTTCATCTCGCGGGTGGTCGCAAGCGGGGCGAGCGTGAAGACGGCTCAGACCCTCGCGAGGCACTCGACCCCAGTGCTGACCATGAACACCTACAGCCGGGCGAGCCTGCTCGATGTAGCGGGGGCGGTCGAGGGCTTGGGCGACCTGCTGACCGGGCAGCCGCCCCGTTCGGAGGCGGAGTCGCAGCGGGCAACGGGCACCTGCGGGAGAGCGGATTCCGCAGTGTCACGCGACCACCAAAGTGACCACCAAAGTGACCACTACGGGAAGGCTCAGGAGGGCTCAGGTTGGCACTCTAGGGCATCTGTGCGGGCTGCCGACCACCCGCCGACCGGCGCGGCTGAAAAACAAAAAACCCCCGCGAAGGCCGCTGTTGTCGGCACTTCGCAGGGGTCTTCGAAGCAGAGGCTCCGGTCGGAGTCGAACCGACGATGGCGGATTTGCAATCCGCTGCCTTAGCCACTTGGCTACGGAGCCGAACGTTTCAGACGATCCCAGCACTCCGAGAACCCACTCCCAGAACCGCCGCACGGCAGTTCACGCTACGGGAGGCTGGGGCATTTGGTCAAGCTTTGCGTGTGGCGTGGACAGGGCCGGTCCAACCGCGAAATGCGCTTGTTCCGATCCTGCGTAGCAAATCGGCCAGGCAGGACCCGTTCCTTAAGTTCGTTCGCCAAGCCGCGGCCGGCGCGTGCCGGCGTGGCCGCCAGCCCTCCCGTGGACCCCGCCGTTCCACGGCCTCGGCCGCCCACGTTTGGCCCATCCCCCCCCGGTCTATATAGTCACCGCCGTTCCCGCCGTCCGCACCATCCAGCGTCATCCGCCACGGACCGGCAGACACGTTCTCAGCACAGCGGTCTCAGCACAAGGAGTTTTTCGCCATGGGCACTCAGGCATCGTGCGACATCGGGCTGATCGGACTGGCCGTCATGGGCGAGAACCTCGCGCTCAACATCGCCAGCCGCGGCGTGCCGATCGCCGTCTACAACCGCACCGCGAGCGTCACCGACGCCTTCACGGCCGGCCGCGGGAAGCAGCCCCACGTGGTCGGCTGCCACACGCTCGAAGAGCTCGTCGCGGCCCTGAAGCCGCCGCGCAAGATCATGATGATGGTCAAGGCCGGCCCCGCCGTCGACGACCTCATCAAGACGCTCACCCCCCTGCTCTCCAAGGGTGACGTGATCATCGACGGCGGCAACACGCTCCCCTCCGACACCGACCGCCGCACCCGGGAGGTGGAGGCCTCCGGGCTGCTCTACATAGGCACCGGCGTGTCCGGCGGCGAGGAGGGCGCGCTCAAGGGCCCGAGCCTGATGCCCGGCGGCTCGGCCGCCGCCTGGCCGCTCATCAAGCCGATCTTCCAGGCGATCGCCGCCAAGGTCGGCCCCAAGGGCGACATCCCGTGCTGCGACTGGGTCGGCCCCCGCGGCGCAGGCAACTACGTGAAGATGGTGCACAACGGCATCGAATACGGCGACATGCAGCTGATCTGCGAGGCCTATTGGCTCTTGAAGCAGGGCGCCGGGCTCACCAACGAGCAGCTGGCGCAGGTGTTTGCCGACTGGAATCGCGGCGAGCTCGACAGCTATCTGATCGAGATCACCCGCGATATCTTCACCGCCAAGGATCCCGACACCGGCGACTTCCTGGTCGACCGGATCCTCGACGCGGCCGGCGCCAAGGGCACCGGCAAGTGGATGAGCCAGCTCGCCCTCGACCTCGGCGTGCCCAGCACGCTCGTCACCGAGGCGGTCTACGCCCGCAGCCTCTCCGCCATGAAGGAGGAGCGCGGCCGCGCCAGCCGCGTCCTCAAGGGCCCCGACATGCCGTGCCATGGCGACCCGAAGCAATTCGTCGAGGAGGTCCGCCAGGCGCTCTACGCCTCCAAGATCGCGAGCTACGCCCAGGGCTTCGCGCAGCTGGCGGCCGCCGCCAAGGAGCAGGACTGGAAGCTCGACTACCGCTCGATCGCGATGCTCTGGCGGGGCGGGTGCATCATCCGGGCCCAGTTCCTCGAGCGGATCGCGGAGGCGTACGACGCCAACCCCGGCCTCGAGAACCTCATGCTCGCGCCCTACTTCGCCGACGCCCTCGCCAAGGCGCAGAAGGCGTGGCGGCACGTGATCGCGACGGCGGCCACGATCGGCGTGCCCACCCCCTGCTTCATGACGGCGCTGGCCTATTACGACGCCTACCGCCACGAGCGTCTGCCCGCCAACCTGCTGCAGGCGCAGCGCGACTACTTCGGCGCCCACACCTACCAGCGGACCGACAAGCCGGGTACCTTCCATTCCGAGTGGCTGGAGCTCCGCCGGCCGGTCTGAGGGCCGGAGCACGGCAGTCGTGCGTCGGTCCGGTCTCCGCGACCGCATACCTTTCTTTGTGAAGAACGACTCATGGCCGAATCCTTCCTGCAAAACCTCTTCGGTCTCTCAGGCCGCACGGCGGTCGTGGTTGGCGGCACCGGCGTGCTCGGCGGCGCCCTGGCCGAGGGCCTGGCGCAGGCGGGCGCGTTCGTGGTCGTCGCCGGCCGCGGTGCCGACCGCGGCGAGGCCCGCGTCGACGCCATCCGGGCCGCCGGCGGCGCCGGCACGTTCGTCTCCGTCGACGCCGTCGATCGCGCCAGCGTCCGGGCGCTCTTGGAGGCGGTGATCCACGCCCGGGGCCGGGCCGACATCCTCGTCAACTGCGCCGGCGTCAACTCCGCGGTGCCCTACTTCGAGATCAACGACGACGACTTCGCGAAGGTGCTCGACACGAACCTCAAGAGCACGCACCTCGGCTGCCAGATCTTCGGCGCCCACATGGCGGGCCTGGGCGGCGGCGCGATCCTCAACATCGGCAGCGTGACGGCCGACAAGCCGCTCTCCAAGGTCTTCGCCTATTCCGCGTCGAAGGCCGCCGTCGTCAACTACACCCGCAACGTAGCCCGCGAACTGGCCCCGCAGGGCGTGCGTGTGAACGTCCTCTGCCCCGGATTCTTCCCCGCCGAACAGAACCGCAAGATCCTTTCGCCGGAGCGGACCGCGGCGATCATGGGGCAGACGCCGATGAACCGCTTCGGCAATCCGGAAGAACTCGTCGGGGCCGCCCTGCTCCTCTGCGCCCCCGTGGCCGGCAGCTTCATCACCGGCACCGACGTCTACGTCGACGGCGGCTTCACCGGGATGCGGTTCTAGCTTTACGCCTGCGGGGCCATCCATGGCCCCCGCAGGCTGATGCGGCCGGAGGCGAAGCCAAGGTTCGCCTCGTCCGCAATCGCTCGCCCTCCAGGCGAGACGAATCCAGCGGCAGACCCGCCATCCATGGCCCCCGCAGGCTGATGCGGCCGGAGGCGAAGCCAAGGTTCGCCTCGTCCGCAATCGCTCGCCCTCCAGGCGAGACGAATCCAGCGGCAGACCCGCCATCCATGGCCCCCGCAGGCT
>JBILVO010000216.1:0-4591 GCA_044370415.1 Pirellulales bacterium
GCCGGATCGTCGAGCTCAAGGGGGCCGTGAAGACGAGCGCCCTCATCCGCGAACTCCAGTGGGACACGTTCGGCGTGGAGCCCGTGCACGTCGACTTTCTGCGGGTCAGCGCGACCGACCGCGTGAGGGTGCGGGTGCCGGTCGACCTCAAGGGCGAGTGCCCCGGCCAGCGGGCCGGCGGCGTGCTGAGCCTCGTGATGCACGAGATCGATCTCGAATGCACCGCCGACGCAGTGCCCGAGCGGATTCACGCCCAGGTGGGCAGGCTGCAGGTGGGCGGCACGATCAAGGTGCACGACCTGGAGCTGCCCGCGGGCACGAAGGCCCTCGCCGACGCCGAGGGCGTGGTGGTCACCTGCGTGGTGCCGGCGGCCAAGGGGGAAGAGACCGCGGCCCCCATCGCCGCCGAGCCGGAACTGATCGGCCGCAAGCCGGCCGAGGAAGGAGCGGAAGACGCGGAGAAGGCGTAACGGCGGGCGGCGCAGGCCGCAGCCAGCGATTCCCGGCACCACACCGTGAAACTCTTGGTCGGGCTCGGCAACCCGGGACGCAGCTACGAGGGCACCAGGCACAACGTCGGCTTCGACGTGCTGAACATCCTCGCCAACCGCGCCGGCTCGCCCGTCCGACGGGCCCGCTTCCAGGGCGAAACGGCCCAGGTGACGCTGCGGAACTGCCCCGCGCTGCTGCTCTGGCCGCTGACCTGGATGAACCTCAGTGGCTCGAGCGTTCTGGCTGCCCGCGACTTCTACAAGATCGACGACTGCGACATTCTGGTTCTTTGCGATGATTTTCAACTTCCCAACGACACGATCAGGCTGCGACCGAGCGGCTCCGGCGGTGGCCAGAATGGCCTCGCGGACGTGCTCGCGCGGCTGGGTGGCACCTCCATCCCCCGCCTGCGGATCGGGATCGGCCCGCTGCCCGCGGGCTGGAAATCGGCCGACTTCGTCCTGGGGAAGTTCTCCCGGCAGGAGCGGGAGGCGATCGCCCCGCTGCTGGAGCGGGCGGCCGACGCGGCGGAGGAATGGGTCGCGACTGGCATCCAGGCGGCGATGAACAGGTACAACTGAACTCCAAACGCAGCCTATTTCTCCACACAACACTCCGACCACGAGCCGACCAGGTCTCGCTTTCAAGCCAAAAGCCCACTGACTCTTCCCGTTCACGAGCCCACAGACACTTTCACTCTTTCAGATCCATCCAGAGGAGCGCGACCGACATGCAGGTGTACGAGGGAATGTTCATTCTCGATCCGTCGAAGTATTCCCGTGACCCAGCGGGAGCGACGCAGCAGGTGTCCGACATCATCACGCAGCACGGCGGCACGATCCTGGCCGCCCGGCTGTGGGACGAGCGGAAGCTCGCTTACCCCATCAAGGGGCACAAGAAGGGCATCTACTGGCTCACCTACTTCCGCATGGAGGGGCCGAACCTCTCCGCGATGGAGCGGCAGTGCGAGATCACCGACGACATCATTCGCAACCTGGTGCTTCGGGTCGATCCGCGGATCGCCGACGCCCTCGTGCAGCACGCGCTCTCCGGCGACACCGCCGCCCGCAAGACGACGAGCCCTGCGCCGGCCCAGCCCGCTGCCGCCGCGGAGCACGCCTGACGGACGGCCGCTTGCAGCCCCGAAGGCGAACCGGTAAGCTGCCCGAGCGAATTGTACGGGTGTTCAGTAGTCCAAGGTGTTCTTGGCGAACATCGCCACCCGTCCGCACTCCGAGACCGCACTCCGAGACACAGCACGCGACGAAGCAAAGGATGCATCCGCCATGGCGAGCTTCAACAAAGTGATTCTGCTGGGCAACGTCACCCGTGACCCCGAACTCCGGTACATCTCCAACGGCACTGCCGTCACCGACATCGGCCTCGCGGTGAACGACCGCCGCAAGACAGCCTCCGGCGAATGGGTCGAGGAGACGACGTTCGTCGACGTCACGCTCTGGGGGCGGACCGCGGAAATCGCCGGCGAGTACGTCACGAAGGGCTCTCCCCTCCTGATCGAGGGGCGGCTCAAGCTCGACACCTGGGAGAAGGACGGCAAGAAAAACTCGAAGCTTCGCGTCGTCTGCGACCGGATGCAGCTGCTCGGGAGCCGATCCGGCGGCGATGGCCCGCGGGGCAAGGGCCGGCCGGCCGGCCGCGGCGCCACTGCCCCCAGCGGAGAGCCGGATTACAACCAGGACTCCGGGTATGATGGCCCTTCCGATGTCGGCGCGAGCGTGGAAGGCCGCGGCGGCTCGGAGGACGACATCCCGTTCTGAATCGCACGCCTGCAGCGGCCGCATCCCGCGCCGCCGCCACCCAACGAATCACGAGCCCTCGCACAGGAGACCGAAGCCATGCCGATGAACACAGCACCGACGATCCACCTTCCCGCGACGCCGCGACTTCCCAAGGGTCAGCGCGGCGGCATCGAACTGCTGCTGGTGCACAACGTGGAGCACCTGGGGAAGCAGGGCGAGGTGGTCGAGGTCAAGCGGGGCTACGCCTTCAACTACTTGATTCCGCAGGGGCTGGCCACCGTGGCCACCGAGCACCACAAGCGGATGGTGGAGAAGCACCGTGCCAAGCTCGAGGAGATCGCCCGCGAGCGGATGGCGGGGCTGCGGAGCGCCCTCGAGGAGCTGGTCCGCACGAGCGTCACGATCGAGGCCAACGCCAACGACGAGGGGCATCTCTACGGCTCCGTCGGTGCGCCGGAGATCTCGCGTTCGCTCAAGCAGCAGGACCTGATGGTCACTCCGGAGCAGATCATCCTCCAGGGCCCACTCAAGGAGGTCGGCCTCTACACCGTCCGCGTGCGGCTGGCTCCGGAGGTGGAGGGCGACCTGAAGGTCTGGGTGGTGCCGTCGAGCAGCGAGACGGCGACGAAGTGACGGTCGGCCGGCCCCATGGAGGGCGGCCGATTCCACGGAGCGGGCTGACCTGAGCTCATGCGGGCTTATCTGAGCTCAACCGGGCTCGACTGGGCTCAACAAGGAGGTGACGCGTGGCTGCACCGCGAGATGCCGTGTCTCGGAGAGACCCGTCGGGCCGGGCGTTTGCCGGGCCATCCTCCCAGCGTCGGCAGCGACGTGATGACGACGCGGCTGGCGGCGCCGTGCTGTCCATCGATGGCCGCGACCGCCCCGCCAATGTCGACGCGGAACGGGGCGTCCTCGGCAGCATCCTCCTGAAACCGGACGTGTGCGACGACGTCGTGCTCGTGGTCCGGCCCGCTGATTTCGCGGACGAGGCCCACCAGACGCTCTACCGGCACATCCTCGAACTGCACGACGCCGGCAAGCGGGTCGACGTAACGATCGTCGTGGAACGGCTGCGGACGCAGGGCGACCTCGAGCGGGTGGGCGGCGCGCCCGCGATCGCCGAAATCGTGCAGTCGGTGCCGCACGCGGCCCACGCAGTCCATTACGCGCAGATCGTGCGCGACAAGGCGATGCTGCGGTCCCTGATCGACGCCAGCACCGACATTCTGCGGGACGCCTACGACGCCGCCGACGAACCGCGGGAGCAGGTGGCCCGCGCGGAGGCGAAAATCTTCCAGATCCTGGAGACAGGCAGCTCTGCGGAAGCCAAGCCGATCGAGTCCGTGCTCGAGCAGGTGATGGTCCGGATGGACGCGCGGATGAAGCACGAGCACGCGCTCGGCGGCGTGGAGACCGGCTTCACGGACCTCGACTCGCTCTGCGGAGGCCTCCACAACTCGGAGCTGATCATCCTGGCGGCCCGGCCGAGCATGGGCAAGACGGCGTTCGCCATGAACATCGCCGAGCACGTGGCGATCGGCATCCGGCAGCCGGTGCTGTTCGTCAGCCTCGAAATGGCCAGCCTCGAACTGGCCGACCGTCTCCTCTGCTCGGCGGCACAGGTGAACGGGCACCGGCTCCGCAACGGCACGATCTCACAGGAGGACAGGCGCAGGCTGGTGCAGAAGTCGGCCGAGATCAGCAGCGCGCCGCTCTACATCGACGACACGCCCGGCCGCACGCTCACGGAGATCGCCGCCGTGGCCCGCAGGCTGAAGCGGAAGCAGGGGCTCGCCCTGATCGTCATCGACTACCTCCAGCTGATCGAGCCCGACAATCCGCGGGATCCCCGGCAGGAGCAGGTGGCGAAGATCGCCAGGCGGCTCAAGACCATGTCCCGTGAGCTCGACATTCCGGTGCTCTGCCTCGCCCAGCTCAATCGGCAGGCGGAGGTGTCGCGTGACAACCGGCCGCGGCTCAACCATCTCCGCGAGTCGGGCGCCATCGAGCAGGATGCCGACGTGGTGATGTTCGTGCACCGAGAGGAGTACTACCAGACGACCGACGAGGACCGGGAGCGGGTGAAGGGGCAGGCGGAAATCATCATCGCGAAGCAGCGAAACGGCCCCATCGGCGACGTGAAACTGCTCTGGCAGCACGACTTCACCCGCTTCGTGAACCTCGAGCATCGCCCCTACGACGAGTTCGAGCAGTTCTCGGGGTTCTAAGTTCACGCCGGGCTCGGCCCTCCAGGCCGACCCGGCTTGGCGGCCTCCGGCCGCTGGTGCTCACGCGGCCCTCCGGGCCTAGCGCGGGGTGGGAGGGCTCTGGTTCCT
>JBILVO010000218.1:0-4554 GCA_044370415.1 Pirellulales bacterium
GTGACGCGGGGCGGCGAGCGTGATACGCTTCCGGGGTCGAATTCGGGCAACTAGCTCAGTTGGTTAGAGCGCTACGTTCACACCGTAGAGGTCACAGGTTCGAATCCTGTGTTGCCCACTATACCGCCGTTCACTGTCGCGGTCATTTCCGGGGAAAACGCGAGTTGCCCGGGAATCACCGCGGTTTCGTGGTGAGCGTTCCGATCCTTACGGGTCGGCTCCGTAGCGTGCGGTGCCGCATTTGGTGCCACGATGGTGCCGCATTTGGTGCCGCGCTCCGGCCCGCCGATCGCGGCGGCGAAGTGAGCGTCCCGCACCTGGAGGTAGTGCTCCTGCGCGATGCGTGGTGAGTGCCCGAGCCACTTCGCTACCACGTGCGCCGGGAACGATTGCACCCAATCCGTTTCGCACGATGCCCGCAGGTTTTGAAAGAGCCGGGGCCATGGCCTGCAACCGGCCCGCACGATGGCCCTCTCAAACTCCGTCCGCAGGTTCACGCCCTGCCTGGAGGCCATGCGCACGACGAGCACCTCGCCCGTGTCGGCCGCATACTGGGCTTCCTCCAGGATCGGGCGGAGTGTCGGCACGATCGGCACGAACCGCACCGCGTGATCTCCGCCATGGTGCTCCGTCTTGGGGCTCCGTACCGTCAGGCGGCCGTCGGCGAGATTCACGTCGGCCCACGTGAGTCCGCCGATCTCCGACGGACATCGCAGGCCGGCGTAGCGGCACAGTCCGACCAGGGATCGCCACTGCGGCCCCGGGAGAGCCTCCAGGACCGCGTTCATCGTCCGATCGTCCACGTAGGCCGCCCGGGCCGGGTTGGCCTGCGAGCCGGCCCGCAGGGCTTGGAACGGGTTCGTGGCGATCCAGCCCCACGAGACGGCCTTGCCGAAGATCTGCTTGGCCACGTGCACCCGCTTGGCCACCGTGGCCGGGGCGAGCCGGTTGTCGGCCGTGGACCGCGACTTTTTCCGCCGGCCCTCCCCTGCCGTGGCCGTGGTGATCGCCTTCCGCCACTCGTCGGCGTGCTCCGTCGTGATCGTGCCCACGTCGGTGTCGGCCCCGAGCGTGTAGATCAGGCTGTCGATCGTCTGCCCGTAGGCTGCTGCCGTGCCGCGTTTCACGCTCGCCCGGGCCTTGAACGTGTCGCACAACTCCCGGATCGTGCGGACGGGCGCGGCCTCGACGACGGAGGCCTCGAGCAGGCCGGTGTTCACGAGCTTGTCGCGGCCCTCGTCGGACAGCGTGTCGATCCACGCTGCGGCGTCGGGGGCGATGCCGGCGCCGCTGGCGAGCCCGGCGACGATCTCGCCGATGCGCTCGCGCCACTTCCTCGCCACGGCCTTGCTCACCTTCCCGAGCCGGATCGTCCGCCGCCTGTCGTCCACGTAGAACGTGATCCTCGCCTTGTCTCCGTCATCCCAGACCAGTCCCGCCATGGTGGTGTTCTCCCGTAGTGGTCTGCCCGCAGCCTACATCGGCTCGTGGGGCGGTTCGGCATCTATCTCGTGCCCTCCCGGCCACGGCGGCCGGGAACGGGCCTCTAGGATTCGATCTGCGGGCCGATCGGCCTCCAGGCCGGCCTTGCGATACCCTCCGTTTTTCAGGCCGTGGCGGCCTGCGGTGCGAGCGTCACAGAAACTTGGCCAGGGCATCTTCCTCCTCGTCGTTGGCGTCGAATGCCGGAAGCCTCGCGGCGGCCCCCGGCGTCAGGCCGAAGTCCCGGGCGATCGAGAGCCAGTCCGTCTCGGCATTCCGCAGGAGCCGGGCGACCGGGTTGGCCGTGGTGCCGTCCTTCGTCTGGACCGTGAAGCCTTGCTGCGCGAGCAGCGACCGCAGTTCCACCCGCGTGGCGTGGAGCCGGCACATGAGGGCGAATGCGTCCGCCCGATCAGGCGTGAGCCGCCCGTCGTCGATCAGGAGCGGCGCCAGCCGCCGCCAGAATGCCGCCGCTTCGGGGATCTTCCCAATGTCGGCCGGCATCCGCGGAGAGCCGGCGGCCCCGCGCGTCGAAGTCCGCGAGGGGCTGTCGCCATGCCATCGGCGGCGGGCTGAATGCGATCCTGCGAGCGGTCCTTTGTTGGCCATGCGTCACCTCACTTTCGGGAAAACGGGGTCTACGATCTGTCGCTCAAGCGGAAGTAGCGTGGGGCTGTGGGGCGGGGAGGCCATTTGTGGGCAAAACCACCCCGGGGTCGATCTCACGCCGGGGTCACCGTCTGGCCCTCGCGGCTCCGCTCCGCCGGCCCTTCCCGGCCTGCGGCCGTGCCGGTGGCGTAGCGGCCTGCATTTGATCTGCGAGTACCACGAGGTCGGCGGAGCAGCTATCCAACTCCGCCGCCTGCGCCACGAGCTTGGCCGTGGCGGCCTTGCAGACCATGGGATCGGCGGCCGTGGCCCCTGCCAGAATGCCGTCGAGGTCGTCCAGTGCCTCGCGGATGCAACCGGCGACCATGCCAAGGTCGTCTGCCATGGCTGCGAGCCACTTGTCTGTCGTCTTTCGCGCGAGCTTCGGGGTGTTCATACCGTCGTTCTCCTGGGGGTTGTCATCCGTCATCGCCGGCCCCGTGGCGACACTGCCACGGCCACCTGCTACTGCTCGGGTCATCCTGTCGGGGGCGGCGGGAGCCAAAAGGCGACCGCCGGCCCTTTTGTTCTTTGTAGAACCGCCGTCACCCGTGTCGGGTTGTAGGCCGTACCTTTGTCGGGTTGTGAATCGTTCAAGGCGTCACCGCTGTCGGGTTGTGAACCGGCCGCTCTTGGCGCGGTTCGCGGGGGGAACGGCCCGGCCGATGCGTGGCCGCTTCCTGCCATCGCGTTCCTCGTGCATGGCCTTCAGGTCGTCCAGGCGTCGGCCTGGGTCTGGGTCGATGAAATACCGGCTCGCCCCGCCCTGCCGCGTGCCGCGCCGCAGCCTCGTGATCAGGCCGGCGACCATCAGCCACTTCAAGCCGCGCTCCACCGTCCGGTCGTCGCACCCCAGCCGCGCCGATATGTCTGGCACCCGCAGTTCGGCCTCGTTGGTGGTGGCGTCCGCGAACCGAAAGACGACGTGCCAGGCCTCCCGGGCATGGGCGGGAACGTACCGGCCGACCGAATCGGTGAAGGCGTTGAACGTCCTGAACCGACGGTTCGCCTTGTCCCGTGCATCGCCGCCCTTGCCAGCCGATCGAGCCGCGGCCGTGGCGGCGGCCGGGGGCGGAGACTGCTGCTCCTGTGCAGGCCGATCGGCCAGCCGAGCACGAGCACGAGCACCTAGGTCCGGTGTCATTGCACGGCCTCCGGCGGCGTCCAGGTGTCGAGGGTGACGATGCCCAGCGCCCCCGGCGGCACCGTCGGGAAGTAGGTGATCTCCTGCCCGTCGTCGGCGTAGGTCTGGGCAGCACCGTCGAACCGCAGGCGAAGATCTCGCGGCTCGCCGTTCCTCGCCTTGGCACACCGCCACGTCACGTTCACGGTCCCGTCAGGCCCGACGACGGGCCGGCCGTCGGCTGTCTCCTCCCGCTCGCCGGAGTAGACCAACTCGGCTGCGAAACCGATCTCCGCGGTGCCACGGCCCAGTTGCCCGGCGTGAGCCGCTGCTGCTGTCGCCTTGGCCAGCGACGAGACGACGACGATGGCGGCCTCCCGACGGATCGCCATGTCGCGGATCTGGCCGACGGTGCGATCGAGGTCGGCGGTGCGGTCCCGGCCACCGTCGGGAACGGCGACGAGTTGCAGGTAGTCCACGACCACGAGCCGCGCCCTCGTCTCGACCACGGCGGCGTCGATCGCAGCGACAGTGATCGGCGGTTCCACGAACACGAGCCGGTCCCCGATCGCCTCTGCCACTCGCCGGCCAGCAGCACGAGCATGGGGAGTGACCTCGCCAGCCTCCGTCATCCCGATCGGCGAGCAGCCCTCGACGAGCCCCGAGCCCGCGGTCACGAGCCGCCGGCCGATCCCGAAGAGCGGCATCTCCCCGGCCGCCCAGACCACTCGCAGGTCGGCATCCGCGAGCATGGCCCCCACGGCCCACTGGAGAGCCAGAGCAGACTTGCCCACTCCCGGCGGCGCGACGAGGGCCGTGAGCCCGCCGACGGGCAGACCGCCGTCGGTGGCTCGATCCAGCCATGCGAATCCGGTCGGCACGACGGGCGTCGTCTCGTTCTTCGCCCAGCGGTCGATGGCATCCATTGCCGTCAGGAGCTTCCCGCGCGACGTGGATCCCGCCTCCAGGCGAGCCCGGGCCGCCACGGCGTCGGCCCAGCGGTCGGCATCGCCGGGGGCGGCGGCAGCAGCAGCCAGGGCATCCGCGAGAGCAACCTCGTGGTGCCGGGCCACGATCCTGCCTGCGGCACGACGGGCCACGTCTGCGGACCGGCGGCCGGTCGCCACCTTGTCGCCCATGGCCTCGACAAGCGCGGCCCGAATCTCCCCGACCGGATCATCCACCTGCGATTCGTTCCACACGTCCACGCGGGTGGGTGTCTGGCCGCTGGCCACGGCCTCGCGGATCACGTTGATGATGGTGCCCGCCGGCGTGGTCAGCCGGGGCAGGCTGGCGACGAT
>JBILVO010000102.1:0-15045 GCA_044370415.1 Pirellulales bacterium
ATCCGCGTGGTCGACCATGCTGCAAGCCTGCACATGACCGCCCTGCTCGCCCGGCAGTGCGGCATTTTCGCCGGGCCGTCCTCCGGCATGGCGCTCGCCGCCGCGCTCGAAGTGGCCGCGGGGATCGACCAAGGCACGATCGTCTTCCTGGCGTGCGACGGCGGCTGGAAGTACCTCTCGACATCCGCCCCGCACGAGCCTGCCCACGTCGCCGTCGACCACCTGCATCGGTCGGAAGCTCTCTCATGAGCGGACGCACGGACCTCGCCACGCGGGAGCTCTTTCGACGCTTCGGCATCGAACGCAACGTCCGCTCCCGCGGCTGGCTCGATCTGCAGCTGCGGTGCCTCGTGCGGCTGCTGCGAGAAATCCGTGACGAAGCCAGATCCCGCACCGGCATCCCCTGGAGCCGCCGGTGGCGGGCGTGGCGCAGGGGCTTCCGCTCCCGCCACGCCGCGCTCTACCAGCTCGACGACGGGAATGCGTCGGGCTACGTGCCGGATTTCGACTACGCGTGGCGGTGCTACACGATGAACGGCTTCTGGAACCCCATCGTGGGCAACAAGCTGGTCGTGTCGCAGATCCTCGCCGCCCATGGCATCCCCCACCCACGCGTGTTCGGTGTCGTGTCGCACGGCCGGCCGCTCCCCCCGGGGCCGGCCCATCCCGCGGCCGCCGCCTCGCTTCACGAGTGGACGGCCGACGCCCGGCCGGTCGTCTTCCGGCCCCACTGGTCGGGCGGCGGCGAGGGTGTCTTCTTCGTGCGACGGGACCGCGACGCCTGGTTCATCAACGGCCGTGACGCCACCGCAGACGACGTGGCCTCCCTGATCGGCGGCATCGACCGCTACATCGCGACGGCGTTCGTCGATCAGGCCGCCTACGCCCGCGCCATCCATCCCGCATCGACCAACACGCTCCGCGTCCTCACGCTCTCCGACGAGCAGGGGCCGTTCATCGCGAGCATCGTGCACCGCTTCGGCACGTCGCGGTCGTTTCCGGTCGACAACTTCCACCAGGGCCGGGGCGGCGTCTGCGCGGCGGTGGATTCGGACTCGGAGACGCTCGGAAAAGCCGTGTCGCTGGACCGGCACAACCGCCGCGAGTGGCACAGCGCCCACCCGGAGACGGGCAGCCAGATCGAGGGCGTGACGATCCCGGGGCTGGCGGCGGCGCTCGAGGGCGTCCTGGCGGCGGCACGCTGCTTTCCGGAGGCGACCTGCGTCGGCTGGGACCTGCTCATCACCGACGGCGGGTTCAGCATCCTCGAGGCCAACGCGCCGCCCGGCATCGTCGTCTCGCAGGCCCACGTGCCGCTCCTGGCCGACCCGCGCTCGGCCCGATTCTTCTCGCGGTTCGGCATCCGGGCGCCAGCGAAGGCAGTCGCCTCCTGATTTTCCCTGCCCCGCACGACGGGCGTTGATCGACGCGTGCGTCGAGGCCGCCTCTGCGTCCGCAACGTCGCAGACGAATCTGCGGCGTGCTGGTAGCCTTTTCCGCGAAAGGCCCCGGGGATGGTCTGCCCGTCCCTCGTTTCCCCCGCCGGCACCGATGCTGCTCGACGCCATCTATCTTGTCGCCCTCGTCGTCCTCCTGCCCTGGGTGGCGTGGCGGAAGCTCTCCGGTGGCCGGCCCGTTGCCGCGCCCTGGATGCGGTTCACGGGCGGCATCCCTCCCCTGCCCCGCGCCGATGGTGCTGCCCGGATCTGGCTCCACGGCGTGAGCGTCGGCGAGGTGCAGTTGCTCTCCGTGCTGGCCGCCGAGCTCCGCCGGCAGGCCGAGGCCGCCGGCAGGTCGATCGACTGCGTCTGCTCGAGCTCCACGACCACCGGCCTCGACGTCGCGACGAAGCAGTTCGGAGCCGACCGCACGTTCCCCTGCCCGCTCGACTTCACCTGGGCGGTCGATCGGGTGCTCGACCGCGTGCGGCCCGACCTGCTCGTCCTCGGCGAGCTGGAGCTCTGGCCCAATCTCCTCGCCCGCGTCCACGCCCGCGGCATCCCGGTCGTCGTCGCCAACGCCCGCATGAGCGAGAAGAGCGCGGCAGGCTACGCCCGGATCGCACCGCTCGTCCGCCGGATGCTCAGGCACGTGTCGCTCGTCGTCGCCCGGTCGCAGGAGGATGCCGACCGCTTTGCATCCTTGACGCCACAGGAAGGCTCTGCGATCGAGGTGACGGGCTCGATGAAGTTCGACGGCGTGAAAGGGGACCGCACGGCCCCCGACGTGGGACGGCTCGCGACGCTGGCGGGCATCACTGAAGAAGACATCGTCTTCCTCGCAGGCAGCACGCAGGCCCCCGAAGAGCAGTTCGCCGTCGATGCCTTCCGCAGCCTGGCCGCCGATCACCCGCGGCTGCGGCTGGTGATCGTGCCGCGGCACGTGGAGCGCGCAGCGGAGATCGCGGCGCTGCTCGACCGGGCCGGAGTGGCCTGGCAGCTCCGCAGCCGGCTGGGAGAGGGCCGGGCGGCCGCGACGCCCCGCGTGCTCCTGGTCGACACGACGGGCGAGCTCGGCTGGTGGTGGGGCACGGCGCGGATCGCGTTCGTCGGCGGCAGCCTCGACGGCAAACGCGGCGGCCAAAACATGCTGGAGCCGGCCGCCTATGGCACGGCGGTGTCGTTCGGCCCGCACACGCGAAACTTCCGCGACGAGGTCCGCCGGCTGCTCGCCGCCGACGCCGCGGTCGTGGTCGCCGACCAGCCCGCGCTCACGGCCTTCGTGCGCCGCTGCCTCGAGGATCGGGCGTTCGCCGACTCCCTCGGCAGACGGGCCGCCGATCTCGTCGCCTCCCAGCGGGGTTCGACCGCGGCCACCGCCGCGGCGATCCTGCGGAGGCTCGCCGCGGCCAGCGGACTGCCGGTTGCCAAGCCGGCGCCCGACCGCCAATAATCGAGTTTCCCGTAGTCTCCGTCCCCTCACCTGCACGAGGCACCCGCCGTGGCACAAGGAAAGTACCTGTTCACTAGTGAGTCGGTCAGCATGGGCCACCCGGACAAGTTGGCCGACCAGATCTCCGACGGCGTCCTCGACGCCTACCTCGCGCAGGATCCGCGGAGCCGCGTGGCGTGCGAGACGATGGTGACCACGGGACTGGCCGTCATCGCCGGCGAGATCACGTCCCGCGGCACGATCGACTACCAGCAGGTGGTCCGCGACGTGATCCGCCAGGTGGGCTACACCGACGACGAGATGGGCATCGCCGCCGACACCTGCTCGGTGCTCGTGGCCGTCGGCAAGCAGAGCGGCGACATCGCCATGGGCGTCAACGAGGACGAGTCGAAGGGGAAGGACATCGGCGCCGGCGATCAGGGCCTGATGTTCGGCTACGCCTGCAACGAGACACCGGAGCTCATGCCGCTGCCGATCGCCCTCTCCCACCGCATCCTCAACCGGCTCACCGAGGCGCGGCAGAAGAAGGAGGTCGACTGGCTGCGGCCCGACTCCAAGAGCCAGGTGACGATCGAGTACGAGGGCAACACGCCGATCCGCGTCGACACGGTCGTGGTCTCCACGCAGCACGCGCCGCACGTTTCGAACAAGGAGATCCAGGACTACATCGTCGACAAGATCATCAAGCCGCTCCTGCCAAAGGACCTCGACACGAGCAACATCACCTACCACATCAACCCCACGGGGCGGTTCGTGGTGGGCGGCCCGCACGGCGACTGCGGCCTCACCGGCCGCAAGATCATCGTCGACACCTACGGCGGCTGGGGCCGCCACGGCGGCGGCGCCTTCTCCGGCAAGGACCCCACCAAGGTCGACCGCAGCGCCGCCTACATGGCGCGGCACGTCGCCAAGAACATCGTCGCGGCCGGCCTCGCCGACCGTTGCGAGGTGCAGCTCGCCTACGCGATCGGCGTGAGCGAGCCGGTGAGCGTGCACGTCGACACCGAGGGCACCGGAAAGATCGACGATGCCCGGCTCTGCGAGCTGGCACGCGAGTTCTTCCCGCTCACGCCCCGCGGCATCATCGACTACCTCGACCTGCGGCGGCCGATCTACCGAAAGACCGCCGCCGGCGGCCACTTCGGCCGCGACGGTTTCTCGTGGGAGCAGACCGACCGCGCGAAGGCCCTGGCCGAAGCGGCCCGGGCAGCCGTGGCGGTTGGCTGAGCACGCGATGCCCGAGGATGCGCGGAAGTCCGCCGGAGATCGCTCCGGCCCGGAGCAGTCCGGGCCGGCCATGCGGTTCGCGGCAGCCGGCGGCCCGGGATCAGCCGACATCGAGCATGCGGCCGAACGCCCCGTGCATGCCTGGAGTGATGATGGCTGGAGCCACGATCACTCCAGCCATTGGGATCACTGGCTGCGGGATCCGCTCCTCCGCGGCGTCGTCGACGCAACGGCGCTCTTGGCCGGGTTGCTGCTCGCCTTCAGCGGTGTCGTCCTGGCGGCGCGACGGCTCGCCGGCGCGATGACGACGCCCCCCGGCCCCACGGCGATCCTCGCCGCCTGCACCGCTGCGGTCGCCCTGCTGCTCCTCGCCGACCGTGGCTCCCGGCGCGGCACCGGCCACACCGCGGGCGGGCTGGCGAGATTCGGCCTCCTGGCGACGGTCGCGGCCGTGGCGCTCCCGCTGCGGGCCGCCGCGCCGGCCGCGACGATTGCGGCGGTCGCCGCCCTCGCGGTGGCGGGATTGATCCTCGGACTCGGGGCGATGCCTGCGGCGGGTCGCGTGCTCGGCAGAAGGATCGCCGCCTCCCGTCCCGCCCCGCCGATGGCGTCGACCGGTGCCGAGGCCGCGGGCATGACCGTGGCGACGACTCCTGCCGCGGCTCCTGCAGCGGCCTGGGATGCCGGCATGCAGCAGCGGTTCGAGCGGTGCACGCTCGCCGACGGCACGGAGTGCGTCCGTGGCCGCGTGCAGGTGACGGTCGCGGCCGGATCGCGGCTGGGCGTGGCCCACGTCGGCTTCTGCCCTCCGCTGCCGGCGACGCCCGCGGTCGAAGCATCCACCGAGTATGATGGGGTCGAGGCCGTGGTGTCGGCGGCGGAGGTGCTCCCGTGGGGCGTCCGCATCGAATGCCGGCTCGACGAGCCCGCCGAGGAAGGAATCGAGATCCCTGTGGACCTGCTGGCGACGGCTCGGGCCTGATCGGGCTCATTGTCCCCTGATCATCGCTGTCTGATCGCCCCCACCACCGCACGATGGCACGCTGGCCCCACCACGTCTGGACCACGATCTTCACCTACGGCGTGATCTTCATCGCGTTCCCGCTGCTGTGCCTCCTCTTCATGCGTTGGGTCCGCGGATGACGCCCCCTCCCGTCCTTGTCGCCACGCTGGCCCGCGCCGGCCAGGAGCACGTGCTCGCCTTCTGGGATCGGCTCGACGAGCCGGCACAGCGGGCGTTCGTCGCGGAGCTCGAGGCGGTCGACTGGCCGCTGTTCGACGAGATGCGGCGGCTCGCGGCCGAGCGCGGGAAGAGCGCAGTCGCACACGACGCCGTCGACCTCGCGATCGCGGCCACGCCCCCCTGCCTGCGACTGGGGGGCACGGCGAACCGCATCGCCCGCGAGTCCGCCGTCGATCGCGGCGGCCTTGCACTGCGGGCGGGCGTCGTCGGCGCCATCCTCGTCGCAGGCGGACAGGGAACGCGGCTGGGCTGCCAGGGCCCGAAGGGCCTCTATCGCGTCGGCCCCGTCTCGGGAGCGAGCCTCTTCGAGATGCTGCTAGGCAGGCTCGTGGCCGTCCGCCGCCGCTACGGCCGCGACGTGCCGCTGGCGATCATGACGAGTTCCGCCACCGACGCCGACACGCGGGCGTTTCTCGACGAGCACGACTGCTGCGGCCTCGACCCCGCAAAGGTCTTCATCTTCCGCCAGCACGACCTGCCCGCGGTCGACGCCGTCACCGGCCGCCTGCTCCTCGACGGGCCCGGGCACCTCGCGCTCGCCCCCGACGGCCACGGCGGGATGCTCGTGGCGCTGGCGGAGAGCGGTGGCCTCGACTGGTTCGCGCGGCACGGCGTCGAGCATGTCGCCAGCTTCCAGGTCGACAATCCGCTCGCCCTGCCGCTGGCGGCGGAATTCCTCGGCTACCACCTGCTGGCGGAGGCAGATCTCTCCACGCAGGTGGTGGAGAAGCGCGAGCCGGGCGAACGCGTCGGCGTCGTCGTTGAAGCCGGCGGACGGCACACGATCGTCGAATACAGCGACCTGCCCGCGGCGGCCGCCGCCGACCGCCTCCCCGACGGCCGCCTGCGGTTCCACGCCGGCAGCATCGCCGTGCACTGCTTCACCCGGGAGTTCCTGGTGCGGACGGCGGCCCGCGAGGACTCGCTGCCGCTCCACCTGGCCTTCAAGGCGGTCCCGGCCCTCGACGCCGACGGTGTCCGCCGGGTGCCGGCGGCGCCCAACGCGATCAAGTTCGAGCGGTTCATCTTCGACCTCATGCCGCTGGCGCGGCGGGTGTGCGTCGTGGAGGTCGCCGCCGACGAGGGCTTCGCGCCGCTCAAGAATCCGCCCGGATCCGCGGCCGACGCCCCGGAGCACGTGCACGCAGCGCTCGTGGCCCATGCCCGCCGGGTGCTGGGCCGGGCCGGCGTCGTTGTCGGCGACGGCGTCGCCGTGGAACTGGCCCCCGACCGGATCCTCGACGAGGCCGATGTGCCGGCCGTGCTGCCCCCCGGCACGGTGCTCGGCGGCCCCACGGTCGTCGGCCGCTGAAGGCCGGCCGGCGTCCGGCCCTATTCGGGATCGCCCCGGCGGCTCGACTGCCGCTACGCTGTCAGCCGCACCAGTCAGCCCAGTCACGTGTGAGGAGTCGCTCCATGCTGCATGCGATCGTGATGGCCGGAGGATCCGGCACCCGCTTCTGGCCCGCCAGCCGCGCCGCCCTGCCGAAGCAGCTGCTGCCGCTCGCAGGCGACACGACGCTGTTGGAAGACACCGTGGCCCGGCTCGACGGCCTCGTGCCTCCCGACCGCGTGCTCGTCGTCACCGCCGCCAGGCTGCTCGACTCCGTGCGGCAGCAGCTGCCCGCACTCCCCGCGGCGGCCCTCGTGGGCGAGCCCTGCAAGCGCGACACCGCCCCCTGCATCGGCCTGGCGGCGCTGCTGGTCGCGCGGCATGATCCCGACGCGATCATGGCGGTGATGCCCTCCGACCACGTGATCCGGCCGGCCGAGCGGTTTCGCGAGGCGATCCTGCAGGCGGCCGCCCTCGTCGAGCAGACCCCCGGCCGGCTCGTGACCTTCGGCATCAAGCCGACCTACCCGGCCGAGTGCTTCGGCTACATCCAGCAGGGCCGGCCGATCGAGAGCCCCGGCCGCGCGTCGGCCACGGCCCCCGACGCCCCCGTCCACACGGTCGCCCGGTTTCGCGAGAAGCCGCCGGCCGCGGTCGCCAGGGAATACCTGCAGGCGGGCGACTGCCTCTGGAACGCCGGCATCTTCGTCTGGAAGGCGTCGACGATCCTCGCCGCCCTCGCGGAGCGGCAGCCCGAGTGCCTCGACCACCTGCGCCGCATCGCAGCCGCCTGGGACACCTCCGACCGGGAGCGGGTCTTCGCGGAGGAGTTCGCCGCCATCAAGGGAATCTCGATCGACTACGCGGTGCTCGAGCAGGCCCGCGACGTGGTCGTCATCGAGGCCCCCTTCTCCTGGGACGATCTGGGAGGCTGGTCGGCGGTGGCGCGGCAGCGGGGCGCGGACGCCGAGGGCAACACCGTCGTGGGCCGGCATCTGGGGATCGACTCGACGCGGACGATCGTGCACACAGCCGACGGCCACCTGGTCGTCACAATGGGCCTCGAGGATATGCTGGTAGTGCACACCCCGGACGCGACGCTCGTGGCCCGCCGCGAGCACGAGGAGGCGGTGCGACGTGTTGTGGCGGAACTCGAAAAACGCGGCTGGACCGAATACCTGTGAAGCGATCTTCCCCGCGAGCACCTGATAGACGGCCGGGCGTCGGCCTGCCGTCCATCGTCTTCCGGCTCATGCTCCCGCTCATGCTCACGGCCCTGCCGATGCTGTCGGTGGCGGCAGCCGCCCCGCCGACCGACGCCGGCGACCGTCCCGCTGAGGCGGCGGACGCGTCCCCGGATGCCGAGTCGACGATCGAGTTCCTGCGGCACGCGGCCGAGGCCCTGACGTGGTCCGACGAGATCATCCGGCACGACTGGCGGATGCAGCGCCGCCCCGGCTCCGATGCCTGCCGCATCCTCGACGCCCGCGACGCCGTCGTGCGCACGGGCACGCGACAGGAGTGCGCAGAGGCCTTCGCCGCCCTGGAGGGATCGGGCGAGGCGCCCGCCGTGCGCGGCCCCACGGTGATCGTGCTGCACGGCCTCGGCGAGGGCCGCAGGTCGATGCGGCCGCTGGTCGAGTTCCTGCGTCGGAACCTCGACGCCACGGTGCTCTCGTTCGGCTACGCCAGCACCAGCGCCGGACTCGAAGACCACGGCAGGTCGCTGGCGACGGTGATCTCCCACCTTCCCGCGGACGCACCGATCAGCTTCGTGGGGCACAGCCTCGGCAACCTCGTCGTGCGGCGGTGGATGGGGCTGGCGGCCGCCGACGACCTGCCCCGCGTGGGCCGGATGGTGATGCTCGGGCCGCCCAATCACGGCTCCGAGCTCGCCCGACGCGTCGCCACCATCGATCTGCTGGCATCGCTGTCCCACGGCGCGGCCCGCGAGCTCGTGCTCGACTGGAATCGGGTCTCGCAGCACCTGGCGGTGCCGTCCTGCCCCTTCGGCATCGTGGCGGGGGGCAAGGGGGACGATCGCGGCTACAGCCGCCTGCTCTCCGGCGACGACGACGCCGTGGTCCGCGTCGACGAGACGCGGCTCGATGGCGCCGACGACTTCCTGCTGCTGCCGGTGCACCACGCGGCGATGATGCAGCACCCGAGCGTGCAGCGGGCCACGGCTTCGTTCCTCGAGACGGGCCGGTTCGACGCGGCCGCAGCCGAATGAGACGGATGCCCACGCCCCGGACGCACGAGACCATGCCCGACCATCCCACCGATCACCCGCCCGGCGGCCCGATGCCCGAGGGACGCGTGGCCGGCGTCGACTACGGCCGCAAGCGGATCGGCATCGCCGTCTGCGACGCGCACCGCATCCTGTCCAGCCCGCTGTGCGTCCGCCAGACGACGGGCGACAAGCAGGCGGACGCGGCCTTCTTCCGCACGCTGGCGGCCGACGAGGGAATTGTCGGCTTCGTCGTCGGCCTGCCCGTGCATGCCGACGGCACCGACAGTCGCATGTCGGTCGAGGTCGAGCGGTTCGGTGCCTGGCTCGCGATGGAGACAGGGCTGCCCGTCGTGTTTCACGACGAGCGCTACAGCTCCCGCGAGGCGGCCGGCCTCTTGGCGGGATCGGGTCTGTCGCGGGGCCGCAAGAAGGAGAGGAGCGACGCCATTGCGGCCCAGGTCGTGCTCTCCTCGTGGCTCGACGCCCAGGCCCACGGCGGCGGTCCTGCGAAGCCGGGGGCGCTCGACGCATGACGCCCGACGAGCAAGCCGCGCCGACAGCGCCGGTGCTCGCGGCACCGGCCACGAGACTCGTCGTGGGCTGCGGCTACCTCGGCATGCGGGTGGCCAAACGCTGGCTCGCGGCGGGCGACAGGGTCTTCGCCGTCACCCGCACGGCGGCCCGCGGCGCGGCGCTGGCCGCCGCGGGCGTCACCCCCATTGTCTGCGACGTCACCGGCCGATCCGGTCCTCCGCCGCGCGAGGCCTTCCGCGGCATGCCCGACGTCGACAGCGTGTTCTGGTCGGTCGGCTTCGACCGCACCGCGGGTGCGACGCATCACGACGTGCACGTCGGCGGCCTGGCCGCGCTGCTCGACGCCGTCTCCGGCCGGCCGCGGGTGATCCTCTCGAGTTCCACCGGCGTCTGGGGCGACGAAGCGGGCGGCACGGTGACGGAGGAGACTCCCGTGCATCCCGCCCGTGACTCTGGCCGGGCCCTCGTCGACGCGGAGGCGGTCCTCCGGTCGCACCCGCGTGGCCCCGGTGTCGCGCTGCGATTCGCCGGGCTCTACGGGCCAGGCCGGCTGCCGCGGCTCGACGACCTCCGGACGGGCCGGCCGATCGCCGCCGATCCCGACAGCTGGCTGAACCTGATCCACGTCGACGACGCGGCCGCCGTCGTGTGCGCGGTCGCGGCGGCCGCCGCGCCGAGGCCGCTCTACGTCGTCTCCGATGGCCATCCCGTCCGCCGCCGCGACTGGTACGGCCATCTCGCGGCCATCACGGGCAGCCCGCCGCCCGCCTGGGATCTCGCAGCCCCGCGCAGCCGCGGCGCAGACAAGCGGGTCGATCCCTCCCTGCTCTTCCGCGACGTTCCCGTGACGCTAGCCTACCCCGACCCGCTCCGGGGCCTCGAGGCGGCGCTCGGCGACTGACCTCGCCGGGCCTCGTCGCGCGGGCGGGCTCCTCTTCTGCAGGACGGATCTACTGGAGGACCGGCACGCCCGCCGGCCGCGGTGCCTCGGTCGGCCGCGGCGCCTCAGTCGGCCGCCCAGTGCGGGCCAGGCCAGCCGCCCCGCCCGCCAGCGAGCTGAGGTAGTCGGCTGTGACGTTCATCGCCTCGTCGAAGTAGTAGTCGCGCTTGACGACGGGCCGTCGCTGGGCGTCCATCTCCTGCTCGAGCTTCTTCTCCTCGTCGTCCGCGGCCTTGCCCTCGTTCCACTGCTTCTCGAACTCCGATTCCACGAGCGAGATCGTCTTCTCGTTCTTGCGCTTCTGATACTGCGAGATGTCGGCCTGGAGCTTGCCAAACTCCTCGTTCTGCGACACCCGCGTCAGCGACCGCTCCCGCAGTGCCCGCAGCATGTCGTCGGTGACCCGTCCGCTGGCCTGAAAGGCGGCGGCCGGCACCTTGTCGAAGGGGATCGCGTGGTCGAGGTCCGACTCGCCCACGGGCAGGTGCGTGGTGATGCTCGGCAGCTCGACGTCGCTCTTCACGCCCTCGATCTGCGTGCTGGCACCCAGCGGCCTGTAGAACTGCTGCATCGTGATCTTGATCGCCCCGAGGGACGGGGCGTTGGGCAGCCGCTGGAACAGCTGCCGGCCGAGGTCGAGCAGGCTCTGCACGGTGCCCTTGCCGTGGGTGGTCTTGTCGCCGATGACGAGGCCGCGCCGGTAGTCCTGGATGGCCCCCGCCACGATCTCGCTGGCACTGGCGCTGAACTTGTTGGTGAGCACGACGAACGGCCCGTCCCACGACACGCCGGGATCGACGTCGTCGTACTGCTGCACCCGCTTGTCGGCGTCCTTGATCTGCACCACGGGGCCGGTGTCGATGAACAGGCCGGTCAGCGAGATCGACTCCGGCAGCGAGCCGCCGCCGTTGTTCCGCAGGTCGAGCACGACGCAGTCGACCCCCTTCTGCTTGAACTCGTCGAGCAGCCGCTTGGTGTCGCGGGTGCTGCTCTTGTAGTCGGCCTGCCCCTGGCGGGCGCCGTCCATGTCCATGTAGAAGCTCGGCAGGTTGATCACGCCGATCCGCCAGGGGGAGCCGTCGGGCTTCTTGCCCTGCTCGATCACCTCGCCCCGCGCCTCCGCGTCCTTGAGCTCGATCTTGGCCCGGGTGATGTCGTAGACCTTCGGCACCGTCTCACCAACGGGGATCACCTTGAGCCGCACGATCGTGCCGCGCTTGCCGCGGATGAGCTTCACCACCTCGTTGAGGTTCATGTCGACCACGTCGACGATCTCGCCGTCGGTGCCCTGGCCGACGCCGACCACGCGGTCCTTCTTCTTGAGCCGGCCGTCGCGATCGGCGGCACCGCCCGGCGTGAGCTCCATGATGGTGGTGTAGCCGTCCTCGCCCTTGAGCTGAGCGCCGATGCCGTCGAGCTGCAGCCGCATGCCGATGGCGAAGTTCTCCTGAGTGCCCGGCGACATGAAGCTGGTGTGGGGATCGAGGCTGCTGGTCAGCGCAGTCAGATACATCTCGAGCAGCTCGTCGGCGGTCATCTGGTGCATCCGCTTGGCGAAGCTGCGGTAGCGGCGCTGCAGCTTGTCCTTGGCCTCTTCCGGCGGCGTCTTTTCCATCTTCTGCACGAGCAGGTCGTACTTGATGCGCTTCCGCCAGTTGTCGTCCGCATCCGCCTCGCTCTTGGCCCAGGTCGTGGCGTCGCGGTCGGTGACGATCGTCTCCTGCTTCGTGAAGTCCTGCGGCCCGGCCACGAGCTTCTCGATCAGCGGCAGCCGCTGGTCGACACGTTCCAGGAACCGGTTGAACACCTCGTAGGCGAAGCTGACGTCGCCCCGCTTCACGAGATCGTCGAGCGAGTCGCGCTTCTGCATAAACGAGTCGACGTCGCTCTGCAGGAAGTGGAGCTTCCAGGGATCGAGCCCCTCGAGGAAGATCGTGAACCACCGCCTCGCGATCTCGTCGTCGATCGGCTTGCGCAGGAAGTGCTCCCGCTCGAGGTAGCTGCGGACCGCGAGCGTGATCTGGCGGTCGTTGGGGCCGGGCTTCGCGCCGGCCGCCGGGGCGTTGTTGGCGGCGGAGGCCGGGGGGCCGCCCACGGCTGTCGGGGGCTGTTCGGAGCGGACGTGCAGCACGGAGACGGACACGATGACGAGGCCGAGCACCGCGGCCGCGAGCAGGCCGCGGGGCATGCGGCCGGCGCCGGGACTGGCCGGGGCCTTCGCCCCGCCGACAACGGTGGGGGAGCCGGGTCCGACCCGGTGGGGACGATTGCCGTTCACGTGCGCTGACTCCTTTCGACAGGACATGCCGATACTCCACCGCATTCTGACGAATCGGGCTGTTCCTGGCGAGGTCTTGTTTCGCCGCAGGAAATGCCCGGCGGCGATCGATCCCTCGGCCGCCGGCGAAACCCCCGAGGGACCGGGGTGACGCTCACCGGGGAGACGCGTCGGCTTCACTGGAACTCTGCTGCGATTGCCGCTGCGGCACGGTCGACCACGGCCCTGGCCACCAGCGGGTCCGCTCCAAGCCGACCCACCTGCACCCACTCGATCTCCGGGTGACTGCGCCGGGCCTCTTCGACCGCCGCGGTCACCTGTTCTTCTACGTGGCCACGGAACAAGAGGTGCGGCTGCACGATCGCCCGCCGCACCTGCCCATCCTCGGCCGCCGCCGCCGCGGCGAGTGCCTCGGCGAGCGTCGGACGCGCCGCCGCGACGAATCCCAGGAGCAGCCTGCCGAACCCCGGCTGCTCGCCGCCGGCCTCCGCGGCGCTGGCCGCGGCAAATTCCGCCAGCTGCGCCGGGGCCGAGGGGTCGCTCGCCCCGCGGCCCACCATGACGAACGCCGTGTGCTCGGGAGGCACCGGCGGCAACGAGGCCAGGGCCTCTCCGCGGCGGGCCCGCGACAGCGCGACGACGGCCGGATGGCAGCCGAGGGCTGCCGACTGTCGCACGAGAAGGCCGGCGCGGGCCGCCCCGTCGCGCACCGCCTCGGGCACGTCCCGCCGCGCGTGCCCGGCGGTAAACAGGAGCAACGGCGCGGCCACGACCTCCGTGCACCCCCGATCCGCCAGCCGCAGGAGCGCGTCGCCGATGCTCGGCCCGATCACCTCGAGGAAGCCGGCCTCCACGGGAGTGCCCGGCAGCAAGCCGGCCACCAGCCGCGCCACCGCGAGGGTCTCCTCGGCCCCAACGGGATCGGCCGTGCCGTGCCCCACGACCGCGACGCCGAGCCTGGGCGCGTGGCGGCCGAGCAGCCGGCCGAGGGCGGCAAACCAGGTTCGCTGGGTTCGCTGGCGGGGGATCGAGGAGAGTGGCACGGTGAAGGTCCGAGGGACGGCGATGGGGCGTGGGCAGCCCAGAACCATGACGTCTGAAGGTCTGATGTGAACCGAACTCACTGCTCCCGTGGGCGGCAGCCGGCGAGCAGGGCGGCGACCCCGCAGAGCACCGCCACGGCCGCCGCGAACGGCAGCGTGTGCGACGGATGCATCGCATAGAGCATCGAGCCGACGAACGGTCCCAGGATCCGCCCCAGCGACGCGAACGACTGGTTCACCCCGAGCACCTCCCCCTGGCGGTCCGCCGACGCGCTCTTCGAGATCAGCGCGGACACCGACGGGTTCACGAACGCGAAGCCGGCCACCGCCACGGCCGAGGCTGCGTAGAACACCCGCTCGAGGCCGCCGGTCGCCCCCGTCCCGCGCGCGTACACCGCCCAGGCCACGAGGCCCACCGCCCCCAGGCCGGCGATCATGAGCCCGACGCCGGCCGCGAGCAGCCGCGTCTCGGGAAAGCGTTTGGCGAGCGGCCGATAGAGGCCGCCGGCCAACAGCAGCATCAGCCCGATGAAGGCGAAGACGAGGAAGTTGTCGTCGTCGCCCATCCCGAACGCCGATTCCGTCAGCCGCGCCAGCGTGGCCTCGAAGTTGGCGAACGCGACGATCGACAGGAAGTAGACGAGCACGAGCGACCCGACCGCCGGCAGCCGCAGCACGGCCGCCGTGCGCGACATTCCGGGAAACTCCTTGGCGGTGCGGGCGCCCGGCACCCGCGTTTCCTTGAAGACGAAGATGGCGATGAGGAGCGCGGCGAACGACAGGAGCGACGCCAGCGCCCCCACCCCGCCCGGCTGCTGCCGGAAGATGGCCAGCCCGAAGTAGGCGATCAGCGGCCCGAGCGTGAAGCCCGCACCGAAGGCGATGCCGATGAGCGCCATGCCGCGGGCACGGTTCTGCGGGGTGGTGCAGTCGGCGATCACGGCCGCGGCGGTGCCGACGCTCGCGCCGGCGATGCCGGCGCCGATCCTCGAGAGCAGCATCAGCCCGAGCGCCGCCGCCGCCCGGTCGGGCGGCAGCATGACGGCGAGACCGTAGAGCGCGTAGAAGACGACCGATCCCAGGAGGCTGAGGATCAGCATCGGCCGCCGTCCGACGCGGTCGGAGATCCGGCCCCACAACGGGCTGAAGATGAATTGCATGAGCGAGAAGACGGAAAAGAGCACGCCGATCGCGGCGCCGGAGGCGACCGGCGAGAACCCCAGGGCGGCGAGGTAGGGCTCGGCCTGCCGCGGCATGACCGGCAGCACGATCCCGAAGCCGAGCAGGTCGATGAACACCGTGAGGAACACGACCAACAGCGC
>JBILVO010000103.1:0-14953 GCA_044370415.1 Pirellulales bacterium
CCGCCCGATCCGGAGCGGTTCCCCGCGGTGCGGCTGGGGCACGAGGCCGCGGACCGCGGCGGCACCTGCGGCGCCGTGCTCAACGCCGCCAACGAGCAGGCCGTCGGGGGTTTCCTCGAGGGGCGGCTGCGATTCACCGATATCGCGGAAGTGTGTGCGCGGGTGCTCGACGAGCATCCCTTTCAGCCCGATCCGTCGCTCGACGAGGTCCGTCGACTCGACGCGTGGGCCAGGCAGGAGGTCGTGAAGTGGGCCAGTGCGTGATGATGGCGGTGCTCGTGCCGGCGGCGACGATCGCGGCGGGCGGATGGCTCGAGTGGATCGTCCAGCCGTCGAGCTGGTGGGTGATCCTCCAGGTCGCGCTCGGGCTCGGCTTCGTGATCTTCGTCCACGAACTCGGGCACTTCCTCGTCGCCAAGGCCTGCGGGGTGAAGTGCGAGAAGTTCTACCTCGGATTCGACGTCGGCGGCCTCAAGCTCGCCAGCTTCAAGTGGGGCGAGACGGAGTACGGCATCGGCGCCCTGCCGCTGGGCGGCTACGTGAAGATGCTCGGTCAGGACGACAACCCCGCCGCCGCGGCCCATGAGGCCCACCGTGCGCGGGAGGTGATCGAGTCGGGCGACCTGCCGCACGAGCCCACGTCGGACCCGCATCCCGCGTGGGATCCGCGGAGCTACCCGGCCCAGAGCGTTCCCGAGCGGATGGCGATCATCTCCGCCGGCGTGATCATGAACGTGATCTTCGCCGTGCTGATGGCGTCGTGGGCGCTGGGACTGGGCGTGAAGGAGATGACCTGCGAGCTGTCAAGCGTGCGGCCGGGTGGCGCGGCCTGGCGGGCAGGGCTGCGGACGGGAGACCACATCACGGCCATCGGCGGCCGGAAGGATCCGATCTTCACCGACCTGCGCAACGGCGTCACCCTGGGCGATGCCGCGAAGGGCGTGGAGTTCACGGTCGAGCGTCCGGGAGACGGCACGACGCGCACGGTCACGCTGCACCCGGACACCGACCTCGGCGTGCCCACGGTCGGCGTCACGAGCCCATTCTCGCTGACGCTGCCCGACGAGCTCTCCGACGGCCTGCCCGGTGCGGCCGGCAAGGCCGTGCCGCCGCTGGAGGGGGGTGACACGATCCGTGGTGTGGACGGCGCGCCGGTGCGGACCTACGCCGAACTCATCTCGGCTCTGGCCCGCCATCCCGCGCGGCCCGCGCAGCTCTCGGTCGAACGCAAGGGGGCTGCGGTGACGGTGGAGCTGCCGCCGCAGCCTGCCGAAAGCACCGGCCTGGTGATGGGCTGCGGTCCGATCAAGGCCGTGCAGGACGACTCGCCCGCCCGCGCCGCCGGCCTCGTCGCCGGTGATCGCATCACGGCGATCGAAGGGGAGCCGGTCGGCGACCCGCTCACGCTCGATCAGCGGCTGCGTGCGCTCGCGGGCCGGAAGGTTCGGCTCACGGTCGAACGCTCAGGCGGGCCCGCCGACGTCGAGATCGAGCCGCGCGAGGTGAGCTGGATCGAGGACCCACGGTGGCCGTCGAGCCCCGTGTCGCTCTCCGCGATCGGCGCGGCGGTCACTGTCGATGCGACGATCGCCGCGGTGGAGGTGGGCAGCCCGGCCGCAGCGGCGGGCGTTCAGCCTGGCGAGCGGGTGGTCCGCGTGGCGTTCGTCGAGCCCGGCCGCAAGGATCCGGACGCCGACGCCGGACTCGAGCTCTCGGAGAAGTCGCCGAGCTGGCCCTACGTGACGGCGGTGCTGCAGCAGGCGCGTCCGGGCACGCGGCTGCGGCTCCAGATCGAGTCGGCCGCGGGGGGCGAGAAGCGGGAGGTCGAGATCGAGCCGCGGCAGTCCGACGAGCGGTTCGTGGTCGATCGCGGGCTCGTGTTCGAGCCGGTCTACGAGATCGTGCGGGCCAGTTCGTTCCTCGACGCGCTCTCGCGGGGCAGCCGCAAGGCACTGGAGAACCTGTCGCTCGTCTACCGCTTCCTCCACAAGCTCACGAGCAACCAGATCAGCCCCCGCCTCCTGGGTGGGCCGATCGAGATCGCCAAGCAGGCCGGCCGGTCGGCGGCGGAGGGGTTCAGCAATTTCCTGCTGTTTTTGACGATGCTCAGTGCGAACCTCGCCGTGGTGAATTTCCTCCCCATCCCCGTCCTGGACGGCGGGCATATGGTGTTTCTGGTGTACGAGTGGATCCGCGGCAAGCCGCCGAGCGAGAGCGTCGTCGCGGTGCTATCGTACCTGGGGCTGGCGTTGATCCTCACGCTAATGATCTTCGTGTTCGGGCTCGACCTGGGACTGATCCCGCGGCGCTAGTGCACATGACCGGTTTCGCAGAGCCTGCCGTGGTGGATCGTCAGGCTGTCCCGGCCTTTCCGCCGCCGGGCGTGCGCGTGGTCGTGTTCGACGTGGTGGGCACGCTCGTCGAGCCGACTCCGTCGGTCGCGGAAGCCTACCGCAGCGCGGCCGCTGGGCACGGCGTGCTCGTCGAGCCGGCGGAGATCCAGCGGCGGTTCCGCGCGGCGTGGCGGAGGCAGGAGGCTGTCGACGCGGCATCCACACCGGCCTTCGCGACCAACCGCGACCGCGAGGCGCGTCGGTGGCGGGCCATCGTCGACGACGTGTTCACGGGCGTCGGCCAGGCGGAGGCCATCTTCGTCGATCTCTGGCGGCACTTCGGCACGGTCGAGGCGTGGGGGCCGATCGATCGCGGCCGTGACCTCGTCAGGGCTGCTGTCGATGCCGGAGCGATGGTCGCGCTGGCGAGCAATTTCGACGAGCGACTCCTCTCCATCGCGCGGGTCATGGAGCCGCTGTCGTGGGTGCCGCACGTCTTCCCGTCGTCGGAGATCGGCTGGCGGAAGCCGGCGCCGGAGTTCTTCCGCGTGCTCGAGGAACGGCTGGGATGCCGGCCCGAGGAGACACTGCTCGTCGGCGACGACCCCGAACTCGACATCCGCGCCGCACGGCGGGCGGGCTGGCGCACGCTCGGCGTGGGCGCTGCGTCGGGCTGACGCGGCATTCAGGTCGCGAGCAGGTCGGCCGGCAGCCGCGGCGTTGCTCCCGGCTGCGAGGCCACGAACCCGCTCGCGAGCGCGGCCGTTTCGAGCGACTTCACGACCGTCCAGCCGAGCAGACGGCCCACGATCAGTGCCGCCGCGAAGGCGTCGCCCGCTCCCACCGCATCGGCGTCGGGCCGCCGCGCAAACCCACGGGCCGCTGCCGCCGTGATGCCGGATTCGGTGGCCAGCCACGACCCGTCGAGGCCGCGGGTGAGGACGACCGCCTCGAGCCGCTCCCGGTGTCGCAGCACGTCGAGCTGTTCCAGGGCCGGTGCTGCCGGCAGGCCGAGCATCTCGGCGACCAGCGGCAGTTCAGCCTCGTTGAGCTTGAGGATCGTCGCCAGCCGACAGCCGCTGCGGATCGTGTCGGCCGAGAAGAAGGGGGCACGCAGGTTGACGTCGAACACGCGGACCGCCTGCGGGGCAGCACCGAGAAACGCCTCGATCGCCCGGGCGGCGGGCTGCGTGCGTCGGCCGAGCGTGCCGAAACAGATGGCGCTGGATCGGGCGGCGAGGGCGTGCCAGTCGGCGTCGAAGGCGACCCGGTCCCAGGCGGAATCTTCCGTGATCGTGAAGCTGGGCTCGCCGTCGACGAGGTCGATCACGGCCGTGCCGGTGGGCCGCGCGTCGTCGACCTGCACGGCGGAGACGTCGAGGCCGTGGTCGGCCAGCTCCGCGCGGAAGCGGTCGCCGAGATCGTCGCGACCCACCCGGGTGGCCACCGCGGCGCGACCGCCCGGGACATCCAGCAGGTCGAAGAGTTGCTGCACGTGCACGGCGACGTTGATCGGCGCACCGCCGAGCACCGGCCCGCCGGGCAGGAGATCGAAGAGCGACTCGCCGAGGCCGACGACGAGCAGCGGGGCGGCGGGGGTCGTGGGCCGGGCGGTGCCGGTGGCGTGGTGGCTCATGGCGGCACGAGTCTACCCGTCGGTGGGGCGATCTTTGCGGTGCATCTCGGCGGTGGTGCCGGCGGATCACCGGGGTTGTCCGCGGCTCCCAGACGCCCCCGTTTTCCCGGGCGGCGGTCCGGTCCTGCGGATTCGCTGCAGCGGGGCCGGGCGGGTACATTTCATAGTCTCTCTGAGCCGATTTTCCCCGGTGTGGGTCGTCCGGGTAGCCCACCCCCTCCTGCGGTGCCACGAGATGCTCTCCATTGTCGGCGACGGTTCGGGCAGCCGGAGTTTCTGCGACCGAGTCTCGCGCCGCCGCATGCTGCACATCGGCGGGCTGTGCACGTTCGGGCTGGGCCTCGAGGGGCTCCTGCGGGCCGAGCAGGCGGGCCTCGTGCACTCGGCGGCGAAGTCGAAGAAGTCGGTGATTCTGGTCTGGATGCACGGCGGCCCGTCGCAGCTCGAGACGTTCGACATGAAGCCCGACGCTCCCGCCGAGGTGCGGGGTGAATTCGCGCCGATCGGCACCAACGTACCGGGCATCGACATCTGCGAGCTCCTGCCCGAGCACGCCAAGGTGATGGACAAGTGCACGGTGATCCGCAGCTTCTCCCATGGCAACGCCGACCACTGGGCGGCCGCGCACTGGATGCTCACCGGCAGGCTCGGGGCCAACGGCAACGACCGGATGGCGCGGTATCCGTCGATGGGGGCCGTGGCGGCGAAGCTGCTCGGGCCGACGCAGCCCGGGTCGCTCGCCAGCGTCAACATGAACGACGGCGGCTTCGGGTTCCACGGCGCTGCCTGGCTGGGTGTGAACTACAACCCGCTGCAGTACGGCGACTTCAGCTACGGCAACGAGGCCGGGCGGCTGCCGGCGGGCGACACGCAGGCCTTCACGCTGCGGGAGGGACTGTCCGAGCACCGTCTCATGGACCGGATGTCCCTCCGTGAGCAGCTCGACGGGCTCAAGCGGCGGGTCGACACCAGCCGCATGTTCGACCAGATGGACGCGGTCGAGCAGCAGGCGGTCGACCTCGTCCTCTCCGGCCGCGTCCGCAAGGCCTTCAATGTCGGCGAGGAGGATCAGAAGCTCCGCGACCGCTACGGCGCGGGCTGGGGCGAGCAGGCGCTGTTGGCCCGGCGGCTGATCGAGGCGGGCGTCCGCTACGTGTCGCTCAACACCGGCTACTTCGACGACCACTCCAACATCGGGCCGGCGCTCAAGGACAAGCTGCCGCGGCACGACCGCGCCGTCGGCACGCTCATCCAGGATCTCGCCGACCGCGGCATGCTCGACGACACGCTCGTGGTGGTGGCGGGGGAGTTCGGCCACACGCCGCGGATCAACGACAAGGCGGGCCGCGACCACTGGCCGCAGGCCCAGAGCATCCTGCTGGCCGGAGGCGGCTACCGGCACGGCCAGGTGATCGGCGGCACCAACGACAAGGCGGAGTATCCGACGTCGCGCAAGATCGGCGTCGAGGATTTTTGCGCGATCGTCTACCACGCGATGGGCCTGCGGATCGACGACCACGTGGTCGACCTCTCCGGCCGGCCGACGCACCTCGTGCCCGGCGGCGAGGTGCCTGCCGAACTGCTCTGACGGTCGCCAGCTCCGGCGACGCGAGGACGCTCCGTGGCGGCGGCGTCACGGCTTGTCCGGGGAATCCTACGGCTCGACCGCATCTGAGTGATGCACAGCGTTGCGGCCTGGGGCGATCACCCCCCGCCCGGCTCCCAGTTCTTCCACCATGTCGCCACGTCGCTCCGGGCACCCCTGATGCGTTCTCGCATGCCGGCTGCTGCCGCCATCAGGACGGCAGCACGAGGTCGGCCCGCTCGCGACAGCCGTCGGCGAGGATCGAGAGCGCATTGACGTGGTCGTTGGCCAGCGCCCGCGCCCGCGCGAGGTCCGGCGTGGCGGCGAGGCCCGCCGCCAGATGCCGGGCGGCGACCCGTTCCGTGGCGACGTCGGGATCGCAGTCGAGAAACACCGTCAGATCGAAGAGCGTTTCGAGCCGCCAGTCGCGCATGAGCACGTAGAGACCCTCGACGAGGACGAGCGGCGCGGCCGGCGTGACGCGGATCACCGCGGGCCGCGGATCACCCTCGGCGTGGTCGAACACCGGAAAGACACCCGCCCGCGTTAGTCGCAGCGACTCGACGTCGGCTTGGAACGCTGCTGCGTCGAACGTGTGCGGCGCCCCGCGGCGGCGCAGCCCATCCTCGTCGAGCAGGCGACGCGGGATGTGGTAGCCGTCCATCGGCACCACGACGACGTCGGGCATGAGGTGGCGGACGGCTGCACAGAGCGTCGACTTGCCGCTGCCGGGGATGCCCGCGACGCCGACGAGAGAGGCGTCGGGCCGGTCGCGCAGGGCGGCCAACAGCCGCTGCGCCGATGCGGCGGGGCCGTCAGCAGCTCCGGACGAGGAACGCGAAGGCGACATGGGAGGAATCTGCCGCGAGACAGTGCCTGGTTTCGATGGAGCGACGCCCCGGTGTCATAGCAAAACGGCGAGGCGGGATCGGCGGAAGCTCGCCGATCGTGGAGGATGTCGCATGTCCAAGGCGTCTGCGACGAAAAAGCAGGTCGCGCGAAATCATCCCGCGGGGAGACTTCTGCCGGGCTGGCTGCACGTGAAACACCGCATCCTGCGGTTTTCGCTTGGCGGGCATCCGCCCGCCGGTGCTGCGCTCGGCATCCTGCCGAGCCGGCGGGAATCACTCCGTAGGGGAAGGCTCCACGAAACGCGGATGCGCTCTAGCGATGCCGCAGCCGGTCGACGAGCACGGCGCCCAGGATCACCAGGCCCAGCACGACCTTCTGCGTGTAGCTCTCGACATTCGTAAGGTTCATGCCGTTTTGGATCACGGCGATGATGAAGGCGCCGATGAGCGTGCCGAGAATCTTGCCCTCGCCCCCCGCCAGGGCCGTGCCGCCGACCACCACCGCCGCGATCACGTAGAGCTCGTACATCGTGCCGTAGGTCGGGGAGCCGCTCTTGAGCTGCGAGGCCATGATCACGCCGCCGAGCCCGGCGAGCAGGCCGCTGGCCACGTAGGCGAAGAGGAGCACGCGGCGGACCGGCACGCCCGAGAGCCGCGCCGCCTCGCGGTTGCCTCCCACCGCGTAGAGATAGCGGCCGAGCGTCGTCCGCGACATGAGGATGTGCGCCAGGCCGTAGAGCACGAGCATCAAAACGACCGCATTGGGCAGGCCGAAGAGATCGGACCCCCGCCCCAGCCAGACGAAGGATTCTGGGATCTGGTAGATCGACTGGCCGGCGGAGGCGATGTAGGCCAGGCCGCTGGCGACGAGCATCATCGCCAGCGTGACGATGAAGGGGGGAATGCCGCAGAGCGTGATGAGCGCCCCCGAGAGGCCGCCGACGAGGCCGCAGATCACGATCGCCGTGGCGCATGCGACGAACATGCCGCCCGCCGAGGCCTCGAGGCCGCCGGCGTGGTCGCGGATCAGGCGGGCCGCCAGCACCGCCGAGAGCGCGGCCAGGCTGCCCACCGAGAGATCGATGCCGCCGGTGATGATCACCATCGTCATGCCGATCGCCATGATCGCGATCACCGCGATCTGGTTGGCGATGTTGAGCAGGTTGTCGGACGTGAGGAAGTTGGGCCAGCGATGGCTCGTGGGCACGACGACCCGCGGCCCGCCGAGCATGGGAAAGTCGGATGCCAGCTCGGAGAACACGAGCCACGAGCCGGTCGTCTGCGTGGCCGCGACGGCGTCGAGCCGGCCGCCGGCCTGGGCGAGCTTCTCGAGCGCAGCCCGGGCCGCCTGCGGCTCGCCGCGGACCACGTCCACCACCTCGGCGCCGACTCCATCGAGCTCACGGCGGAGGGCATCGGCAAAGAGGCCGTCCTCGGGCGTGCCGCGGACGGCGACGAGCACCCGGGGCCGCTCCGGGCAGTCCCGGCGGATCGCGGCGGCCACCCGCCGGGCGGCGGCCGCGTCGGTCGACGACTGCTCCTCGAGGGTGAGCCCGCTGAAGACGAGGCCCAGGAGGAGCAGCACGGCGAGCATGCCGTAGTCGGAGACGAGGCGACGGAGCGAGGCGGTCATGGGGCGTTCCTGGCTGGCGGCACGCGGCGTTTCAGGCTACGGCCAGTTGCATGACGTGTTCCTGGGTGACGCCCGGGCCGTTCGCTATGTCACCGGTGACCCGGCCGTCGTGCAGCACGAGGATGCGGTCGGCCATGCCGAGCACTTCGGGCAGCTCGGAGCTGACCATCACGATCGCCTTGCCGCGGGCTGCGAGGTCGTTCATGAGCAGGTAGATCTCGTGCCTGGCGCCCACGTCGATGCCGCGGGTCGGCTCGTCGAAGAAGAGCACCTCGCAGTTTCGCTCGAGCCACTTGGCGAGCACCACCTTCTGCTGGTTGCCGCCGGAGAGGTTGCGGGCCCGTTCATCCTGATGCGGCACCTTGATGCGCAGCTGATCGACGTGGCGGCCGAAGGCCTGCCGCTCCCGGCCTGCGTCCACGAATCCCAGCCGCGAGAGCCGCCCGAGGTTCGGGAGCGCAAAATTCTCGCGGACCGACTGGCCGAGCACGAGGCCTTCGAGCTTGCGATCCTCGGTGAGCAGGCCGATGCCGGCGGCGATCGCGTCCCGCGGCGAGCGGATGTCGAGCCGCCGGCCGTCGAGGAGGATCTCGCCCGAGTCGCGGCGGTCGGCCCCGAAGATCAGCCGCAGCGTCTCGGTGCGGCCCGCCCCCACGAGCCCGGCCAGCGCGAGGATCTCGCCGGCGCGAACCTCGAACGACACGTCGCGGACGGCCCGCCCGCGGCAGAGGCTCCTGACGGCCAGACGCGTGCGGCCGATCACCGTCTGCCGCCGCGGGTATTCGTCGGCGAGCTCCCGGCCCACCATCAGCGCGATGAGACCGGCGCGGTCGATCTGGTCGATCGGCTGCCCGCCGACGTTCCGGCCGTCGCGGAGCACCGCCACCCGGTCGGCGATCGTGAAGATCTCCTCGAGCCGGTGGCTCACGTAGATCACGGCGATGCCGCGGGCCTTCAGCTCGCGGATGATCTCGAAGAGCCTGCCCACCTCCGCGGGCGTGAGCGCCGCTGTCGGCTCGTCCATGACGATGATCCGCGGCTCGAACGCGAGCGCCTTGGCGATCTCCACGAGCTGCTGCTGTGCCGTCGACAGTCGCGAACACGTCGCGTCGAGGTCGATCGTCACGCCCAGCCGGCGAAAGAGCGCTGCGGCCCGGTTGCGCTCCTCGCCGCGCGCCACGAATCCTGCCCGTGTCGTCTCCTGTCCCAGGAAGATGTTTTCCGGCGGCGTCAGGCCGGGGACGAGCGTGAACTCCTGATGGATCACCGCGATCCCCGCGGCACGGGCGTCGTGCGGCGAGCGGAAGGAGACCGGGCGGCCGTTGATCGTGAGGCCGCCGGCATCGGCGGCGTGCGCCCCGCCGAGCACCTTGATGAGCGTGCTCTTGCCCGCGCCGTTCTCGCCCAGCAGCGCGAGCACCTCGCCCGCGGCGAGCTCCAGGTCGACGCCGCGGAGCGCCCGCACGCCGGGGAACGATTTTTCGATCCCCGTCATGGCCAGTAGCGGCGCGGCGGCGGTCATCGGGCCGCGCCCGCGGCGGAAAGCTCGGGATCGTTCTGGCCGTCGGCCTGCCGGTAGAGCCGGGTCGGGATCAGCGTCTGCGGCGGCAGCGTCTCCCCCTTCGAGTACCGCACGATCGCGTCGACGATCCCGCGGCCCATCTGGTCGGGAAACTGGATCGGGTCGGCGTAGATCTTGCCGTCGCGGATCGCCTCCTTCCCCTCGGGCTGTCCGTCGAAGCCGATGATCCTGATCTGCTCCGTCTTGCCCGCCTTCTCGATGGCGGCCCGGGCGCCCAGCGCCGCCGGATCGTTGATGGCGAACACGCCGCGCAGGTCGGCCGCCGCCTGCAGCGCGTCTTCCATCGCCTTGAAGCCGGCGTCCTTCGCGCCCCCGCTCTCGAGCTCGGTGACGATCTCGATCTTCGCGGCCGCATCCTGATTGTGGGCGTCGATCACCTCACGAAATCCCTTGACGCGGAGCTGGCAGGATTCAGCCTGCTTGAAGTGGAGCACCGCCACTTTCCCGCCCCCCGCGCCGAGCGCCTCGATCATCGCCTTGCCGGCCTCGCGGCCGCCCCCCTCGTTGTCGGTGGCGACCTGCGTGGCGATCGTGACGCCCGGCTCGTTGCAGGGGATGTCGACGGTGAAGACGGGGATGCCGGCGGCGTTGGCCTCGCGGATCACCGGCACGATCGACTTGGAGTCGCAGGGGGAGAGCACGATGGCCGCCACCTTCTTGACGATGAAGTCCTTGATCTGATTGCCCTGCCGGGCCACGTCCTTGTCGGCGCTGACGACGATGGCGTCGTAGCCGCGCTTCGTGGCCTCGGCGGTGATCGTGTCGCCGATCACCTTGAAGAACGGGTTGTCGAGTGCCAGCAGCGACACGCCGATCGTGCCCTTGGTCGCCGCGGCGGAGCCGGTGGCGCCGGCGCCGGGGCCGGAAGCCGCCGGCGGCTTCTGGCAGCCGCCGAGGAGGACGACCGCCGCGGCGACGAACATAAATGACGAGGAGGCAACGCGGCGCATGACGGGCTCCTGACGGGACGCGGGCTGTGCTGAATCGGGCGCAATCCTACCCGGTGGCGGGGTGGCGGCAATCGACGGCGGAGCAGCCTGCATGCAGCCTCTGCGTCAGCCGGCGGTGTTCGGGCCGCCCTCGGCCGCAGGGCCGCGGACGAATGCCGCAAGCAGGAGGCAGGCCGCCGTGGCGAGGACCGCAGCGGCGGCGAAAGCCATCTGGGGACCGTGCGGCCCCTGCTGCCACAGCCAGCCCGCGAGCAGGCCGGCGGGAAGCGCCATCAGTCCCTGCACGAGCGTGTACCAGCCGAACGCGCTCCCCTGACGGCCCTGCGGCGCCAAGAGCGACACGAGCGCCCGTTCAGCCGGCTCCGCCAGGCCGTGGGCGATCGCGACGAGCACGACCAGCGGCAGCACCGCCCAGAGCTGCGCGGTCGCGGCCAGCCCCGCATACGCCGCTGCGAAGACGAGCCAGCCGAGCGCGAGCGCCGCCCGCGGGTGCCAGCCATCGGCCAGCCGGCCGGCAGCCGTGGCCGTGCCGCTCTTGGCGAGGCTCATCACGAGCCACACGAGCGGCACCAGCGCCGCTGGCACGCCCAGATCGGCCGCCCGCACGACGAGCGCGCCGAAAGGTGAGCTGACGAGGCCCGTGAGCGGCCGGATGACCGCCGAGAGGCCGTAGCCGAAGAGGACGAGCGGCCGGCGGCCGATCGTGTCGGAGATCTGGCCCGCGGGGAGGCGGACGACCGCGGCCACCGCGTTCGCGATGCCGTCGATCAGTCCGACGCTCATGCTCGAGCCGCCGAGCTCCCGCAGCAGGAACGCGGGGAGCAGCGGGTAGATCGCCTCGCTGGAGAGGTCGGTGAAGAAGCTCGTCCAGCCGAGGGCCTGCACCGTCGCCGGCAGGCGATTCTCGTTTCGTGGCCGCGACGACATGGCCTCCCAGCATAGAGCACGCCCGCCAGCGCCGGCCTCATCCCTGCCCGACCGCGGAGCCTTATAGTGGTGCCGCGGGCTGAGCCAACCGTCAGCCGGCTCCGCGGGAAGGAATCACATGGCCTGCCTCGGCATCGAGATCGGCGGCACGAAACTGCAGTCGGCGGTCGTCGACCAGACCGGCGCGGTGCTTCTGCGCCGCGCCGACCGCGTCGATCCGGCGAAAGCCGCCGACGGGCTGCGGGGGGCGCTTGCGGCGCAGCTCCGGGAGATCGCAGCGGCGTGGGCTGGGTCTGCGGGCCGCGGGCCGCTCGTGGCCGCCGGCATCGGATTCGGCGGACCGGTGGATCGCGACCGCGGCGTGGTCGCCGCCAGCTTCCACGTGTCGGGCTGGAACGGGTTTCCACTCGCCGAGTGGGTGTCGGGCGTGCTCGGCGGCCTGCCTGTCGTGCTCGAGAACGACTCCAACGCAGCGGCGCTGGCCGAGGCCACGGTCGGCGCCGGCCACGGCCGCCGGCTCGTCTTCTATTCGAACGCCGGCAGCGGCATCGGCGCCGGGTTCGTGATCGACGGCGCGATCTACCGTGGTCGCAGCTCCGGAGAGATGGAGCTGGGGCACCTGCGGCTGGGGCCCGACGGCGGCATCCTCGAGGACGTGGCCGCCGGCTGGGCGATCGACCGGCTGGCCCGCGACGAGGCGTCCGCCCATCCGCAGGGAGCCGTCGCGGTCCGCGCCGCAGGGGCCGCGGCCGACGCTCGGCACGTGGCGGCCGCGGCCGCAGCCGGCGACGCCGCGGCCACGGCGATCCTCGACGGGGCGGCGCGGCACTACGCCTGGGCGCTGTCGCACGCGGTCCACCTGCTCAATCCCCACGCGATCGTACTCGGCGGTGGCGTGGCCGAGATCGGCCCGGCGTGGCGGGATCGCGTCGCCGCCGGGCTCGAGGATTTTCTGATGGCGCCCCTGCGGCCGGCGCCCGACGTCGTGCTGGCGCAACTCGGGCAGGACGTCGTGCCGGTCGGGGCGGCCCTGGCCGCGATGGCCGCGGCGCGGGCGTGACGGAGCGTGATGACGCGTGATGGGATGTGAGGGAAATATCTCACGGGGCGTGGAGGAGCGGATGGACGGCATGACACGACGCCGTGAAGGTTGGGAACGGTCGCCGTGCCGGGTGCTGCCGCGGGCATGGGCCCTGTTGCTCGCGGGCTGCGCAAGTGCCGCGATCGCCGTGGCATGGGCCTGCACTGCAATCGCCGCCGATCCGCCGCGGCCCAACGTGCTCGTCATCATCACCGACGACCACGGCCACGGCGACGTCTCCTGCTACGGCGCCACGGACACGCGCACCCCCCACATCGACGGCCTGGCCGCGGAGGGGATGCTCTTCAGCACGATGCGGGCCAACGCCACGGTCTGCTCGCCGTCGCGGGCCGCGCTCCTCACCGGCCGTCATCCCGACCGGGTCGGCGTGCCCGGCGTCATCCGCACCGAGCCCGCCGCCAGCTGGGGCCATTTCGCGCCGGGCGTGCCGACGCTGGCCGACGAGCTGCGGGCCACCGGCTACCACACGGCGATCGTCGGCAAGTGGCACCTCGGCCTCGAGCCGCCCAACACGCCGAACGAACGCGGCTTTGATCTCTTCGAGGGGTTCCTGGGCGACATGATGGACAGCTACACGACGCACCTGCGGGGCGGGCTGAACTTCCTGCGCCGCAACCGCGACGCGGTCGAGCCCGAGGGGCATGCCACGGAGATCTTCAGCGACTGGGCCGTGAACCAGCTGCGCGAGCGGGCCCGGTCGCCCGAGCGGCCGTTCTTCCTCTACCTCGCCTACAACGCGCCGCACTTTCCGATGGAGCCGCCCGCCGCGTGGCTCGACAAGGTGCGACAGCGATTGCCGGAGATCGACGAGCGTCGCGCGAAGGCCGTGGCGATGGTCGAGCATCTCGACGACTGCATCGGCCGCGTGCTGGCGGCCCTCCGCGAGACGGGCCTCGACCGCACCACGCTCGTCGCCTTCACGGCCGACAACGGCGGCTCGCTGCCCCACGGCCAGAGCAACCGGCCGTGGCGGGACGGCAAGACGAGCCACTACGACGGCGGCCTGCGGGTGCCCTTCATCGTCCGCTGGCCTGGCCGGGTCCCGCCGGGGTCGCGGTGCGGCTACGCCGGCCAGGCGTTCGACCTCTTTCCCACGTGCCTGGAGCTCGCCGGCCGGCCGCGGGCGGACGATCTCGACGCCGTGAGCCTCGTGCCGCTGCTTCGCGGCGAGACGCTCCCGGCCGAACGCGATCTCTACTTCACGCGGCGGGAAGGGGGCCGTGGCCACGACGGCAAGAGCTACGAGTGCCTGATCAGGGGCCGCTGGAAGCTCATGCAGAACGACCCCTACCGGCCGCTCGAGCTCTACGACCTCGAGGCCGATCCGCAGGAGACGGCCGACCTCGCGGCAGCGCGAGCACCGCTCGTCAGGGAGCTCGCCGCCGCGCTCCAGCGGCACGTTCAGCGCGGGGGCGCGGTGCCGTGGCAGCCGTCGCCCACCTCCGCGCACCCGGTACGTCCGCCCGACGTCAGTCGTCCTTCAGCTCCATGAACGCGTAGCAGAGCATGTGCAGGATGTTCATCTGTACGTCCTCGACCCGGCCGTAGTGCACGTCGTCGACCACGATCAGGTGGTCGGCGTGCTCAGCCACCGTGCCCCGCTTGCCCCCCACGAGCGCGACGGTCACGAGGCCGTGTTCGCGGGCCCAGCGGGCGGCCGCGACGAGGTTCGGCGAGCTGCCGCTGACACTCGAGAGGATGAGCAGGTCGCCCCGTTCGCCGTGGTTCTCCAGCTGCCGTACGAACAGCTCGTCGAACGAGTAGTCGTTGCCGATGGCCGTCATCCAGGCGACGTTGTCGGCCAGCGACAGCACCTTGAAGGGCCGCGGCATCACGGCCGAGGCACCCTTGCCGAGGTCGGTCGTGAAGTGTGCGGCGTTGGCGGCGTTGCCGCCGTTGCCGCAGACGAAGATCCGCCGGCCCGCTGCGCCCGCCTCTCGCACGAGATCGATCACGGTCGCGATCGCCGCAGGGGGCACGGCGTCGAGTGCCCGGTTTTGGGCGGCCTTGTAGCCGCCGATCCAGTCGAGTGTGTGCTGCCGGCGGCGTGGGTCTTCTGCAGGCGGGGCGGGAGGTGTCATGCCGCGAGCATACCCACCCGGCGCCCCATGCATCACCCGCAACGCACGCACGGGCCGGAATCGGCTTTCGTGCCGGGTATACTGGATTTGTGTGGTGACGCCCAGGTGCGCTGTCCGATCCGCCATGTGGACGCATGGTCCCATGAACCTTCTCCATCGCGCCGCCGCGGCCCTCTTGCTGCTCGCCTCGATCGCGGCGGCCGCTGGCGCCCCTGCGGCAGCTGGCGCTCCTGCGGCCGCCGAGCCCGGATTCGACCCGCAGGCGTTCGAGTC
>JBILVO010000219.1:0-4493 GCA_044370415.1 Pirellulales bacterium
CTTGCCGAGCGTGGTGTTCGTGGGGGATGACAGGACGAGCGAGAATGTTTCGTTGCTCTCCCCCTTCGTGTCACCGTTCACGGTGACAGAGACGGTCTTCGAGGTCTCCCCCGCGGCGAACGTCAGTGTGCCGGTGGCGGCCACGTAGTCGGAGTCGGCCACCGTCGCCGAGCCGTCGCGGGTGGCGTATGCCACGGTGAACTCCTGCGACCAGGCCTTGTTCAGCGTGATCGTGAAGGTAATCGGTGCGGAGCCGGCATCGCCCTCTGTTAGCGTCACGTTGTTGACGCTGATGGCTGGCGAGGTGTCGTCGTCGAGGATCGTGAAGGCGACGGCCTTGGAACCGCGATCCACCGACGCACCCGTCGCCGAAACGATGCCCAGCGAGAACGTCTCGTCCGACTCCGTCTTCGAGTCGCCGATCACGGGCACCGACACCTGCTTCGCCGTCTCGCCGGGGGCGAAAATGATCGTCCCCTTCTGGCTGCGGTAGTCCTTGTCGGACACGCGGGCGGTGCCGTCCGCCGTCGCGTAGGTCACGGTGACGGGCGCCGCGGCCGGTGAGGAAAGCCGCACCTCGAAGGTGGCGGTTGATTCTCCTGAGTTGCCCTCGACCGCGGAGCCGGGAGCTGCCGCCACGACCGTCACCATCGGGGGGGCGACAGGCCGCACGTCATCGTTGAGGATCGTGGCTGTCGCGGTGGTGGTGCCGAGCGTCGCCCGGACGGGGCCCGAGAGCACGAGTTGGAAGGTCTCGTCCTGCTCGATCCTGTTGTCACCGAGCACGCCGACGGTCACGTTTTTGGTCGTCTCGCCCGGTGCGAACGTCACCCGGCCCGACGTCTTGACGTAGTCGCCGTCGCCGGCCTTCGCCGAGCCGTCCGCGGTGGCGTACTCGACGGACACCGGCACGTCGACCGCCGCCGACAGGCTGACGACGAACGTGGCCTCACTGCGGCCGACGTTCCGTTCCGGCAGGGACGCGGGCGCCGCCACCGACACGGTGGGGGGCACGAATGAGGACACGTCATCGGTGCGGATCGTGACGGTTCCCGTGTCGCGTTGCAGCGTCGCGTTGACGGGATTGGAAAGTTGCACGCCGAACGTTTCGTCGGACTCGGCGTTCGCATCGGCCCAGACGGTGACCGCGATCGTCTTCGACTTCTGTCCGGGGGTGAAGACGAGCGTGCCGGACGCCGCCCGGTAGTCCCGGTCGGCAACGGTCGCCGTGCCGTCGACGGTCGACCAATCGACCGTCACCGTGGACGACACCCGCTCCGAGAGCGTCACCGTGAGTCGCGCCATGCCGGATGCGCTGGTCCCCTCGCTGACCGAGACGTCGCCGATCGAGATTCCCGCCGGGCAGTCGCGCCGCTCGAGCCCCTCGACCGCGAGCCCCAGACCGCGCACGTGAGGTCGTTGCATCGGATGGTTCCTGTGAACGCCCCTCGATCGGTTTTTCAAACCCCGGCTCCCAGTTCCGGGACCCAGTTGTAGCCTCAGCCTGCGAGGGCCGCCACAGTTTGTGCTGCTGCGGCGCCCCCGGCCAGCGGATGTGCCAGCGGGGGTCTTGGAGTCATCGGCACGCCGTCGCCATGGCCATTGGCCGGCATGTCCCAGGCCCGAAGCTCCTCCCGCCGCTGGAGCGGCTCTGTCCCTACGAGTCTCGGGGGGCGGCCTGTTCTCCCGGCGGGCGCAGTTTGCGGCCCTGGCGTTGCAAAAAGCGGCGGTGCAAAGCCGGTGGATCGCTCTGCCACAGCGGAATGATCCGCAAAACTGTCCGGCGATTGCCGGCGAAATGGACGTATGGCCCGATTTTGTCGGTCGAGCCGGTTTTGGCGCGGCGTTTGCTTCACTGCATTCCCCGCGGTCTCCGGTTCCTCCCGTTTTTCATCCATCGCTTCGTGTCCGGGGGAGAGGGGGCCGAGGAGGTATCACCATGCCACATGCCACTCACGCCCCAGGCCCCGGAGCCGAGGCCATCAGCGACGAGGATCTCTTTCGCAGGTTTCGCGGTGAAGGCGATGCGTCGGCCTTCGAGGTGATCGTGCACCGGTACGAGGGGGAACTGTTCCACTATCTCCGCCGCTCGCTGGGGAGCGCTGAGATGGCGGAGGACGTCTTCCAGGCGACGTTCCTGCAGGTGCACCTGAAGCGGGATCTGTTCGAGGAGGGCCGTAGGTTTCGCCCCTGGCTTTATGCGATCGCCACGAACCAGGCCATCGACGCGCAGAGACGGGACCGGCGGCACCGCATGGCGAGCCTCGATCGCCGCATCGGCGGCGGGGCCGACGATGGGGACGCAGCGTTCGTCGACACGCTGTCCGGGGACGACCCCGTGTGCGATGCCCGGCTGGAGGAGCAGGAGGCCCAGGCCTGGACGAGGCTGGCCGTCGCCGGCCTGCCCGAGCCGATGCAGTCGGTGCTGGAACTCGTGTATCAGCGCGGGCTGAAGTACCGCGAGGTGGCCGAAGCCCTCGGCATTCCCCTGGGAACCGTGAAGAGCAGGCTGCACGCGGCCATCCACCGGCTCAATGTCGGCTGGCGGGACGAATGCAAGTCCCACGGGGGCAGGGCGGTGGCCGTGGTCACCGCCTGACGGCCTCGAGACACGGCGCCGCCACGCCGACCGTTCAGCCGCGGGCCCGCCGATACCAGCGGATCAGCGCGTTGGTGGAGTTGTCGTGGCCGAGGGCCGGCTCGGCCGCCGACTCGAGTTCCGGCACGATCCGGTTGGCGAGCACCTTGCCGAGCTCCACGCCCCACTGGTCGAACGGATTGTCGCCCCAGATCACGCCCTGCGTCAGCACGCTGTGTTCGTAGAGTGCCACCAGGCTGCCGAGCACCCGCGGCGTGAGCCGCTCGGCGAGGAGGGTGGTGCTCGGCCTGTTTCCCGGGAACGTCTTGTGCGGGACGAGTTCCTCCGCGACGCCCTCCGCCCGCACCTCGTCGGCCGTCTTGCCGAAGGCGAGCGCCTCGGCCTGTGCGAAGACGTTCGACATCAGCAGATCGTGGTGCCGGCCGAGCGGGTTGTCGGATCGCGCGAAGCCGATGAAGTCGCAGGGGATCAGCCGCGTGCCCTGGTGGATCATCTGATAGAAGGAATGCTGGCCGTTGGTGCCCGGCTCACCCCAGAAGATCGGGCAGGTCTGGTAGTCGTCGATGGTCCGGCCGTCGAGCGTGACCCGCTTGCCGTTCGACTCCATCGTGAGCTGCTGCAGGTAGGCCGGAAACCGCTTCAGGTACTGGTCGTACGGCAGGACGGCGACGGTATGGGCCCCGAGAAAGGTGCAGTTCCACACCGTGAGCAGCCCGTGCAGCACCGGCAGATTGCGGTCGAACGGGGCGGTGCGGAAGTGCTCGTCGACCGCGTGGAAGCCGGCCAGCATCTCGGCGAACAGCTCGGGGCCGATCGCCAGCATCGTGGACAGTCCGATGGCGGCATCCATCGAGTAGCGGCCGCCGACCCAGTCCCAGAAGCCGAACATATTGGCGGTGTCGATGCCGAAAGCAGCCACCTCGGCGGCGTTGGTCGAGACAGCCACGAAGTGCCGCGCGACCGCGGCCGGGTCGCGGAGGGACTCAAGCGCCCACTCCCGCGCGGTGCGGGCGTTGGTCATCGTCTCCTGCGTCGTGAACGTCTTCGAGGAGATGATGAAGAGCGTCTCGGCGGGATCGAGATCGCGGGTCGCCTCGGCGAAGTCGGTGCCGTCGACGTTGGACACGAAGCGGAAGGCGATGTCGCGGTGGGCGACGTGCCGCAGGGCCTCGTAGGCCATCACCGGCCCGAGGTCCGAGCCGCCGATCCCCACGTTGACCACGGCCCGGATTGGCCGGCCGGTGTGCCCCTTCCACGAGCCGTCGCGGATCTGGCGGCAGAACGCGGCCATGCGGCCGAGCACCTCGTGCACGTCGGGCACGACGTCGCGGCCGTCGACGCGGATCGTGGCGGACCTCGGGGCCCGCAGGGCGACGTGCAGCACCGCCCGGCGCTCGGTGGAGTTGATCTTCTCGCCCGCGAACATCGCGTCGATCCGCCGCCGCAGGCCGCAGGACTCGGCCAGCCGCACCAGGAGGTCGAGCGTCTCGACGGTGATTCGTTGCTTCGAGTAGTCGGCGTGCAGGCCGCAGGCGTCGAGCGTGAACCGCTCGGCACGGCCCGAGTCGGCGGCGAAGAGGTCCCGGAGGTGGGTCCGCTCGTGGGCCGCGGCGTGGGCCGCCACCGCCCGCCACTCGGGAAGCGTCGTGCGGCTGGGGGCGGGGTGGCCGCCAGAGACGGGGCTGCTCATCGGCCGCCCGTCCCCGCGGCGGCGACCGCCTGAGACTTCCGGTCGATCACCTCGAGTAGTTCCTGCCAGCTCTTCACAAACGCGGCAGCGCCGTCTTTTTGCAGCTTCGCACCCAGCGCCGCCAGGTCGACGCCGGCCCGGCTGATCGCGGCCAGCGTCTGTTCGGCGGTGCCGCCACCGGGCGACACGGAGGGGCCGGGAACG
>JBILVO010000104.1:0-14833 GCA_044370415.1 Pirellulales bacterium
CGGCGGCGGATGGAGGAGGGAGCCAAGGCGACGAACCTGAAGCGCGGCCCGGGAGGCGTGGTCGACATCGAGTTCGCCGTGCAGGTGCTGCAACTGGTGCACGGCGGCGCCGACGCCTCCCTGCGCACGCCGGAGACGCAGGCCGGCCTCGTCGCACTGCACGCCGCGGGGCACATGCCGACGGGTCAGTTCGAATCCCTGCTCGACGCCTACCGTCTCCTGCGACGAATCGAGGGCCACATTCGACTGCTCGACGCGCCGGGCCGTCACGACCTGCCCGCGTCGCCCGAAGAGCAGCGGACGCTCGCGCATCTCCTGGGTCACAAGTCCGCGGCGGCGCTCCTCGAGGAGATTCGCGACGTGACGGCCCGCACACGGCGCGAGTTCGACGAGGTCTTCGGCCGGGTCGAGGCGGGGCTGCGCTGAGGCGAGAGGCCGGTCAGCGGGAGCCGCGGCGGCGGGACGCCCAGAGCTCCCACGCGATCGGCAGCACCGACACGAGCACGATCCCGACCACCACCAGTTCGAAGTGCTTCTTCACGACCGGGATGTTGCCGAAGAAGTAGCCGGCGAGCGTGCAGATGACCACCCACGCGATCCCGCCCACGACGTTGTAGTAGAGGAACCGCGGGTAATCCATGCGGCCGACGCCGGCCACGAACGGGGCGAACGTGCGGATGATCGGCACGAACCGCGCCAGCACGATCGTCTTGCCGCCGTGCCGGTCGTAAAACGCCTGCGTCTTGGCGAGGTGCTCGTGCTTGAGGAACCAGGTGTTGAGCGCGAAGGCCCGCGGCCCGACCGCGCGGCCGATCGCGTAGTTGAGCGTGTCGCCCACCACCGCCGCGATCGAGAGGAGCACCAGCAGCGGCAGGATGCCGAGCGACTCCGGGTAGAGCGCCGCCATCGCGCCCGCGGCGAAGAGGAGCGAATCGCCCGGCAGGAACGGGGTGACGACGAGCCCCGTCTCGCAGAGGATGATCGCGAAGAGGAGCACGTAGGTCCACGGCCCCCAGGCGTCGATCACTCCCTTGAGTTGCTCGTCGAGGTGAAGGAAGGCGTCGAGGATGGCCTTGAGAGCGTCCATGGAGGGGCCGCGAGGGGGCGTGGGTGGAGGGCCGCTGTCGGCCGGCGTCTTTCGCCGCGGATCATAATTAGCGCGACGGCGATTGCATACCGCGCCGCGCGGCGAGCCACGCAATCGCCACCGGCACGGCGAGCGAGGCGACGAGCACCCACTGGAGGGAGTCGGCCTCCCGGCCGATCGCGCCGGCGAGCGTCCACACCGCGGCGACAGCGAGATTGCCGCCGCCCGCGGCGGCCATGAAGTCGCGAAACGGCATGCCGGCGCCGCCGGCGACGAGCGCGGCCGCCTCCGCCACGAGCGGCAGCGGTCGCGTCAGCACCACCGCGAGCGGGCCGTAGCGCCGCTGCCGGCGGGCGAACTCCTCTCGCTCGTCGGCCTCGAGGCCCGCCAGCCGGCGGGCGGCCGCCGTGCGGCCCAGCCACCAGCCCGCCGCCGCGCCGCAGGTCATGCCCAGCCAGGCGCACGCCGTGCCGACGACGAATCCCAGCCGCGCGCCGCCGAGCGCGGCCACCATGCTCGAGGGCACCGGCAGCAGCATGTCGGCCGCGAGCACGCCGACCTCGAGCACCGCGAGCACCGGCGGGGACGGCGGCGGATCGAGCCAGCCCGCCACGACGTGGTCGAGCCGGGTGCCGAAGGCGACGAAGGGGACCAGCGGCACGGCCAGGGCCAGCAACGCGATCACGAGCAGGAGGCGGAGCGAGCGGCGCATGCGAGGCGGCGGTGGCGACGAGGGAGGATGACGGCGGCGGGTCAGGAGCGGCAACTGCAGGCCAGCGCCTGCCCCGCGATGTCGAGGCCGACCTGCCCGCTCCACGCCGACAGGACCATGCGGTGCACACGGCCCGGCCGGCCGTCGCCCACCGGGCGGCCGTCAAACCGGGTGGCGGGCAGCAGGCAGCTCGGCGTGCTCGTGAGCAGGATCTCGGAGGCGGCGGCGAGGTCGGCGACGCCGAGCGACCGGCACTCCCAGGAGAGCCCCAACGATTCCGCCAGGCTCCGCACGTGCCGCAGGCTGACGCCCGGGAGCGCGTCCTCGGGCGGCGGTGTGGTGATCGTGTCGCCGCGGACAACGGCGACGTTCGCGGTCGAGGTCTCGCTGACGCGGCCGTCGAGATGGAGGAGCACGGCCCGCGCCCCGGGCTCCGCCGCATCGGCCTCGCGATCCGCCAGATGGTAGTGGAGGCGGCTGCGGACCTTCGCCCGGACCGGCCAGCAGGCGTCGGGCACCTGCCGGACCGTCGCCGTCCGCAGCGCGACACCCGACTCGTAGGAACGGGCCCAACTGGAAAACGCCAGCGGGAAGCTGTGGACCATCGCGCGGGGGACGCCCTTCTGGCCACCGTGCTGCGCGGGAAGGTCACCGGGCGTCACGAACACGACGACGCCGAGATCGTGGTCCGGTGCCGCCGCATGATTGTGGGCGGCGACGGTCGCCGCGGCCTCGAACAGCGCGTGCAACGGCCGGCCGGGATCGATGCCGACGATCGCCAGCGACTCGCGGAGCCGCTCCTCGTGGGCTTCCGGCAGGAAGAGCCGGCCGTGGAAGGTCCGCAGCTGCTCGGTGACGGTGGCACCGAGGACGAAACCAGCGTCGCCGACGGGCAGACAAAGGGACGACCGCGGCACGAACCGGCCGTCTACCCAGGCCAGCGGCTCGTCCGCAGCACGGCGGGGAGGCGGCGTCTGGGGCACGGTCTCGGGCACGGCGACACCAACCGACGAAGTGGAGGATAGGGGATTCGAACCCCTGACCTTCTGGCTGCCAGCCAGACGCTCTCCCAATTGAGCTAATCCCCCGTAGTTCGCACGTGCGGACGGGTCGCCTGAGCTGCGCGTGATCCCTGCGGTGTGATCAGTGTGCCTGGCTCGCCGCCTCGCGAAGCAGCCTCCCGGGCCGACGGCCGAAGCGGTCAAACCACCCTGCGAACCTATCGCCATGGAGCGGTCGTGTCAACGCATTCCGCCCCTGCGGGCGGGGGCCGCGGCGCAGTGGCCGCGGAAAACGCGGGAGCGACGCAGGCTCCGCGGTCGGCACTGGAAATGGTCGTGCGCCGGATCACACTAGGTCTTCCCTGTCGGCCGCCGCCGCCATGGTCACCGGCGGTCCGGCCCTGCTCCCGCGTCCCCTCCCGTTTTCCGCGGTGCGCCCCATGCCCCAGACTCCGCGGCAGTCCCGGACGCCGACGGCCTCGCCGCTCGATGCCGCCAGGCCGTCCGAGGTCGTCCGAGCGGCCGTCACCGCGGGACTCATCCTCTGCCTGATCGGGCTCCTGCTCTCGATCGCGGGCAACTCCGACAGCGGCTCGTCGGCACTCGTGCGGACGGTGAAGGGCAGGCTCTTCTCGCCCTGGATGACGCCGCCGTGGCTCGACCTCGGATTCGACTACCGGCTCTCCTACGGATCCCCTGAGGATGCCGACCATGCCGTCGACATCCGTCGTCACGGCGATGATCGCGGCGGCATGTCGCTGCCCGGAACGCTGACGGGCGAACGGGCGGCCCGCTGGCGGCGGCTCGCCCGCGCGATCGCGCTGGATGCGGACGACGCCGACCGCGACGGCCTGCTGGCGGCGGCGGTGGGCCGCGGCATGTTCGACGACCTCGGCGGCGAGGACGTGATGGTGCGGGTCGTCCGCACACCGCCGACCGATCGGGGCGCGGCGGCGGCCGCTGCGGCGCCGGCATACACCGCGCGGGTCCGCATGGCACGCGGCGAGCTGCAGCTGCTGCGGCAGGAGGCCCGCACCGAGGTCGCGCCGCTCGTGGAGCCGCCCGCCGCCCCAATCGACACTCCGGCGAGGGCGGCGCCATGAGCCCCAGCCACGACGCGATCGTCGCATCACCGTCCGCGCCGCACGGCCTCGCCGCCCTGGGCGAGGCATGGGAGCGGTTCTGGTTCTCCGCCGCCGACGCCCGGCCGCTGGCCCTCGTGCGGATCGTCGCCGCCGTGGTGGCGCTGGCGCTGTGGTGGAGCTACGCGGCGGACGTGCAGGCGTGGTTCGGCCCGCAGGGCGTGCTGCCCGCGGAGACGGTGCGGCAGTGGCGGTCGCCCGCCGGCATGTCGCTCTACGACATCGCCCCGTCGTCGCTCGCCGTCGCCGTGCTCTTTCATGCGACCGCCGTCGTCTTCCTGCTCCTGCTCGTGGGCCTCGGCACCTCGGTGGTCGCGCCGCTGGCGGCGGTGCTCTGGGCGTCGCTTTTGCACCGCGGGCCGATGCTCGCCGGGCCGGCCGACGATTGCCTGGCCGTGCTGCTGTGGTGCCTGGCGATCGGCCCGGCGGGCTGGCACCTCTCCTGCGACCGCTGGCTGCGCGACCGCGCCGGCCGGCCCACGCCGCCACTCTCGTTTCGGGCCGCGGTCTCGCGGGGGCTCTTGCAGGTGTACGGCTCGGCGATCACCGTCGCGGCCGTGCTCGCGCAGCTCAAGGGCGACGCCTGGTGGGACGGTCTGGCCGCCTGGTACCTGGCAGCGAGCCCGCAGAGCCGGTTCTCCGCGCTCGCGCCGCTCTTGGAGGACTCCGAGTACCTCACGAACCTGCTGACGCACGCCATCACCGCCTTCGAGATGCTCTTCGCCGTCGGCATCTGGTTCGGCCCGTCGCAGCGGCTCGTCGCCCGCATCGCCCTCGTGGCGTGGCCGCTCATCGGGCTGCTCGCGGGCATGCCTGCCTGGGGCGTGACGATGGCGGCGTGTGCGCTGCCGCTGGCCGCCGAGGCCGTGCCGGCCGGTGGCAGAGGCCGTTAGCCTCCCCGCCCGACATCGTCGCGCGGCTTCGGGGAGGGGGCCGGGGCGACATCCCGACGAGAGAATGCGCCGACTCAGCCGCCGGCCAGCAGCCGCCGGAAGCCCGCCGCGTCGATCACCGGCACGCCGAGCTTCACGGCCTTCTCCAGCTTGCTGCCAGGCTCCTCCCCCGCCACCACGTAGTCGGTCTTCTTCGACACGCTTCCCGAGGCCCGGCCGCCGGCCCTGCGGATCGCGTCCTCCGCCTCCTGACGCGAGAAGCCCTCGAGCGTGCCGGTGACCACGAGCGTCTTGCCGGTGAGCGGGCCCTCGCCCACCCGCTCCGCCGCCGGCACGTCGAGCCGCAGCCCGGCCCGCTCGAGCCCTGCGAGCACCCGGCGGCCGTAGCCGCTCGAGAGCCACTCGTGCACGCTGGCCGCGATCGTCGGGCCGATGTCGGGCACGGCGGCGAGCTCGTCGACGGTGGCCGCCCGCAGCGCGTCGAGCGTGGGGAACCGCTGGCACAAAAGCGACGCCACCCGCGGCCCCACGTGGCGGATGGCCAGCGCGTTGAGCACGCGAACGAGCCCGCGGTCGCGGCTGCCGGCGATCTGGGTGACGAGCGCCGCGGCCGACTTCTCCCCCATCCGCTCCAGCGGCTCGAGCTGCTCCACCGTGAGCGAGTAGAGGTCGGCGTAGTCCTTGACGAGCCCGGTCGCCACGAGCTGCTCCACGAGCTTGTCGCCGAGGCCCTCGATGTCCATCGCGGCACGCGACGCGAAGAATCGCAGCCGCTCCCGCCGCCGCGCGGGGCAGTCGACGTCGGGGCAGCGGATGTAGACCCCGTCGGGATCCCGCTCGACGGGCGTGCCGCACTCGGGGCACTCGGTCGGCGGCGTCCAGGCCGGCAGCCGTCCCTTCCGCAGGTGCTTCTCCACCCGGACGACGTGCGGGATCACCTTCCCCGCTTTCTCGACCACAAGCACGTCACCGACGCGGACGTCCTTGCGGGCCACCTCGTCGGCGTTGTGGAGGCTCGCGCGACGCACGATCGTGCCGGCCAGCTCCACCGGCTCGAGGTCCGCCACCGGCGTGATCGTGCCGCCGCGGCCCACCTGCACCCGGATGCCCGCCAGCCGGGTCGTGGCCTCGAACTTCTCGAACTTCCAGGCGATCGCCCAGCGCGGGCTCTTGGCCGTGGTGCCGAGCCGCCGCTGCTGATCGAAGCGGTCGACCTTCACCACGAATCCGTCGACCTCGAAGTCGAGCTCGTGGAGCTTCTCGATCAGCTCCGTGCCGTGCTCGACGAGCGCGTCGAGCGACGAGAACGTGCGGCTGCGGGGGGCGACCGGCAGGCCCGCTCGCTGCGCCCACTCCAGCAGCTGCGACTGCGACGCGACCCCCAGGCCCGTCGCGTCCCCCGCGCCGTGGCAGAAAAACCTCAGCGGCCGCGCGGCGCACTCGCGCGGGTCGAGCAGGCGGATGCTGCCGGCGGCGACGTTCCGCGTGTTCGCGAAGGGCGGCAGACCGGCCTCAGCCTGCTGCTGGTTGAGCATCACGAGGTCGGAGTTGGTCATGTAGACCTCGCCACGGACCTCGACCATGTCGGGCGGGTCGTCGAGGGCGAGGCGGAGCGGCACGCCGTGGATCGTGCGGACGTTGTGCGTGATGTCGTCGCCGGTGGCACCGTTGCCCCGCGTCGCCCCCAGCGCGAGCATGCCGCGCTCGTACGTCAGCGACACGGCGACGCCGTCGATCTTCAGCTCGAGCACCCAGTCGATCGGGTCCGCCGAGGATTCCGCGAGCAGTTTCTCGACGCGGCCGCCCCAGGTGGCGAGATCCTGCGGGCTGTAGGTGTTGTCTATCGACAGCATTGGCAGCCGGTGCCGCACCGGCTGCAGGGCGGGCACGGGCTCGTCGCCGACCCGCTGCGTGGGGCTGTCTGCCGTCACGAGGCCGGGATGCCGCTCCTCGAGCGTCCGCAGCTCCTCGACCAGCCGGTCGTAGTCGCGGTCGGTGATCTCGGGCGCCGCCTCGACGTAATACTTCCGGTCGTGGTGCCGGATCTGCTCGCGCAGCCGCTCGATCTGTCGGGCTGCCGACGCGGTCACGGCTGGTCAGCCCCGGCGGCAGCGTCCCGCCCGCGGGCCTCCCGATCGGCCGCGGACCGCTGCCGCCGCAGCCGCTCCCCCTCGAAGTGATCCATGGCCACGGCGCCCACCGTCGCCACAACGAGCACGGCGATCTGACCCGCGAGCAGCGCGACGCCGTGCCGGTCCATGAGCCGCTCCAGCAAGTGCGGCGGGCCCGAGAGGCTCTCCGGCCGCACGCCCCGCAGCACGAACAGGCAGTAGCTCGAGGCCGTGATCGTGAACAGGAACCCCACCACGCCGAGGATCGCGTAGAACGGGTTGGGACGGGGCCTGGGCATGGTGCTGGTCGCTCGGGGCCGCGGGGCTCCGCCGATTATAGCGCGTCGCCCGTCACGCCGCGTCCGACTTCGCGAGCAGCCGGCCGCATGCGTTGAGCACGCGATCGACGTCGATCGCCACCATCGAAGCACTGTCCGACTTGCGATCGCCCCAGGCGGGGCGGGCCGAGTCCGGCGGCTCGACTGTGGCGTGGATCCCGCCGTACGGTCCGTTGCGGGACGCGGGCACGGGGCCGAAGAGCCCCACGCACGGCGTGCCGACGGCCGCCGCCAGGTGCAGCGGCCCGGTGTCGCTCGAGACGAACAAGCGGCCCATGCGGCAGACCGCAGCCAGATCCTGCAGCGTGGTCGCGGGCGCGACGATCGCGGCACGGCCCGCGGCGGCGGCGATCCGCTCGGCGCTGCCACGCTCGCGGTCGCCGCCCCACACGATGATCGACGTCAGTCCGTGCCGCTCCTGCAGCCCGCGGGCGACCGCGGCGAACCGCTCCTCGGGCCAGAGTTTCGACGTCCAGCCGGCGCCCGGATTGATCAGCACGGGCGCCGCGGGCAGCCGCAGCGACACCAGCCAGTCCCACATGCGACGGCGGCTCACCGGCCAGTCGGGCATGTCGAACGACGGCCGCGGCTCCCGCACGCCGAACGGCCTGACGAGCGCGAGGTTGCGGTCGACGACGTGGCCGCCGGTCGCGGACACCGCGTGGTTGTAGGCCAGCCACGCACCCTCGCGGGACTCGGGCCGCGCGTGGCCGACGCGGACAACGGCCCCCGAGAGCCGTGTGGCCACTCCGCTCTTGAACAGGCCCTGCATGTCGACGGCGAAGTCGGCCCGGAAGTCGACGAGCTGCCGCCGCAACGACCGCACCGCCGCCCAGGACTTCAGCCAGCCACGGGGCAGGCGGAAGAGGTGGTCCACCGCGGAGTGGCCCGCGAGCACGTCGGCGGCGCGGCCCTCCACAACCCAGCCGATCCGCGCCGTGGGAAAAGCCCGCTTGAGCGCCACGGCCGTCGGCACGCCGTGGAGCACGTCGCCGATGGCGGAAAGCTTGACGAGAACGATCGAACGTGGGGCATCCATGCCACACACTCCTCCGGACGAACGGTAAGAACCACGCAATCTCACCGTGACGACCGCTTCCGGGCAAGCCCAGAATCCGGCGGTGGCGGCGGCGATCTCTCAGTCGCCGGGGAGTCCCGCGAGCTCGCACATCACGGCCGCGGAGACCGACTCCGGGCAGCTCCAGACGAGGAAGAAGAGCGACTCCCGGGCCTGCCGGCCGGCGGGATGGCCCGTGACGAAGCCCGCCCCCTTGGACGCCGCGAGCGCGGCCTGCGCCGCCCGCAGGGCCAGGCTCGTCGCCCGGGCCCGCAGCCGGTCGCGTTCGGCCGGCTCGCCGCCGTGGGAGGCGAACCGGTGCAGGTGGGCGGCGATCTCGCCGGCCTCGTCCCGCAGTCCCGCGGCGACCGGCCCGAGGGCCGCCCGCGGCCCAGACTCCCGCTCGACGATGCCGACGGATCCGCGGATGCATCCCAGCGCGAGCGCCGTGGTCGCGAGCCCGCCGGTCCGCACACCGCCGTCGGCCGCCGGCGCGATCACGTCGGCCGGCGCGACCCCGCGAAAGCCGACGCTCGACGTGCGGCTCCCCGACAGCGCGACCAGCGGCAACGGCGGGCCGATCTCGAGGCCGGCGGCCGTGGTGGGCACGACGAAGAACAGCCGCTCGCCGTCGGTGGTGACCGCTCCCGTGACGATCGTGTCGCAGGCATCGGCGCCGGTCACCCACGGGCAGAGCCCGTCGAGCCGCCAGCCGTCCGCGGCACGCACCGCCGTCAGGGCGGGCGTCGCGAGGTGCCGCCGGCTCGTGGAGAGCTGCGAAATGCCGACGGTGGTGGGCGTCTCGCCACGTGCCAGCGGCGGGAGCCGTGCGGCCCGCAGGTCCGCGGAGCCAGAGGCGATGATCCGGCACGCGCCGGCCCACTGCGAGACCGCCAACGCCGTCGTGAGGCAGTGTTCCGCGATGGCGGCCAAGGCCTCGAGGAGCGCGGGCTCGGCCGCCTCGGTGCCGCCGCAGTCGGCCGGAACGAAGCCGGCGAGCACCCCCGCGCGGGCGAGCGCCGCGAAGCTGCCGCTGCGCCACGGGCCGACGGCGTCGGTCGCGTCGGCGAACCGCACCAGCTCCGCGGCCAGCGAGCGGAGCGCGGAGGGATCGGGACGCGTGCAGCCGGGCGTGAACATGGCGGCATTATGCACGGCGACGCCGCGTGCCGCGCGTCGATGCCGGGGCACGCGCGGGTTCTCGTGCCCGGCGGCGGGGGTCGAAGGAACGTCGCGACGCCCCTATACTGCCGTTCCTTCTGGCAGGTTCCCCTCCATCTCCCCCCTCCCCCGGAGCCACACCATGAGCCAGGCAGAAGAGATCGGCGGCCGCGGTCTCACCCCAGCCAGAAGCCCCGCCGCACCGGGCCGCGTCACCGGCCACAGTGCGCTCGCACCGCCCCGCCTCGACGAGCTCTCGCCGCAGAACCTCTACGACAAGTGCATGGCGCTGGCCCGCAACCTGTGGTGGAGCTGGCATCCGGAGGTCACGAACCTCTTCCGGGAGCTCGATCCGATCCGCTGGAGGCAGCTCGACCACAACCCCATCGCCCTGCTCGCCGAGTTCACGCCGGAGCGTCTCGAGGCGCGGGCGGCCGAACTCGTGCTCTACAGCCGGATCAATCAGGCCTACCGCCGGCTCAAGGAGTACATGGCGGCCGAGTCGACCTGGAGCAACATCCACGCGGGAGTCCTCGGCTCCAAGCCGGTCGTCTACTTCTCCGCGGAGTTCGGCATCCACGAGTCGGTGCCGATCTACTCGGGCGGTCTCGGCGTGCTCGCCGGCGACCACATCAAGAGCGCGAGCGGCCTGGGCATCCCGCTCATCGCCGTGGGACTGTTCTACGACCAGGGCTACTTCAAGCAGCAGCTCGACATCGACGGCTACCAGCACGAGGAATACTTCCAGTCGCGGACCGAGGCGCTGCCGATCGAGCCGGCGCTGGGCAAGGACGGCCTACCGATCACGGTGCAGATCGACACCCGCTCGGGACCGCTCTTCGCGAAGGTCTGGAAGATGGCCGTGGGCCGCGTGAACCTGTTCCTGCTCGACTCCGACGTCGAGGTGAACAACCCGGAGGATCGCGAGCTGACCAGCCGCCTCTACGGCGGCGACACGCGGCTGCGGATCCGGCAGGAGCTGGTGCTCGGCGTGGGCGGCGTGCGGGCGATCCGTGCGATGGGCATCGTGCCCGGCGTCTACCACTTGAACGAGGGCCACTCCGTCTTCGCGACACTCGAGGCCGTCCGCGGCCGCATGGACCGCGACGGCTATTCGTTCGACGATGCCGTCCGCCGCGTGGCCCGCCAGACCGTCTTCACGACCCACACCCCGGTGCCGGCCGGCCACGACCGCTTCGACGGCGGCCTGATCGAGGAGTATCTGGGCCCGATGCGGGACGCACTGGGCATCTCGCACGACCAGCTGATGGGGCTCGGCCGGGTGGAGCCGCACAACCACTCCGAGCCGTTCTGCATGACGGTGCTCGGCCTGAAGATGTCGCGGCGGGCCAACGCCGTGAGCGCGTTGCACGGCCACGTGAGCCGCAAGATGTGGTCGAGCCTCTGGCCGTGGCGGGTCGAGGAGGAGGTGCCGATCGGCCACATCACCAACGGCGTCCACGTGCCGAGCTGGCTGTCGTGGCAGATGCTGCAGCTCTACGACCGCATCTTCCCCGCGAACTGGTTCCGCCGCATGGGCGAGCCCGACGTCTGGCAGAAGATCCACGAATGCGATCCGGGCGAGCTGTGGGAGACGCACTACGCCCTCAAGAACCTGCTCCTGCAGTTCGTGCGGCGGCGGCTGGCGCGCCAGTGCCGGCGACGGGGCGAGGCCGACGAGGCCGTCGAGGCAGCCCGCTCGGTGCTCGACCCGAACATCCTCACGATCGGGTTCGCGCGTCGGTTCGCGACCTACAAGCGCGCCGACCTCGTGCTCGGCGACCTGGAGCGGCTCTACGCGCTGATCAGCGATCCCGACCGGCCGATCCAGATCATCTACGCGGGGAAGGCCCATCCGGCCGACGAGCCGGGCAAGGCGCTGATCCGCAAGATCGCGAACCTGCGGCACGACGGCCGGTTCGCCGGCCGGATCGTGTTCGTCGAGGATTACGACATCAACGTCTGCCGGCACCTGATCCAGGGCGTGGACGTGTGGCTCAACAACCCCCGGCGGCCGCTCGAGGCCTCCGGCACCAGCGGCCAGAAGGTGGTGCTCAACGGCGGCCTGAACTGCTCGATCCTCGACGGCTGGTGGGCCGAGGCCTTCGACGGACGCAACGGCTTCGCGATCGGCCGCGGCGAGACGCATGCCAACGACGAGATCACCGACCGTCGCGACGGCCAGGCGCTCTACGACGTGCTGGAGCAGGAGGTGATCCCGCTCTTCTACGACCGTGATTCGGACGGCCTGCCGCGGGGATGGATCCGGATGATGATGAACTCGATCGGCTCGCTGGCCTGGCGGTTCAGTGCCCACCGCATGGTGATGGACTACGCCCGGATGTGCTACGTGCCGGCCGCCGGCGGTGTCTCCTCCGACATGCACAGCCGCTGACGCGCGGCCCAGAACGCTGCAGGATCGACGCCGACGGGACTCACTCGGCCCGCGTGGCGGCGGCGGCATTCCGCGCCGCGCGGGCCACGGAGCCACGGGCGGCGTTGTCGATGGCGCGGGTCAGTTCCTGGAACGCCTCGCCGTCGTAGGTCGGCGCGTCGGCCGTGACGAGCAGCGTGGGCGACCAGGGAATGCTCGCGCCCGGGGGCAGTTCCTTGACGGCAAACGCCTGCTTGGTGGGGAAGCCGAAGACAAAGCGGCTGCCGTCGACGTGGATGGCCCGGCTCTCGCGGGTGCCGCCCCCGACCAGCCGCAGCGGATCGCTGGCGACCGTCAGTGTGCCGTCGTCGTTGGGCTGGGCCAGCCAGACGCAGGTGGAGCATTCGCCGGTGAGCGGGTCGACCCGCACGACGTGGCGGACGGTCATCTCCCGGTGCTCACCGTCGCGGAGCATGAGCAGCGGCGCGTCGAACGCCAGCGCGGTGTCGTGGGCACCGACCCGCACGATCTCGTCGAGGCTCTTCTGCTTGGCGCCGAGGATCTGACGACCGAGAAAGTCGAGCGAGAAACCCGGCACGTCCGTGCCCGGGGCGACCATGATCAGACGGTCGTTCACCAGGGTGCTGTAGCCGACGCCGACCTCGGCGAGCTCGTGCCGCGACTCTTCCCCGGCACCCGTGGTGCGGATCGTCGCCAGCACGGTGAACGTGAAGCTGGTCACATGGCCGCGGATCCCGTCGGACACGGCGTCGGTGTCGCCGCTGACAAACCGCGGCGTCGCCAGGAGGACGACCCGGTTCCACCGATCGCGGTCGGCATCCTCCACGGACATGCCGGCAGCGAGCACCTGCAGCGGAGGGCGATCCTCCGCCACCGCCGCGGCGATCGCCGTGACCGACCAGGCGACGGCCACGAGCCGAGCGATCCGTTGCACCCGTGCGAGCACGCTGAAGCCTCCCGACGCGGTCCGTGCGCCGACACGCCGGCGCGGGGCGGGATGGTCGGGATTCTGCCGGTCGAAATCAAGAGGAGCCCACGAGCCGCCACGGGCCGCAAAAACGCCGGCAGTGAGGGGGGAAACGCACGCCAAGCGATCCGGCCCCTCCTTGAACGGACGCAGAGGCTGCAGGTTGCGGCCTACGGGCGGCGCCGGCCCGCGTCGACCGCCGCAAGGCTTTGCGGGCCAGGCTGTTGCGGCTACTCCTCCTCGAACGTGCGGCGGCCACGGAGGAGATGGTGGTAGTGCTGGGCGAACCGGTGGGCCTCGTCGCGGACGTATTCGAGGAGGCGAAGGGAATAGGAGTCGCGGGACAGCCGTAGGGGCTCGCTGCGGCCCGGCACGAAGATCTCCTCCTCCCGCTTCGCCAGCGAGATGATGCAGGGCGGCGTGACGCCCAGCGACTCCACCGCGTCGAGCGCCGCCGAGAGCTGCCCCTTGCCGCCGTCGACCAGGAACACGTCGGGCAGCGAGCCTCCCTCGCGAAGGAGCCGGGCGAAACGCCGCGACACCACCTCGTGAATGCTCTTGAAGTCGTCGATGCCGTCGACGGTCTTGATGCGGTACCGCTTGTAACCGGGCTTGAAGGGGAGCCCGTCGATGAACTGCACGAGACTCGCCACCGTCTCGTTGCCGGCCAGGTGCGCGATGTCGACCCCCTCGATGACCCGCGGTGGTCGGGCGAGCCCGAGCACCTTCTCCAGTCCGGCGAGCCCCTTCTTGGGGTCGACCAGAAAGACCTCCGGCTGGACGTTCTCCTCGAGGTCGCCCCGCTGGTCGAGCGTCTCCAGCAGCCGGATCTCGTCGCGAAGCCGCGCCGCCTTCTCGAACTCCAGCCGGGCCGATGCCTCGAGCATCTCCTTGTGCATGTCGGCGAGGAGCTGCTTCTTGCCCCCTTCGAGGAAGGTCTTGAGGCGGTTGATGTCGCGCCGATAGTCCTCCTTCGAGATCCGCAGGTTGCACGGGGCGGTGCACTGCTCGATCGAGGCCAGCAGGCAGGGGCGGAACCACCGCCACTGGTCGTCGGCGGCGTCGATGTCGAGCGTGCAGGTGCGGAACTTGAAGATCCGCTGCAGCACGACGATCGCCCCGCGGAGACTGCCGGCGCTGGTGAACGGACCGTAGAGCTTCACTCCCTTCTGCCGCGGCGTGCGGGTGAACTCCACCCGCGGATAGTCCTCGTGCGTGGTGATCTGCAGATAAGGAAACGTCTTGTCGTCCTTGAGGTCGGAATTGAACCGCGGCTGCACGTCCTTGACGAGCCGGCTCTCCAGGAGCAGGGCATCGACCTCGCTGTCGGCCTCGAGGTAGTCGATGTCGCGGATCTCGCGGACCAGGTCGGCCGTCCGGCGGTCCTCAGCCGCCGCCTTGAGGAAGTAGCTCGAGGCCCGCGCCCGCAGGTTCTTCGCTTTGCCGACATAGATCACGCGGCCCGCGGCGTCTTTCATGAGGTAGACGCCGGGGGTCTGCGGAAACGACTTCACCTTCAGCGCAGCGGCAGACGGATCGCGGGCCGCGGCGGCGGTCTCCGTGTCTGCGGGCAGCGTTTCGGCCGTGCTCTCGGGGGGCCGGCTGGGGGCGTCGTCGGGGGGCATGCCCTCGATTGTAAACGCAAAGCCCCCATGGCACGCGCCACATGCGGCGGACGCCGGCCAAGCGGCTCGCTGAGCGCAGCCAGTCGGCTACGGGAGAAAGAGCACGCGTTGCGCTCCGTCCGTGCAGCGTCGCATGGATGCGACGCGCAGCACCAGCCGGCGGACGCCGGCCAAGCGGCTCGCTGAGCGCAGCCAGCCGGCTGCGGGAGGAAGAGCACGCGTGCGCTCCGTCCGTGTAGCGTCGCATGGATGCGACGCGCAGCACCAGCCGGCGGACGCCGGCCAAGCGGCTCGCTGAGCGCAGCCATTCGGCTGCGGGAGGAAGAGCACGCGTTGCGCTCCGT
>JBILVO010000019.1:0-40311 GCA_044370415.1 Pirellulales bacterium
CCTTGCGACGCAGTCGCGCGCACTGCATCGCCGCTGAAGAAGGCGAAACATGGCCCTCCGGGCCATTTTCGCTTGGCGAGCTCCGCTCGCTGGTGCTGCGCGTCGCATCCTTGCGACGCAGTCGCGCGCACTGCATCGCCGCTGAAGAAGGTGACACATGGCCCTCCGGGCCATTTTCGCTTGGCGAGCTCCGCTCGCTGGTGCTGCGCGGATGGCTTCACGAAAAACATCGCCTCCTGCGATTTTTTCTTGGCGGGCGCCGCCCGCTGGTGCTGCGCGTCGCATCCGTGCGACGCAGTCTTTCTGCTCCCTAAAGGCGCACGAGAATCCGTGAGGGGCTGGCCGTGCCCCGAGAGCCGGGCTATGGGAGCGAGCGGAGCCGGGAGGGCGAAGCGAAGCGGACATGCAGTGAGCGGAGGCCTGCGGGCACCGATCCGCCCCGGCGGATTGGTCGACGAAGCGAACGTCCGGCGACGGGGCACGGGCAGCCCCGAACCGTTGCCCAAGACGTCGAACCCTGGACACTCGCGGCAGCTTCCGCTTCACGACACACTTGGCCATCCTGCCCCAGTCGGGGTCGCCCCTCACGGATCGCCGCACCGCGGCCGTGGATGGCGTGCACCGCCCACGGGTAGACTGAAGACTTCGGCGGTCTACAGTTCCGTCCGGAGGTTCCGCATGCGGCTGGTCACCTACTCCTGGCTGGCGGTCGTGCTGGCGGTCGCGTGTGCCGCGATCGGCTGGCTCGGACTGGCCGGCTGGATCGCCGTCGCCGTGCTGCTGGCCAGCATCGGGATGCACGTCGCCGGCAACGCCCTCGGCACGAGGCTGCGCGATGCCACCGATCGCGACCTGCTCGGGCGACTGCCGCCGTCATCCGGCCACGTCGCGCTGCCGGCCCCCGCGCCCACCCACCTCGAACGGCGGTCGAGCCTCGGCCGGCTGGTGCCCGTCTCGGCGCTGATCGGCGCGGCCTGCGGCGGTATCGGCGGCGCGGTGTCGCTCCTGATGCTCGCCGCCTGCTCGCCGGCGGGTGCCGTGCTGGGGGGCGTGTCGTCGGCGGTGGTCGGCGGCCTGATCGGATTCCTGGGGGCGAGCTTCGTCGAGATTCTGCGCACGAGCCTGCGTGAGGCGCTGGCTGCCGAACGGGCGGCGGCCGCGATGCAGCGCCGCGAGTGACGCGGCGCTGCCACGGCCGGTCCAGCGGCACGTCGCGTCCACCACGGGCCGCAGGCCGATCGCTTGGAACGCGGGCCGAGGTCGTGGTACAACCTCCGCAGTCGGGTGCTCGTGCCGCGCATGCGCCGACCGCCCGTGCCCTCGTCCCCGCGTTCATCGCCAGACCCCGGAGAAGCCGCCATGGCCAAGCCCCACCGCACCCTCAAGAAAGCCAACCACGGCGCCCGCCCGGCCAACAGCAAGGCCCGGAAGATGAAGCGCAAGCACATCCGCACCTGATTCCCCTGGAAGCAGCGCCGTGGCTCCTCGCGACTACATCATCCACCCGAGCGCCTACGACCTGAACCGGGTCATCGCCGACATCCACGAGATCCGCCGCTGGAACCAGCAGCGGTTCGAGATGGAGCAGTTGACGGCCATCGTCCACGAGGACGAGTCCCGCGGCCTGTGCGTCGGCTACAAGGACGTCACCCACGACGAGTTCTGGGTGCGCGGCCACTTCCCCTCCATGCCGCTGATGCCCGGCGTGCTGATGTGCGAGGCGGCGGCCCAACTCTCCAGCTACTACACGCAGCGCTACAACCTGCTCGACGCCAAGGTGATCGGCTTCGGCGGCATGGAGGAGGTGCGGTTTCGCGAGCCAGTGGTCCCGGGCGACCGGCTGGTGATCGCCGTGGAGCGGGTGCGGGTGCGGCCGAAGGCGATGATCGTCTGCCGCTTCCAGGGGCTGGTGAAGGAGAGCATCGTGGTGGACGGCGTCATCAAGGGAGTGCCACTGCCCACCGATGCCCTCGCCGGCGCCGGACCGAAGGCCTGACACGCGACCCTGGCGGCACGAGCCGCGTCGGCCACCCAGCCATGCCCCGCCGCCCTCCCCGCAAACCGGACCCGTCGCTCGACCTGGCCGGGCACCTGCTCGAACTCGCGGCCCTGCCGACGCCGCTCGATCCGGCGACGCTCTTTCCGCACGCACGGCCGATCGAGCTCGAGGTGGGCAGCGGTAAGGGGCTCTTCCTCTCCACGGCGTCCGCCGCCGCCGCCGACCGCAACTTCCTGGGCGTGGAGATCAGCGGCGGCTACGCGCGGCTGTGCGCCGGCAAACTCGCCACGCTGCGGTCCGCCAATGCCCGGATCGTCCATGGAGACGCGACCCATCTCGTCCGCGGCATGCTGCCCGACGCCTGCCTTGCGGGCATGCACGTCTACTTTCCCGACCCGTGGTGGAAGGCCCGTCACCGCAAGCGCCGCGTGCTGTCCGACGCCTTTCTCATCCATGCCGGCCGCGTGCTCGGCCCAGGGTGCCTCCTGCACGTGTGGACCGACGTGGAGGAATACTTCCACGAGGCCATGGAGGCGGCCCGCGGCACCGGCCTCTTCGCGTCCCCTCGGGAGGAGACGGCGAGGCCGGCGGAGCACGACCTCGACTACCGCACCCACTTCGAGCGGCGGACGCGGCTGGCCGGCGCGCCGGTCTGGCGGGCCGCCCTGCCCCGCAACGACGCCGCCGCCGGCTGCGGAAGGGTCGAGCCGCCGACGGTCTAGCTGGCTGTGGAAAAGGCCGGCCGCGGCCTTTTCCCACGGGTGCGAACTGCGAACGAGCCGAGGGGTGTTTCGCTGCTCGCTGCCGCCGCCTCCAGCGGCTCCCGACTTCCTCCCCAGCCTTGCCGGCGCGGGTTCGAGATAGGCGGGGTCACCGCGTGGCCGCCTCGTAGGTCCGGGTGGCACCGCGGCCGGCGTCGCCGCCTCCCACCTGTCCCAACGCGATCTCGTAGAGCCGCTCGCCGGCGGGCGTCGGGTAGCGGCCCGTGAGGCAGGCCTGGCAAAGCTCGGCGTCCTGGAAGCCGATGGAACGGGCCACCGACTCGACCGGCAGGTAGCGGAGCGAATCGGCCCCCAGCTTCGCCGCCATCTCCGCCTGGACCTCCTCGGTGAGCGGCCCGCCGCGGAGGAACTCGGGGGCGAACAGCTCGTCGATCGTCGACATGTCGATGCCGTAGAAGCAGGGCGCCACGATCGGCGGGCAGGCGACGCGGACGTGGATTTCGCGGGCCAGGCCGAGCGACCGCATCCTGCCGAGCAGCACCTTCATCGTGGTGCTGCGCACGATCGAGTCCTCGACGAGGATCACCCGCTTGCCCTCGAGCACCTCGCGGAGCGGCGTGTACTTCGTCTCGGCCTTCTGGCGGCGGCTGGAGGCGCCGTCGATGAACGTGCGGCCCGTGTAGCGGTTGCGGATCAGGCCCTCCACCGACGGGATCGAGAGCCGGTAGGCCATGGCGTCGGCCGCCGCCTTGCTCGTGTCGGGCACCGGGACGACGACGGTGTCGGCGTCGATCGAGATCGTCTCGAGGCGGGCGAGCTCCTCGCCCAGCTGCTTTCTCGAGAGGTAGACGCTGCGCTCGTCCATCGTGCTGGCCACGTTGGCGAAATAGATCCACTCGAAGAAGCAGTGCGCCCGCTTCGGGCTCTCGGCGAACCGCTCGATCCGCACGCCCGTGGCGTCGACGATGAGCACCGTGCCGGGCTCCAACGACCGGATCGACTCCGCCGGGAAGCCAAGGTTCAGGAGGGCCACGCTCTCGCTGGCCGCCGCGACGACCGGCCCCATGCGGGCGTACTCCATGGGGCGGATGCCGAGCGGGTCGCGGGCCACGATCATGCGGCCGCAGGCATCGAGCATGGCGATGTTCCACGCGCCGTCGAACCGGCGCGACACCTTCGCCAGCAGTTCGACGGGATCCGGATCGGCAGTGCCAGAGAGCTCGTTGCCGATGGCGTGCATGATCACTTCGGTGTCGTTGTCGCGGGCGAGGTGGTTCTCGTCGTTGGCGAGGATCTCGGCACGCAGCTGCGGATAGTTGGCCAGCTGACCGTTGAACCCGAACGCGAACCACTTCCGCTTCTGGATGTGTGGCCGCTCCAGGGGCTGCGCGTAGCCGCGATCCTCGGCGCCGCAGGTGGCGTACCGCACGTGGCCGATGGCCGCCCGGCCCGTGTGCTGCGACATCAGGGCCTCGTACTTGCCCCGGTGGCTGAGCCGGAACACCTCGCTCACGCTTCCCACGTCCTTGATCGTGGCGAGCAGCTGGCTGCGATCGGGATTCCAGACGGTCATGCCGGCGGACAGCTGGCCGCGGTTCTGGATGTCGAGCAGCATCCGCGGCACCAGGCGGGAGATCTCCTCCGGTCCCTGTGCTGGGCAGAGCGGGCTGGGGTCGTGGCCAGGCAGGTGGTAGATGGCCGCCAGCCCGCACTCGTGATGCAGTTCGCTCACAGCAGACGCCCCAGGGGGTGTTCGAGGGTGCCCGGCGGTCGGCCGGCCGGGGCTCGTTCCACGACGCCCTGCACTATACGGGCTCTCCGGAAGAGGCCTCAACCACCACCCCGCGGTCACGCGGAATCCGCGCACGGCGGTGTTTCGGGGCGTCCGCGGGCGGTCGTGTGGCCCGCGCTCCCCCGGCGAAGGTACCATGCCCGTTCGGCCACGGTTCACGACGCCGCCGCCGCCTCACAGCCGCCCCCGCCATGCCCGACACGTTCCGCTCCGACATCGCCGCCGCGGCCCGGCTGATCGTCGTCAAGGTGGGCACCCGCGTGCTCACCGGGCCCGACGGGCTGCTCGACGACGCGCGGATCGAGTCGCTGGGGCGGCAGTTCGACGCGATCCTCGCGCAGGGCCGCCAGGTGGTGCTCGTCAGCTCCGGCGCCGTCGGGGCGGGGATGGGCCGCATGGGGCTCACGCGACGGCCCCAGGAACTGGCCCACCTCCAGGCCGTGGCCGCGATCGGCCAGAGCTGCCTCATCGAGTCGTACGAGCGGTCCCTGCGGGCGCACGGCCGGCACGCGGCGCAGGTGCTGCTCGTGGCCGACGACCTCAAGGACCGGGCCCGCTACCTCAACATCCGCAACACGCTGCGGGCCCTGCTCGATTACGAGGCGGTGCCGATCATCAACGAGAACGACACGGTGAGCGTGGAGGAGCTGCGGACGTCATTCGGCGACAACGACCGGCTCGCGGCGCTGGTGGCCACGCTGCTGGGCGCGCCGCTGCTGGTGCTGCTCTCGGACGTCGAGGGGCTCTTCGACAGGCACCCGTCCGAGCCGGGAGCGACGCGGCTGGAGACGGTGCCGCGGATCGACGGGTCGGTGGCTGCACTGGCCCGCGACCGCGCCGGCGGGCTCTCGAAGGGGGGCATGGCCAGCAAGATCGCGGCGGCGGCGATCGTCACCGAGGCCGGCTGCGGCTGCATCATCGCCTCGGGCCGGGACGACCGGGTGCTCGAGCGGATCTGCGCCGGCGAGCGCGTGGGCACGCTCTTTCCGGGCCGCGAGACGACGATGCCGGCCTGGAAGCGCTGGCTGGGCTGGTCGGCCGACCCGCGTGGTACAGTGACTGTCGACGCCGGGGCGCACGAGGCGGTGCTGGCCCACGGCCGCAGCCTGCTGGCGGCGGGCGTCACCGCGGTCGAAGGCGTGTTCCACACCGGCGACGTGATCTCGCTGGCCACGGCCGACGGCCGGGTGTTCGCGCGGGGGCTCGTGAACTATCCGGGCGACGAACTGCGGCGGATCGCCGGGCTCAAGACCGAGGGCATCGCCGCGGCTCTGGGCTACTGCCCCTATGAGGAGGTCGTGCACCGCGACAACCTCGCCGTGATCCGCCGCGACACCCCCGCCACCTGACGTCCGCCGGCCGCACTTCGAACGCTGTGGGAGATCGATGCTACTCGAACTGCTGATCGTGCTGGCCCTGATCCTGGCCAACGGCTTCTTCTCCGGGGCGGAAATGGCGATCGTGGCCAGCCGGCGGGGCCGGCTGCGCCAGCTCGCCGAGTCGGGCGACCAGGCCGCGAAGACCGCGCTCGAGCTGGCGTCGAGCCCCGACCAGTTCCTGCCCACGGTGCAGGTCGGCATCACGCTCGTCGGCACGCTCGCCGCGGCCTACGGCGGCGACCGGCTCGTCAGCCACTTGGCTGAATGGATCCAGGCGCACGGGCCGGTGCCGCTGCGCGGCATCGCGCGGCCCGTCGCGCTGACGGTGTTCGTGATGCTCCTGTCGTTCGTCACGCTCCTCCTGGGCGAATTGGTGCCGAAGCGGCTGGCCCTGCGGCGGGCTGAGGCGTTCGCCCGCATGGCCGCGCCGGCGATGAAGCTCTTCGCCCGGATCGCCCGGCCGCTGGTCTGGGGAATGAGCGTCTCGACCTCCGCCGTGCTCGCGCTCCTGGGCGCCAACCGCCAGGATGGTCCGACCGTCTCCGTGGACGACATCGAGCACCTGCTCGAGGCCGGCCGTGCCGAGGGGGTGCTCGAGCCGGTCGAGCAGGCGGTGGCCATCGAGGCCCTGCGGCTCGGCGAGCGGACTGTCCGCGACATCATGCGGCCGCGGATCGACCTCGACGCCCTCGACATCGAGACGCCGCCCGAGGAGGTGCTCGGCGCCATCGCGATGGCGGGCTACTCGCGGCTGCCGGTCTACGAGAGCTCGCTCGACCACATTCTCGGCTACATCTCGCTCAAGGACGTCCTGCGGCACAACTGGATGGGCTGGCCGATCGAGCTGCGAAAGATCATGCACCGCGCCCTGTTCGTGCCGGAGACAATGCCGCTCGACAGGCTGCTCGAGCTGTTCCAGAAGGAGCGAAACCAGCTGGCCATCGTGCTCGACGAGTACGGAGGCACCGAGGGGCTCGTCACGCTGGAGGACGTGCTCGAGGAGCTCGTGGGGGAGATCCACGACGAGCACCGGCGGGAGGCGGCCGATTTCGTGCAGCGTGAGGATGGCTCCTGGCTGGTCGACGGCGGCGCCGGCGTCGAAGACCTGGCGGAGCGGTTCGGGATCAAGCTCGACGCGCTGCCCCGCGACTATTCGACGGTGTCGGGGCTCGTGCTCGCCGAACTGGAGCGGATTCCCACCACCGGCGACACGCTCCGCTGGCGCGACCTCATCGTGGAGGTGGTCGACATGGACGGCCGCCGGATCGACAAGCTGCTGGTGCGGCGGGCCGGCCCCGACGCGGGCCGCGGCGCGGGCTGATTCCGTCACAAGACAGCCGCGGGACGGGCTGCCGAGGAGCTCCCGCCCCCTGCGCAGCGATCGTGCACCGGCATGACGTGGAGCCTGCGCGACGGGTCCGGCACGAGTCGCTCGCGAGACGCGAGGCCGGGCCGGCGTCAGGGCTGCTCGGGACGCTTCAGGATCGGGTCGAGCACGAACGGCTTCGGGAACGGCTCGTCGAGCTGTTCGAGCACCTTCCGGTAGCGGTCCACGATGTCGTTGACGTCGTCCTTCGTGATGTCGTCCGCACTGAGCACGGGGGAGTTGTCGAACACCTCCCGCCACGCCGCGAACGACTCCTCGTAGGCCTGCTTCGCCGGCTGAAGACGGGCGTTTTCGAACTCCCGCTCCGCCCGCCACGCCGCCTCGCGGGCCTTGAGCGCGGGCTCCGTCACCTCCGCCTCACAGGTCGCCCGCCAGACATTGAAGTTCACGATGTCCCGATAGCGGTCGATGATCTCGGCCGTTTCCTTGGCCTCCGTGTGCTGCCGCAGCAGCTCCTTGGCGCGGCCCCGCAGTTCCGGCGGCGCCTCGCGGACCACCAACGGCCAGTCGACCTTCAACGCCTCGGTCGCCGCGGCGGCCGCCGCGTGCTGCGCGTCGGTCCGTGCCAGCGGGGGCGTGTCGATCGCCTCCCGCTGCGGGTCGGTCAACGCCGCCCGCTTCGCCTCCTCCAGGGCCTTGTACCTGCCGGGGAGGAGCTGCTCGAGTTCGTCCGCCAGCCGCTCGGCCCGGGCCAGTTCCGGCTCGCGCATCCAGAGCTGGATCGGCACGTCCCACGTGGTCGGAATCTCGCGCTTCGAGAACCTTGCCATCTCCTCGCCCGCGAGCTTCCAGGCGTCGCGGGCGTTCGCGCCGAACGTCCCATCCTCCTCCAGCGCGCGGGCGTAGTTGATCGCCGTCATCATCGGCTCGCTGTGGAAGATGAGCGCCGTGGTCTTCAGCGGGGCGCCTGAATCGGCGATCTGCTGTCCCGCCCGGTACTTCTCCCGGGCCACCAGCCAGTTGTCGCGCTCCGGCAGCGTGCGGCCGGGCCGGTCGCGCTCGTGGAACTCGTCGTCCGCCTTGAAGAGCCGGCGGTACTGCTTCTTCTCATCGGCCCGGCCGACCTTCTGGCCGATGAACCAGCCCATGCGGCCGAGCAGGCGGGGCTCGCGCAGGTTGTAGGAGATGCCCTGCCTCAGGAACTCGATCCCCTTCATCACCCAGGCGTAGCGGTCGTGGTAGTCGTCGAACTCCACCGAGATGTTGTAGGACAGGTTGTGGGCCTGGAAGTCCCAGACGGAGTAGAAGTTCGGCTGCAGCTTCGTCATCTGCTCGAGCACTGCCGACAGGTTCGTCCAGTCCTCCACCTTCTTGTAGTGGTTGGCGCGGTCCCAGAGGAGCGTGACGGCCACGTTCTTCAGGCCGAGCGTCGCCAGCCGCATCGTCTCGCTCGTGGGATCGACCTCGCCGAGGTTGGCCTGCGACAGGCCGTTCTGCTCGCGCAGCCGCGCGAGCTTGCCACCCTTGCTGGAGGAGTCGGCCGGCTGGCTCAGCGCCGAGAGCGGCACGAGCAGCACGGCGATGCCGACGAGCGCCAGGAGCGTTCCCGGACGCAGGCCGAGCCACGACGCCTGCGGACGGCGGGCCCCGCCGGCGGATGCCGGCGACCGGGCGGACGTCGGCTGGCCATGGGTGGGATGTGCATGGGTCGGCTGTCCATGATCGGGCCGACGATGATTGAGCGGATCGTGCGACTGGGTCATGATGCCACCTCACGGGCCCGGAGACAGAACGCGCCGATGATGAAGAACGCCAGCAGGTAGCCGAGCGTCTCCATGCCGTGCTCGGCGACCAGGTCAAACGGGATGTCGAAGCCGCCCGCCACGAAGTCGCTGGTGCCCAGCGAACTGAGCGACGGGAACAGGCCGGCCAGCAGCCGCATGGGCGCCAGCAGGAACGTGTCGATCGTCTTCATCAGCTGCACGGCCGGCGTCTGCTCGAGCTGCAGCGTGATCGACGTCTGCGTGACGATCCGGTAGAGCGACTCGATCGGACCGCCGCCCGGAGCGATCGTCGAGTCGCCGGTGATCTGGCTCTCGAACAGTCGCTGGATGAAGTCGCGGAACTGCCCGACGAGCACGACCGACAGGGAGGCGAACAGGGCCAGCGGGCCGCTGAGGAACGTGCTGAACATCACCCCCATGGCCGTCACGAGCAGCATCGAGAAGAGGATGCCGAGGCAGCTCTTGGCATAGTTGAGACCGAACGAGCCGTCGCCCGCCCGGAGGAAGAAGTCGGCCTGGGCCACGCCGAAATACTGCGCCGGCTCGAGGCACTGCAGGATCACCTCCACGCGGCCGTCGGCGACGATGTCGCCGAAGAGGTCAACCTGCTTCGTGCCGCCGTCGGTGGAGGTCGTCCCCAGCTTCCGCGGAATGCGGAGAGAGTCGATCGTGAAATCCTTGGCCGTGAAGTAGAAGGGATCGCTCTGCAGGCCGGTGGCAGGGTTGCGGACCCGCAGGCTGCCCTTGATTCCCTTCTCGATGATGCCCTTGTAGGTGCGGAACACCCGCACGGTCATCTCGAGCGGCAGGCCGTCGGGATACTCCCGCTCGCTGATGCCCTCGAACTTCCAGATCGCCGCGCCGAGCGACCCGCCCTCGATGTACTGACGGTAGGTCCACTCCGAGCCCACGCTGATGCCCTTCGTGCTCGGGCGTCCCTCGCGGTCGAGGAACCGCAGGGTGCCGCGGAGCGGCCGGCGGGCCTCGAGCGTGCCCTCGGGCGGTCCGACCTCGTAGCGGCCGTTCGCCGCGACGACCCTGTGGCGGTGTCCCTGCAGTGTGTCGGTCCAGCCGCTGCCCGAGGCATCGAGGTCGAAACGGTGGCGGTGGCCGCGGTCGAAAGTCGTCCGCCCCTCGAAGCCGGTGACGGCGCCGCCGACATCCTTGATCTCCACCACGTCCTCGGCGAGGGCGGCGTGGGCGTGGTTGACGCTCCGGATGACGAACGCCCAGCCGATCGCCCCCATGATCGCCAGCAGGCCGGCACCGACGAGCGAGAAGCCGAGGATCCGTCCGAGCACGATCTCGCCGGTGCGGACGGGCTTCGTCGTGACCGTCTGGATCGCCTTCGCCTTGATGTCGGCCGGCAGGCTGAATACCGAGAGCACGAGGGTCACAAGGCAGACGAGCAGGTTGGTCGCCCCGAGGATGAAGCCGAGGTAGAGCCGCCCGGGGTCGACGCTCTTGGGATCGAGGAACCAGCCGGCGAAGAGCACGATCAGCAGGAACAGGGCGAGGGCGACGAGCACGTTGCGCCGCAGCGACTCCTGGATGGCGAGCCTCGCCAACGCCCAGATCCGCCGCGGCGACATGCCCGCCAGGTCGGCGAGCCCGGTGAGCACACCGCGGTAGACCCGGTCGCCGGCGGCCAGCGGGCCGAATGCGATCGACTGCACGAGCCACGCCGCCACCGCGGCGACCACCGCGACAAGGCCCGCCACGAACAGGTACCACAGGAGCGCGGGGCCGACCCACGCCGCGAACTTCGGGATTTCCTCTTCCAGCACCATGGTTGCGGCTCAGCCCTTCTGCGTGGTGTCGGAAGACTGCCGGGCCCGGCGGCCCGGCCGGGCCTGCGTGTCCCGGACGACGTCGAGGAAGAGATCCTCGAGCGTGGTGCGGGGATTGCCGATCTCGACGTCGGAGCGGCCGTGCCGCTGGAGCACCGCGCGGATCTCCTCGCGGGCCTCCGGCGAGAGCCCCTGGGCGCGGATCTGCGTGACGTCGGTGACCCGCAGCAGATCCTCCACGCGGCCAAGCTCCTTGAGCTCGCCCTGGTGGAGCACGGCGATGCGGTCGCAGACGTCCTCGACGTCCGCGAGCAGGTGGGAGCAGAGGATCACGGTCTTTCCCCGCTGCTTCAGGTCGATGATCAGGTCCTTCATCTCGCGGGTGCCGATGGGATCGAGGCCGCTGGTGGGCTCGTCGAGCAGCACGAGCTCGGGATCGTTGATGAGCGCCTGCGCCACGCCGATGCGGCGGGTCATGCCCTTGGAATACTCGCGGAGCTGCCGCCGTTTGTCGCGGTCGAGCCCCACCATCTTGATCAGCTCGTCGGCGCGGCGCTTCCGCTCCTCGGGCGTCATGTCGAAGAGCCGTCCGTAGAAGTCGAGCGTCTCCTCGGCGTCGAGAAACTTGTAGAGGTACGACTCCTCGGGCAGGTAGCCGATCCGCGAATTCTTCCCCACGTCGGTGGCGTCGCGGCCGAACACGAGCGCCTCGCCGGAGGTCGGGAAGACGAGGCCCAGAAGCAGCTTCATCGTCGTCGTCTTGCCCGAGCCGTTCGGGCCGAGCAGGCCGAAGATCTCGCCCCGGCGGATCTCGAGGTCGAGCGGCTTCAGGGCCACCTTCTTGCTGCGGCCCCAGAAGTCGCGGTAGGTCTTCGACAGGTTGCGGGTCTCGACGACGACTTCGCCCATGTCAGGGCGACGGTCGGCGGCTGCGGTGGCTGCGTGCATGAATGCGGATGACTCCTGAATGACCGACGCGGAATGATGCTGGATGATCGACGAACTGCAGACGAACGCCGTTGAATCTCTGATACGTGGCGACGGCGGGCATGGTTGGGTTTCCACGCCCGCCAATCCCCCTTTTGTACCGCCGCTTTCGGAACAGTGTAGGGGGCGCCACAAACGACGCCCCCGAACGAAATCCGCCGAACGGCGGGCGTCGATGAGGCTCGCGTGAGCCCGTTTGGGAACGCGGCAACCGCCGGGCCGCAACGCTGTCGGGGCAGAGGCCATCCGATGCCGCGCTGTTGCCGTTCACATGCGTTCCCATCCATCCGGACGAGCGGCCTGGAGAACCGGCCTGGAGAACCGGCCACCGGTCGGGCCGGCAAGTTGACAACGCAGGAAGACCCGCTAAACTCTCAATGGACGGGTTGAGAATGAGTCTCATTTTCGTACTGTCGCCTTCAAAAGCAATCGACTTAAGCTCTGTATTCCGCCAGCTCTTGAGGTGAATCCGGTGCATGCCGCTCGCAACAGACGCTCGGGGCCCCAGCCTTCAGTTCCATCATCGCTCCCAGGTTTCACGCTGGTCGAACTGCTGGTGGTGATCGCCGTCATCGGCGTGCTCGTGAGCCTGCTGCTTCCGGCGGTCCAGGCGGCCCGCGAGGCCGCCCGCAGGTCGTCCTGCCAGAACAACCTCCGACAGCTCGGCGTGGCGATCCACAACTTCGAGAATGCCACGAAGACGTTTCCGCCGGCGTCCTGGGCAGTCTCCACCACGGGCGACCCCTGGTCCGGCCAGGCCCGCATCCTCCCCTACATGGAGGGCGACACGCTGTTTCAGAAGGTCGACTTTTCACAGAGCTACAGTGCGGCGGCGAACAAGAATCTCTTTCCGCCCTACGGCGTGGCGGCGCTCAAGGTCGAGGCCCTCGTCTGCCCGAGCGACGTCAACAGCCGGTCGCGGCTCGACGCCAGCGGCGTTCCGCAGCACTTTCCCATCAACTACGGCCTGTGCACGGGCGTCTTCAAGGTCTACGACCCGGTGACGAAGTCCGACGGAGGAGCGTCCTTCGCACCGTTCGTGCCGCTCCGGGCACGCGCCTTCACCGACGGCCTCAGCAAGACCCTGGCCATGGCCGAAATCAAGGCTTTCACCCCGCGGTCCCAGGACATCGCCGGGCTCTCAGACCCGCCCCCAGCCACGCCGGCCGCCGCCGCCGGCCTCGTCGACCCGGCAACCTTTCGGGACACCGGCCATACCGAATGGGTGTGCGGCCGCACGCTGCAGACCGGCTTCACGACGGCCTTCCCGCCGAACACGGCCATGAACTACGTGCATACCGACGGCAAGACGTACGACGTCGACATCTGCGGCAGCCGCGAGGGGTTGAGCGCCACCGCCACGACGTATGCGGCGGTGACCTCCCGCAGCCACCATGCCGGAGTCGTCTCGGCGACGCTGATGGACGGAAGCGTGCGGGCGGTGGCGTCGGGCATCGACGGCGGCTTGTGGAAGGCGCTCTCCACGCGGGCCGGCGGCGATTCGATCGCCGGAGAGTATTGACCGGCCACTCGGGATGCCGGCCGGCCGCGAACGACCGCCGCGGCGGATCGGCGGAACCTGTCTCAGCAGCCCGCCCGGGCGGCCGCCGCGACGTCGGGCCGGTTCCGGCAGCACGTTGAAGCCAGGCGTGCGCGGGGCCTATGCTTCCCCCATCCGCGGCATCTGCAGCCGAGGCCTGGATTTCTGCTCGCTGGATTTCTGATTCCCGGATGTCCGCTCCACGGATTTCCGCCCCCTGGAGCTCCAGGACTCGAGTCCGAGGGCCACATCCAGGCTCGCTCCGGGATCCAGGCTCGCTCCGGGCCCGGATCGCCGTGGACACCGGCCGAGGTCGACGGGGGCACCATGGACATCATCCGCGTTCTGCTCTGCGTCGGCCTCGTGATCCTCCTCTGGAGGCTCGACATCCGCGGGCTGCGGCCGGCGAGGGACTTCCTCCTCTGGGGCGTGGACTATCCGTTCCACTTCCTGCTCACGGCGACGCTGATCCTCGTGATCTGGGGCGTGTTGGGGGCCGACTTCGGCCTGCAGGGGCTGTTTCTCGACGAGGATCCCCTCACGCAGCTGCTCCTGGGCGCGACCGTGATGCTGCTCTTCGCGGCGATCACCGTCCACTACGTGGCCCTCGGCACGTCGCGGCGCGGCTGGTGGGCCTCGCTCCACCGCCTCGCGGCGTTCCTGCGTGGCGTCGGCGCCGTCACCGATCCGAGCCGACCGGCGCAGGCGGCTCTGGCCAACGGGTTTCTCGAGGACCTCACCGCCGCCGACATCGAGGCCGTCGACGGCATCGCCCGCGACTGCCTGGCGCAGCCATCCGACCCCCGACCAGCGGCGTCTCACGGGCTCACGGCCCAGCTCGAAGGCGAGCCGTTCAGGCTGCTGGTCGCGCCCGCCGTGCTCTTCGAGAAGGGCTTCGGGCTGATCCTCCTCGTGGGCGTGGTGCCGACGCTGGTCATCCCGATCCTGCGCCGCGACCCGGCCGGCTGCCTTGAGCGGCTTCCCTGGCTGGTGGGCGTCTGCCTGGGCGACATGCTCGGCATGATCCTCGGCTGCTGGACGACGGCCTGGTCGGCCGACGCCGCGGGCTGGGACGCGGCGAAGCGGTCGATCCTGGCGAACCTGCGCCGCCGCACCGCCGACGGCGATGCGGGCGTGCCGGCCCGCACGGCCGAGGCGGAGCCCGCGCCGCGATGGGTCACCTGGCTGCTGTGCTTCTATCTCGTGCACGCCGTCGTGACGTTCGCGCTGCCGGAAACCATGACCTCCCGCTGGATCGACTGGCCCGAGCGGACGCTGGCCGACGGCACCGGCCTCGCCGCATGGCCGGACACGTTCCCCTGGCTACCGATGACGGTCCTGGCGGGCGAGATCGCCGCAGCCGCCGTGGTCGCCGCCGTCGTGCGGCTCCTGCCGCGCTGGCTCGGCCCCGCACGCTGCGACCGTCTGGCGGCCTCCTGGCGGGCTGTCGCAACGTCCGGCGTGACGCTCATGCTCGCGGTGCTCAGGCTGCCGGCGCTGCACACGATCGCCGCGGTCGCGGCCGTGCTGCTGGCGATAGCGTCGGTGCTCGCCACCCTGCTCGCGGCGCCCCAGGCGACACGATCGGCATGGCTGGGGCTGCGCGGCTATGCGTCGCTCGGCGCCATGCTGGTCTCGTGGCTCGGTGTCTTCTGGCTGTCCACACATGCCGCGATCGGCCGCGGCACCCGCACGCTGCTGGAGCAGCGGGCCGCAGCCGCGGCGCTTGCGGGCCTGGCGGTCGTGAACCTGCTCGGCGTGCCGCGAGCCGTGGTCGCCGTGCTCGCCGCGGCCGCCGCGACCATCTCGGGATCGCGCACGATCGCCGGCGTCTGGCCGTCCCCCGCCACGCCGCAACTGCAGACGGCCCTGGCCGCCGGTCTCGGCTTCACAGCCGTCGCGTCGCTCGTGGCCGGCTGGGCCACCGGCCACGCGGCCGTCACAGCGGGTGTCTGGATGGGACTGGCCACGCTGTTTCTCGGGTCGACGTCCCTGGCGGGCGTGGCCCGGCGGCAGCCCGCCCTGCTCTATCCGCTCACCGTGCTGCTCGGCTCCGTCGCATTCGCCCTGCCATACGCGGCGCTCGATGAGCGTTGGCAGGCGGCGATGCCCGCCGCCGGCTCCATCGCCTGTGTCGCCGCGCTGCTCACCGCGGCCTACACCGTGCTGTGCTTCGCCCGTCCGCGCAGCGCCCTGATCACGATCGTGGCGCTCGTCGCGATGGCGGTGCTCCTCAACGGCGCCGCGCTCTTCGTCGCGCCGAACGAGTTCAAGGGATCGTTCCCCAACATGGCGTCGTACTACGCCCTGCCGGTCTATCTCGACTCGCGCGACTACTTCCGCGACACCACGCCAACCACGGCCCGGCTGCGCAATCGGCGCGTGACCGAGGATTTCGACAGGCTCGCGAGGCAGGGCGTGAACGACCGGCTGGCCACGGTGTTCTTCGCGATGCGCCCGCTGGAGACGCGGCCCGACGGCGGCCACGTGATCGTCATCGAGGTCGACGATCCACGCGGCCGGCTCCGCGCCGCGCCGGGCGACGAAATCCGTCTCGCCGCCGAGGAGTGGTTCACGATCCGCATCGACGGCGACGACCTGATCGCGCTGGCGGAAGAGCCTTTCTACCGCAAGATATTTCCCTGGTTCCGCTACGGGTCGGTGCACATGATCCGTGACGGCATCATCCGCGGGCCGTCCCACGCACTCGTGCCGGAGCAGGCACGGACTGCGGTCCGCCCCGCCGGCGCGCCGACACCCACGCCCTACAGGCTCATCACCCGCGACTCCCCGGACCAGACGCTGCCGGACGACGTGCTGGGGCTGCGCCTGGAGGGATTGGCACCGAGCTACCTGGCCGCCGAGGCCGAGTATGCGCTGATCTCGCTCGACTGGACGGGCCGGGTCGCCTCCGTCCAGCACGAACCCCGCCGCGACGTCTCCCTGGTCGAATTCGCCCTTCCCCCCGGAGCGGAACCGCTCGATGGGCCACAGCTCGCAACCATGGCATCCTGGATGGAGCGGTGCCATATCGACAGCCTGCGGCCGGCCGTGTCCGCGGCGCGGATCGCCGACACCGTCGTCGAGCGTCTCGGCCTGACCGGTGCCGCAGCAGGCGCGGGGGGCTGCGTGGTCCTGGAGGACGCCCGCACCGATGCGGCCGTGCCGGCGGGCGTGTTCCTGGCCGGGCCGCCGCCGGCGGCGGGCGAGCACCCGGCATTCGCTCCCCACCGACTCACGGCCGCGGCGGTGGCACGGACCATCGCCGCCACGCCCCACCCGGCGCCGGACGGCGGCCCCGCGGCGGCCGACCAGTTCACGCTCCGGCCGGCCCATGATCGCGGTCTCTTCGCCAGCCCCGACGGACTCGCCTCCCTCGACGCGACCGATCGGGTGACGGTGGCGCTCTACAACGCCGCCCGGCTGCGGATCGGCGACCGGCTGATCCTCGCCTGGAATGGCGACGGCACGGCCGGCGGTGCGGCGCTCTCCCACGGTGCGGTGTTCGAACTGGCATCGACTGCCGACGCACCCCCGCCCGAACACGCCGCCGGCTGCCCGCCGGGGGCGGCCTGGGCGACGCTCCGCGCCGTCGAGCGACTCAGATCCTCGGCGAGCGACACGACCGGCGACGGACGGCTCGTCGTGGGACAGTGGGAGATGGTCCGCCTGCTCAACAACACCGAGGTCCTCCAGTCCTGGAGAAACGTCGTCGGTCGCCGTTGGCAGGGCGGCAAGCCCAAGCTCGTGATCGTCACGCTCAGTGGCGGCGGCATCCGGGCCAGCGTCTGGACCTCGGTCGTGCTCCGCAAGCTCGAGTCCGCGCTCGGTGCCGACTTCCCCTATCACATCCGCCTCATCACCGGCGCCTCCGGCGGCATGGTCGCTGGATCCTACTACGCGACGTCACTGGCTCCGCCGCCACCGGCGGTGCTCGCGGGCGGCAGGGCGAGCTTCTCGCAGCTGCACGGCGTCGCGATCGACGACTTCGTCGACCGCATGGCCACCGACCAGCTCGACGCCGTCGCCGGCCGGATGCTCTTCGGCGACATTCCGGCCGCGCTCGCCCCTTTCGCCCGCGAGAACGACCGCGGCCGCACGCTTGAGCGGACGTGGATCCGCTGGACGGGCGGGCCCGCGAGCCCTCTGGGCCGGCCGCTGCAATCCTACGCCGCCGACGAGCGGATGGGCTGGCGGCCCTCGCTCGTCTTTACGCCGATGATGGTGGAGGACGGCCGCCGCCTGCTGATCAGCAACCTCGACCTCGCCTTCGCGACCCGCAACGTGGGCGGCCTGCTCATCGAGCCGTCGTCACGGAAGATCGAGCGGCCGACCATCCAGGGAGGCGACTTCGACCTGTCGATCCACGAGGAGGACGACGTCTTCTCCCTCTCGGCCGTGGAATTCTTCCGGCTCTTTCCGGCAGCCCACGAGTTCCAGGTGACCACGGCGATCCGCATGAGCGCGTCGTTCCCCTGGGTGTCCCCGGCCATCAATCTGCCGACGCTGCCGCCGCGGCGGGTCGTCGACGCCGGCTACTACGACAACTACGGCGTCAACCTCACGGCGCTGTGGCTCTCGAAGATGAGCGGCTGGCTGCGCGAGAACACCTCCGGCGTGCTCGTGGTGCAGGTGCGCGACAAAGTCAGCGAGGGTGCCCGCACCGAGATCGACTTCGACCGTGTCGGCGACGACGAGTCGGCGGTCGACCGGCTGGTCTGGCACGGGGCCAGCAAGGTGCTGCGGCCGGGGCTGCAGGCGGTCACCACGCCCCTGCTCGGCCTCACCAACGCCCGGCAGTGGACGATGGCGTTCCGCAATGACGAGCAGGTCGACCTGCAGGACCTGCTCTTCGACGACGAGCGCGGCCGCGACTTCTTCCGGACCGTCGTCTTCGAGTGCCCGGTCGACGTGTCGCTGAGCTGGAAGCTCACCGACCGGGAGAAGGCGATCCTCACCGGCGGATTCGGCCGGCCCGACGCCACGCCGCGTGAGGAGCTCTCCCGCGTGCTCGACTTCATGACCGGCCGGGATTCCTACGAGTTCCACAAGTGGCGGATCGACCACCGCAACGACCGCACGTTCGAGCGCGACCTCAAGGAGCGGTACGACGCGCAGCTGCGGGCGCTGGGCATCCGCGACACCGACCGGCTCACAGTCGGGGAAAGCCAGAGCCTCTACGAGAACGTCGTCAAGAACCTCAAGCGGCTGGAGATCCTGGCCGACTGGTGGAACACGGGCCGCGCCGCAGCGGACGCGCCGTAGGGGCGGCAGCTCGACGAGCTTGCTGCACGCGAAACACCGCATCCTGCGGTTTTCGCTGGGCGGGCCTCCGCCCGCTGGTGCTGCGCTCGGACTCCTGCCGAGCAGTGTGCACGCGAAACACCGCATCCTGCGGTTTTCGCTGGGCGGGCCTCCGCCCGCTGGTGCTGCGCTCGGACTCCTGCCGAGCAGGCTGCACGCGGCGATCGCTCTGGAAATCGATCGCTCCACGCATTTCAAACGCGTTTTAACGCGAGCTGTCGCCCGGCGACGACGATGCAGCCGTGCCAGGCGAGCGGCGGGAGGCGATGTCGGTCGCCACGGCCACGAAGCGATGCGCCGACACGAGCTCAGCTCGCGTGAAGAACGGCTCGTCGGGCACGCCGCCGGCGTGGTCGATCATCTCGGCTGACAGCCGCTCCCATGACAGTCCGTTGGCGATGTTCCAGGCGGCCGCCTGCGCGACCTTCTGCGGCACCTCGCCGCTGCCGAGGCTCTCCAGCACGACCGCGAGCTTCGGGTCATCGGAGAAGGAGTCGGTCCTGATCATTTTGTAGGTCTGATTGGGCGAAGGCTCCGGCTTGCCGTGCTCGAGGCAGACGGTCGGCACGCGGAAGGTCCGCGACCGCTCCGGCGGGATCGAGAAGGCTCCGCCGCCGCCCATGCCACCCATGCCGCCCATGCCACCCATGCCACCCCGCATTCCGCCGCCCATGCCGCCCAGGGCTCCGCCACCGGTGGCCTGCCCGCCGCCGCCGCCACCGCCCGCCATGCCGCCACCCGCCATCTGCGCGAGCACGGGCACGCCGACGAAGCTGGCGGGCATGCGGAGCGTGAGCGGCCGGTTCGTGCGGTTGACGACGATCACCTGCGCGGATCGGGCGTTGTTCGGGATGTACCGCAGCGTGACCAGGTTCGCGGCCTCCGCGTCGAAGACGTCGGCCGCGGACGATGCGGAAGCCGACGATGGCGGCTCGGCCGCCGGCGTGGCCGCACAGGCCGCGAGCATCAGGATTCCGCACACGAACGGGAACGGTACGCGAGCCATGGGACGGCCTCACCGAGCCAGAAGGAAAACGCCGGGGACGCACCGACGGCCGCCGCAGACGCGGCCCGAGAGGCGTCGCCGGCGCGGCGAACAACCTCAGAGAGAGTATGCCCTGCGGTTTCCGGGCGGGGAAATCGGCCCTCGCGGGCCCGCCTGCACCGTGGTGCGGTCGTAGCGATTACAACGCCGCGGACCAGCGGGCCGGCCCGCGAAGGCCGTTGGAGAGCGGCCCTCGAGACACAGCCCCGGAGAACAGCCGCGGAGAACAGAGTTCAGGGTTCAGGCCGCTTCGCGGCGGATCACCGCTTGGAGAACTGCGTTCCCCGGCGGGCTCCCCGGAGGCCGTACTTCTTCCGTTCCTTCATGCGGCCGTCGCGGGTCAGCAGGCCGTTGTGCCGCAGCGGCTCGGCCAGTTCGGCGTCGAACGACTTCAGTGCGCGGGCGATGCCCAGCCGGCAGGCGCCGGCCTGGCCCGTCGGGCCGCCACCGTCGACGCGGATGTCGATGTTCACCGCCGATTGGCGGCCCACCTGCTCGAGCGCGCCGACGACGAGCACGCGGTCCTTGATCGCGGGAAAGTAGGCGTCGATGGCACGGCCGTTGACGGTGATCGTGCCCGAACCGGGCCGCAGGCGGACGCGGGCGACCGCCGTCTTCCGCCGCCCCGTGGCGATCACGTCCGTTCCCGTCCGGCTCTTCCCGCTCGTCTCGGCTGCCATCATGTTCCTCGCTGCAACGCTTTCTTCCGGTGTCTCACGTGTTCGTCACAAAACCGCCGCCACCCGCTGGCTCTCAGCCCACGCCCATTTCCCGCGGCTCGGGCTCCTGCGCCTGGTGCGGATGCTCGGCTCCGGCGTAGACCTTCAGTTTGTCGAGCATCACCCGGCCCAGCCGCGATTTCGGCAGCATCCTGCGGACGGCCTCCTCGACGATGAGTTCGGGCTTGCGGTCCCGGCGGTGCTCGGCCGTCTCGGTCTTGAGCCCCTGGTATCCCGTGTACCAGCGGTAGATCTTCTGCTGCCACTTCTTGCCCGTGAACTGCACCTTGTCGGCGTTGATCACCACGACGTAGTCGCCGGTGTCGACGTGAGGCGTGTAGGTGGGGCGGTGCTTGCCCATCAGCACCATGGCGATGTCGCTGGCGAGCCGGCCCACCACCTTGTCGGTGGCGTCGACCAGCCACCAGCGTTGCTCGACCTCGCCGGTCTTGGCCATGAACGTCTTCATGCGTGTTCCGTGTGTTGGTGAACCGTGTTGATTGGTGAACCGTGTTGTGCACCAAGCGCACTCGCGGTTCGAAGGCTCATACGTGGTGGGTCGTGCCTCGCCCAGTCGTTCGCGCCGGGGCCCGCTCACGCTCCCGAAACGGCGCGCGGCAGGCCTCCTGCGTCCGTGCGCGATCGCACGGACAGGGGCTCAAACCGACGGAAAACGCCGTCGATACGAGTCCCTGGGCGAGTCCCGGATAGTATCAGTGAGCCGACGGCGTCGCAAGCGGCCCCCCTCCCGCCGCGAAACGGCCGTCGGCCGCCACAGTTGTCCTTTCCCCCGGCGGGAATCACACTGTCGCCCCGAACCATCGTCGCCCGCCGCGGCGGCGGCTTTCCACCCCCCGCCTTCCGCCCCCCACGCGAAACCCCACGCCCATGAAGGTTGCCGTTCTCAAGGAGACGTTCCCGGGTGAGCGCCGCGTGGCGCTCGTGCCCGCGGCCGTCGGTCCGCTGGTGAAGTCCGGGCTGGAGGTGGTCGTGGAGAGCGGGGCTGGCCTGGCGGCCGGCAGTCCCGACGAGGCCTACCGTGCGGCCGGCGCGACGATCGTCTCCCGTGACGAGGCCTTCGCCGCCGACTGCCTGCTCATGGTCCGCGCCTGCGGCGCCACCGGCGGCTGCTGGCCGGCCGACCGCGACCGACTGCGGCGCGGCGTGATCCTCATCGGCATGTGCGACCCGCTCTCGTCGGCCGACGCCTGCCGGGAGGCGGCCGACCGCGGCGCGACGGTCTTCGCCCTGGAAATGGTGCCGCGGATCACTCGGGCCCAGAGCATGGACGTGCTCTCGAGCCAGGCCAACATCGCTGGCTACCGCGCGGTGCTCCTCGCCGCCAACACCCTGCCCCGCATCCTGCCGATGATGACCACCGCGGCCGGAACGGTCACACCCGCCAAGGTGCTCGTGCTCGGCGCCGGCGTCGCCGGCCTGCAGGCGATCGCCACGGCCAAGCGGCTCGGCGCCCAGGTGAGCGCGTACGACGTACGGCCGGCCGTGAAGGAGCAGGTGCAGAGCCTCGGCGCCAGGTTCGTTGAGCTCCCCATCGAGACCGGGTCCAGCGAGGCCGCCGGCGGATACGCCAAGGCGATGGGCGAGGAGTTCTACGCCCGCCAACGGGAACTGCTCGGCAAGGTCGTCGCGGAGAGCGACGTCGTCGTCTGCACGGCGCTCATCCCCGGCCAAAAGGCGCCGGTGCTCGTCACCCGGGAGATGGTGTCGCGGATGAAGCCGGGCAGCGTGATTGTCGACATGGCGGCCGAGCGCGGCGGCAACTGCGAGGGGTCGCAGCCCGACGAGACGGTCGTGATCGACGGCGTGACGATCCTCGGCCCCACGAACCTGCCGGCCGACGCGCCCATCCACACGAGCCAACTCTACGCGAAGAACGTCGCCACGTTCCTCACCCACCTCGTGAAGAGCGGTCTGCCCGACGTGTCGCTCGACGACGAGATCTGCCGCGACACCCTCGTGGCCCGCGGCGGCGAGCTCGTGCATCCAAAGGTCCGCGAGCGGGCCGGCCTCCCGCCGCAGCCCGGCCCCGGCCAGTGACGCATCCCGACAGGAACCCCGCCCCATGCCCCCCCTGCTCCAGCCGCTGCTGCCGCTCTTCGCATCTGCCGCCGATGCGGCCGCCGGCGAGGATCCCGCCACCCGGTTCATCCGCCTGCTCACCGTCTTCCTGCTGGCGATGTGGGTGGGCTTCGAGGTGATCACGAAGGTGCCGCAGCGGCTGCACACGCCGCTCACCAGCGGCTCCAACGCGATCTCCGGCATCACGGCGGTCGGCGCGATCGTGGTGGCCGCCGCGATGGCCACCCGGTTCGGCAGCCTGCTGGGGCTCCTCGCCGTGATCCTCGCCATGATCAACGTCGTCGGCGGCTTCGTCGTCACCCACCGCATGCTCGAGATGTTCAACCCGAAGAAGAAGTGAAGCAGCGACCATGTCGAGCCAAGCCTGGATCAATCTCGCCTACCTCGTCGCCTCGATGCTGTTCATCGTGGCGTTCAAGCTGATGACCGGCCCGCGGACGGCCGTGAAGGGCAATGTCATCGGCGCCGCGGGGATGGCGATCGCCCTGTTGGCTGCCTGCTGCGAGGCGCCGGTCGCCGAGCGGCTGGCGAAGGCCGGCCCCGGGGGCCTCGCCACCGTCGCCATCGCGGCGGTGATCGGCTCGGTCATCGGCGGCCTGATGGCTGTGAAGTATCCGATGACTGGGATGCCGCAGATGGTCGCGCTCCTGAACGGCTTCGGCGGCGCCGCATCGACGCTCGTCGCCGGTGCGGAGCTGTGGAACATGGGGGCGGCGGCCCACGATCCCGCCAGCGCGGCCGCGGCCAGCCTGGCCCCCTGGACGCAGTTCGCCATCGCCACGGCGCTCACCGGCCTGATCGGCGCGGTGACGTTCTGGGGAAGCCTCACCGCCTTCGCCAAGCTCGAGGAGATCCCGCAGTTCAAGTACGCCTGGACCGATCCCAACCGCCACTGGATCAACCTCGGCCTCGCGATCGCCACGCTGCTGCTGATCGGCGGCGTCTGCGCGGCGCCGCAGTGGACGATCCTCTTCTGGCTGCTCGTGATCGTGGGGAGCGTGCTCGGCTGCACGCTCACGATGCCGATCGGCGGGGCCGACATGCCCGTGGTGATCTGCCTGCTCAACAGCTATTCGGGCCTGGCCGCCGCGGCCGCCGGATTCGTCATCGACAACGCGGTGCTCGTGATCGCCGGCTCGCTCGTCGGCGCCTCGGGGCTCATCCTCACGGCGATCATGTGCCAGGCGATGAACCGGTCGCTCGTGGGCGTGCTCTTCGGCGGCCTCGGCACGACGGTGGCCGCCAACGCCGACGACGTCTACGCCGGCAAGGTGAAGAACGCCTCGGCCGAGGAGATCGCGATGCTGCTGGAGGGGGCCGGCCGCGTGGTGATCGTGCCGGGCTACGGCCTCGCGGTCGCCCAGGCGCAGCACGCCGTCCGCGAACTGGCCAACTCCCTGGAGAAGCGGGGCACGACAGTCGAATACGCGATCCACCCGGTGGCAGGCCGCATGCCGGGCCATATGAACGTGCTCCTGGCGGAGGCCGATATCCCCTACGAAAAGCTCCGGGAGATGGACGACATCAACCCGACCTTCCCGGAGACCGACGTGGCGATCGTGATCGGCGCCAACGACGTGGTGAACCCCGCGGCGCGGACCGACCCCAAGAGCCCGATCGCCGGCATGCCGATCCTCGACGTCGACAAGGCGCGGACGGTGGTGGTCGTGAAGCGGTCGCTCTCGCCGGGCTTCGCCGGCATCCCCAACCCGCTCTTCGCGGCCGACAACACGCTGATGTACTTCGCCGACGGCAAGAAGGCGATCCTGGACCTCACAGCGGCGCTTCAGAAAGGCTGAAGCACCGCCGTCGTCGCGACGCCCGAGGTCGGCAATCGGCTGAGAGGCGAGTGCACGCGCGCCGAGGCGAAGTGGCCCGGGGCTGCCCGTGCCCCGGGAGCCGGGCTATGGGAGCAAGCGAAGCCTGGAGGGCGAAGCGCAGCGGACATGCAGTGAGTGGAGGGCAGGATGCCCGACACGAACGTCCGGCGACGGGGCACGGGCAGCCCCGGGCCCGTCACGCGGGCCGCAGGATGTCGGCCCAGAGTGCGTCCGATACGAGCAGGCCCTCCCGGGTGAGCCGCACGCGACGGCCGTCGTCGGTCGCGAGGCCGCGTTCGACCCAGCGGCGGACCTCCGGCCCGGCGAGCGCGTCGAGCGCACACCCGCTCGCCGCCAGGAACGCCTCGCGGTCGACGCCATCCCGCCGCCGCAGCCCCACGACGAGCCGCTCGCGGGCGGCCTCCTCCGCGGCCATCGCGTCGACGTCGCCCGAGAAGTCCTCGCCGGCGAGCACGCGGCTCATCCAGGCGAGCGTGCTGCGGTGGTTCGTGGTCCGCGTGCGGCCGTCGAACCGGGCGGCGCCCGGGCCGAACGCCTCCCACGGCCGGCAGTCCCAGTAGGCCTCGTTGTGCCGGCAGCGGAAGCCCGGCCGGGCGAAGTTCGAGACCTCGTAGTGCTCGAAGCCCGCCGCCTCGAGCCGGTCGATCGTCGTCTCGAGCATCGCCCGTTCGAGCGACTCGTCGACGGCGCACAGCTCGCCCCGCTGCAGGAGCGAGCCGAACCGCGTTCCCTTCTCCCACGTCAGGCAATAGACGGAGACGTGCGGGACTCCCAGCGCGATCACGGCGGCGAGATCGGCCTCGACCGCGGCGAGCGACTGCCCCGGCGCGGCCGTCATCAGGTCGACGTTCACCGCGAGGCCCGCGGCGTGCAGCAGGCCGACCGCCCGGCGGACGTCGTCGGGGGCATGGTCGCGGTCGAGCGCCCGCAGCGTGGCGGCGTCGAGCGACTGGGCACCGAGGCTCACCCGGGTGACGCCGCACTCGAGTGCCGCCGCGACCAGCGGAGCCGTGACGTCGTTCGGATTCGCCTCCATGCTGATCTCGGCATCCGCTGCGGGCCGCATCCGCTCCCGCAGGAGCCCGAAGAGCCGCCGCAGGCCGTCGGGCCCGAGGTGCGACGGCGTGCCGCCGCCGAGGTAGAGCGTCTGCGGCTCGAGCGGCTCGCGGACCCGCTCGAGCTCCCGGGCCAGCGCCGTGAAGTAGCGGTCGACAAGATCGTCGCGGCCGGCCACGAGCGTGAAGTCGCAGTAGCCGCAGCGGTGCCTGCAGAAGGGCACGTGCACGTAGAGGGATCGCGGCGCGTTCACAGCCAGATCTCGTTCACAGCCAGATCTGCAGCCTGCCGTCGAGCATGTCGGGCAGCTTCTTGGCGAGGATGCGCCGGATGCGGTCGTCGGTGTAGCGGGTGGAGAAGTGCGTGGCGACGATCACCTCGTTGTGGAATCGCTCGCGGCGGGCCAGCAGGTCGTCGAGGTGCATGTGGCCGAACTTGTGGATCTTCTCCTTGCGGTGGCTGTGGGCCACGAAGGTCAGCTCGGTGATGAGAATCATCGCCTCGTACATCGCCGGGCAGCGGTCGAGCCCCTCTGGCGAGCTGTCGCCGAGGTAGGCCACCAGCGGCGTCCGCACCTCGTGCGTCACGTCGATGCCCGAGAGCCGCAGGTCGCGGATCTTGTCGCCGGGCAGGCCGTGATACTCGTGCTTGAGCTTCCGACGCCGGTCCCAGACGACGTAGCCCACGCTCGGCAGCGTGTGGGTCGTGCCCGACACCGTGACGACGTGCTCCCGCGACAGTTCGATCTCGTCGCCGGGGCGGGCCGGCAGGAGCGTGCAGGGGAGCCGGCCACGGTCGAGCCGCGACACCGCCTTGAGCAGCTTCTCGATCGGCTCGATCGCCGACTCCGGCAGATAGATCGTCGGCGGCTCCATCTTCATCATCCGCCGCCGCGCCACGTAGACAGGCAGGGCCGCGATGTGGTCGAGATGCGTGTGGGTGATGAACCACGTGCTCGTCGACATGAAGGCCCAGGGCTGGCCGCCGAGGTCGAAGCCCAGCTTCAGCTCGGGGATCCGCCAGTAGCTCTGCACGGCCGCGCGCGAGTAGCCCTCGACGGTGAGCCCCTTGTGGACGAGGCTGCGGACCGGCGCGTTGTCGATCATGCGGCCCCCTCGGGCGAAATCTGCGCCAGGCCGATCGTGGGCTCGAGCCAGATCTCGTCGAAGAGCTTGTCCTGCCGGGCGCGAAGCCGGCCGCGCCGCGTCAGCTCCAGCACCGCCAGGAAGATGCCCACGACCCGCGTCCGCGGCATGTCGGGGTCGAAGAGCTCGGAGAAGGCCACCCTGCCCTTCTCGCGGACGATCGCCAGCACGCGGTCGGCATGCACCTCCAGCGGCGTGTCGTCCTGCACGATCTGCCGGGGCCGTCGCTTCTCCCGCTTCCGCATCACCCGCGCGAGCGCCCCGACGAGGTCCCAGACGTGGACGTCGCCGATCGTGACCTCGGCGGCCGGCCCACGGGGCGCGGCCTCGTCGGCCGCGAGCCGCGGGAACCGCAGCTCCCATTCGCGTGCCCGGTCCTCCAGCACGACGGCGGCGTCGCGGTACTGCTTGTACTCCAGCAGCCGGCTGACGAGCTCCTCCCGGGCCGTCTCGAGCGGTGGCTCCGTCTCCTCCGGCCGCGGCACCAGCTCGCGGGCCTTGATCTCGAGGAGCAGGCTGGCCATCTCGACGAACTCGCCCACCTGGTCGATGGCCAGATCCTCGAGCACGTCGAGGTAGGCGATGAACTCCTCCGCGATCTTCGCGATCGGCACCTGCGTGACGTCCACTTCGTGACGCTTGACGAGGTAGAGGAGCAGGTCCATCGGCCCGGCGAAGACCTCGAGGGCGACCTTGAATTCCACGTCTGGGCCTCACGCGAACCGTGCCGGACCGGGATGCGCAACCCGTGTTCCGTGTTCCTGGCTGTCAGTTTCCGGGCCTCATTTGCGGTGCCACCCGGCCGCGTGTCAATGCCGACGGGTTTCGGCGCACCGGTGCGGGCCGCCGACCGCGGTCTTTCGGGTACCATGCGGCGATGAGCAACGACACGCTGTGGGCGCCCTGGCGGCTCGGCTACGTGCAGGGCCGCGACGAGGGCCCGTCGTCGGACGCCGCCCTGGAGCCCGCCCGCTGGCGCGACGGCGCCGACCGCGGCTGCTTCCTCTGCCGGGCCGCCGCCGCCGACCCGGCGCACGACCGCGTGCTCGGGGTCGTCGAGCGGACGGCCACGACCCTCGTGGTGACCAATCGTTTCCCGTACTCCAACGGCCACCTGCTCGTGAGCCCGCTCGACCACCGCGGCACGCTCGCCGAGCTGTCGCCGGAACAGCTGCTCGACCTGCAGGCGCGGCTCGTGAAGTGGTGCGGCGTGATGGAGCGGTCGATGCAGGCCCACGGGTTCAACATCGGTCTCAACGTCGGCCATGCCGCCGGCGCGGGCGTCCCCGGCCACCTGCACTGGCACCTGGTGCCCCGCTGGCCGGGCGACGTGAACTTCATGCCGACGCTGGCGGGTGTCCGCGTCCTGCCGCAGTCGCTCGACGCGCTCTGGGAGCAGCTCGTCACCGCAGCCCGCGGGCTGCCCGCGCCCGACGGAGCGGGCCGATGACCGCGCATGCCGACGGCGGGCCGGTCACCGACTGGCGAAGCCGCGAGTCGCTGCTGCTCGCGCCGTGGGCGATGCATGCCGCCGATTCCGCCGGGCGGGTGCACGACGAGCCTCCGCACTCGTTCCGCAGCCCCTACCAGCGCGACCGCGATCGGATCGTCCACTCGGCCGCGTTCCGCCGCCTCGCCCACAAGACGCAGGTCTTCACCGGCTACCACGGCGACTACCACCGCAGCCGGATCACCCACACGCTCGAAGTGACGAGCATCGCCCGGACGCTCGCCCGGGCGCTGGCACTCAACGAGGATCTCGTCGAGACGCTGGCGTTGGCGCACGACATCGGCCATCCGCCGCTGGGGCACGCCGGCGAGGACACGCTCGCCGAACTGCTGGTCGACGACGGCGGCTTCAACCACAACGCCCAGGCGCTCCGGATCGTGGAGCTGCTCGAGTGCCGCTACCCGAACTTTCCGGGGCTCAACCTCTCCCGCGAGGTGCTGGAGGCCCAGGCCACGCGGAAGAAGGACGGCACGGCACCGCCGCCCATCCTGGAGACCCAGGTCGTCGACGCGGCCGACTCGATCGCCTACGACACCCACGACGCCGACGACGCTGTCGAACTGGGGCTGGTCACCATGGACGAGCTGCTCGACATCCCGCTGGTGGCCGACGCCGCAGCCAGGGCCCGCGACCGCTACGGCGCGATCGCCGGCACCGAGTTGCGGCGGGCCGCGCTGCACGAGGTGGTGGAGTTCGAGGTGGCCGAACTCGTCTCCCGCAGCCGGGCCGCCATCGACGCCCTGGGCATCGCGTCGGTGGCACAGGTGCTCGAGGCCGGCCGGCCGGCCGGCGGCGCGCCGGGCATGCGGATCGTGGCCCACGCTCCTGCCGTCACAGCCCGCAAGCGCGAGCTCGAGCTGTTTCTGTTCCAGCGGGTCTACCGGAGCGATCACGTCCTCGCCATCCGCCTGCCGGCGCAGCGGCGGCTAACGCAGCTGTTCGAGTGGTACTGCGGTCACCCCGACGAGATGCCGCCGGGGTTCCGGGCCCGCGCCGCCACCGCGGGCGTCCGCCGCAGCGTCGCCGACTACATCGCCGGCATGACCGATCGGTTCCTCGATCGCGACTGCGACAGGCGTCTCGGGGGGTAGCCGCGAACCCGCCGCCGTGCCACGATCCCGCTGGCGGCAAACGTCCACAGAACGGCGTGTTATGATCTCCCCCGGACGGCGGGTGGCCGTCCGCCCGCACGGCGTCCGGCGGCATCGTTTATTCCCCTTCATTCCCGGTCATCCCGTCGGTCGCCTCGCCGCTGATCAATCCCTCATCATCCTCCCCTCATCATCCTCATCCATACATCCCCTCCCATGGCACTCGTCGTCCTGCGCGCTCTCTTCGTGATGGTTTCGGTGGGACTCGCCGTCCTCATCTTCAATTCCGCGCCCATGCGGGAGGCACCGCAGTGGGTGCCGTGGCTGGTGCTGCTCGGCATGGTGGCGCTGCCGGCGGTGGTGATCGGCATCGACTCGGTGATCCGCCGCAAGGAGCTGACGGTGATCACGGCCGTCTACTTCGGCCTCCTGATCGGCGTCTTCCTGACCTACGTCGCCATCCTCGCGCTCACGCCGCTGCTCGCCGCGGCGCCGGCGACGCCCCTGCTGGGCTGGCTGCCGTTGGTGCTGGGCATGCTGCTGTGCTACATCTGCACGAGCCTGCTGCTGCAGACCCGCAACGACTTCCGCTTCATCATCCCCTACGTCGAGTTCGCCCGCGACGTGAAGGGCCTGCGTCCCAACGTCCTCGACTCGAGCGTGATCATCGACGGCCGCATCGCCGACCTCGCCGAGTCGGGGCTGTTCCAGAGCCGCTTCGTCGTGCCGTCTTTCGTCGTCGACGAACTGCAAGAGGCGGCCGAGTCGGGCGACAAGCTCCGCCGCATCCGCGGCCGTCGCGGGCTCGACGTCCTGTCGCGGCTGCGGTCGGGCAAGTCGATCGAGCTGGAGGTGTCTTCGGCGAGAAACGAGGCCGACTCGGACGCCACCACCGAATCCCGGGCGGTGGCGATGACGGGCGAACTCGGGGGCCGCATCATCACCTCCGACCCGAACGTCATGAAGATCGCCAACGTGCGCAGCGTGCAGGCGATCAACGTCAACGATCTCGCGCTCGCCCTGCGGCCGGTGTTCGTGCCGGGCGACCTGCTCGACGTGCGGCTCGTGAAGCCGGGGGAGGAGCCGGGCCAGGGCGTCGGCTACCTCGACGACGGCACGATGGTCGTCGTGGAGAACGGTCGCGATCAGATCGGCCGCACGGTGCACGTGAGCGTGACGAGCACGCTGCAGACCTCCGCGGGCCGGCTCGTCTTCGCCCGGCCGGAGTCGCTGCGGGGCTGATGGGCCTCGGGTGCGGTCCGGGGCGGTCAACCACTCCAGCCTCCCGCATGGCGCACGATGACTTTTTCCGTGGAACGGATAGCATCTGCGGCATGATCACCAGCCCTGCACGTGCCGCCGCCTGCCTGCTCGCCTCGCTCGCTTCGCTCGTCGTCGCCTTGTTCGTCGTGGCGTCATGCGCCGGCGACACGGCGGCGGTGGAGCCGGCCGCTCCGCGTCGTCCCAACGTGCTCTTTATCCTCTGCGACGACCTGCGGCCCGACGCCCTCGGCTGCTACGGCTCGAAGCACGTGAAGACGCCCCACATCGACCGGCTGGCCGCCGGTGGCGTGCGGTTCGCCAACGCCTTCTGCACGACGTCGCTCTGCTCGCCGAGCCGCGCGAGCATCCTCACCGGGCTCTACGCCCACGCGCACGGCGTCCGCGACAACTTCACGGAATTGCCCGTCGCCCTGCCCCACTGGCCCGCTCGGCTCCGCGAGCAGGGCTACGCCACCGCCTACGTCGGCAAGTGGCACATGGGGGAGGGCAACGACGAACCGCGGCCCGGCTTCGACTGGTTCGTCAGCCACAAGGGTCAGGGCAAGTATTTCGACACCGACTGGAACGTCAACGGCGAGCGCCGCGAGGCGCCGCCGGGCTACTACACGACCGTGGCCACAGACTACGCGGCCGACTGGATCTCGAAGCGGCCGGCCGGCAGCCCCTGGGCCCTGTGCCTCGGCCACAAGGCGCCGCACTCCTTCTATTTCCCGGAGGAGAAATACGCGCACACCTTCGACGACGTCCGCGTGCCCTACCCCGCCAGTGCCTTCCGGCTCGACGGGCAGCCCGACTGGATCCGGCAGCGGCTGCCCACCTGGCACGGCATCCATGGGCCGCTGTTCGAGTGGCGAAAGACGTTTCCCGACAGCCGGCCGGAGGCCGTCAAGGACTTCGAGAACATGGTGCACGCCTACTGGGGCACAGTGCTCTCGGTCGACGACAGCGTGGGCCGTCTCGTCGCACTGCTGGCATCCCGCGGCGAACTCGCCGACACGCTCATTCTCTTCATGGGCGACAACGGCCTGCTCGAGGGGGAGCACGGCATGGTCGACAAGCGGACGATGCACGAGCCGAGCATCAGGATCCCGTTGATCGCACGCGGACCGGGCCTGCCGGCTGGAAAAGCGGTGCCGCAGCAGGTGCTGACGGAGGACGTGGCCCCGAGCATCCTCGATGCCTGCCGGGCGCCGCCGCTCGAAAAGATCCACGGCCGCTCGTGGCTGCCATTGGCCACGCAGGGCGATCCCGGCTGGCGCACGTCGTGGCTCTACGAATACAACTACGAGAAACAATTTCCCTACACGCCCAACATCCGCGGCATCCGCACCGACCGCTTCAAGTTCGTCCGCTACCCGCACGGCGACGGCTCGCCCGACCGCCACCTGCCGGAGATGTACGACCTGGCGAACGATCCCGACGAGGTGCACAACCTCGCCGCCGATCCCGCCCACGCCGCCGCCCGCGCCGATCTCGAGCGTCAGCTCGCCGGCCTGCTCACGTCGTATGGCCTGACTCCCGAGAAAGACGTCATGCCGCTCGACGATGGGATGAAGACAGGGCTGCCCGACCAGAAGATCCGCTGAACAAACATCCGCCTGCAGGGCCATCCTGGCCCCTGCAGGCTTGGGCTCCGCGGAGCCGGTCATCCAGACCGGCCATCAACTCCGCCTGCAGGGCCATCCTGGCCCCTGCAGGCTTGGGCTCCGTGGCTTATCAACGGTTCGGGGCTGCCCACACCCCGTCGCCGGACGTGCGCTGCGGCCCACCAGGCCTCCGCGCTCGCGAAGCTGCCTGCGCATCGCCATCGTGGCTTCGCTTGTCAGCACACGCCGGCTCTCGGGGCATGGGCAGCCCCTCACGGATGCAATGGCGAAAAACGAACCGGCTTTCTCTTCATTCGAAAGAGGACGGAGCCGGTCGGGGGTCGCGCGCAGACGCCGGTGCATCGTGACTGGACGAGTTGACGCACCACGCCCATGGAGGTCGCATCGTCACGATCCGCCGGCGGCGAGCACGAGCCCCCGACCGGCGGCGCGGGCGAGTCGACCTCGACGCCACACCGGAAAGCATCCGAAACCCGCTGGCCGCTGCTCGACCTGAAAAACCGACGCAGCCGGTCGCGGCCCCGCCGCCGCTCGCCGCGGCCGCCGCGGGACTGGTACGCTACCGGCCATCAGGCCATTCGCGGCACCTCGTTCGTCAGGACAACTCCATGCCAACCGTGTCACGCGCCCTGTCATCTGCGTTCATCGTCTGCCTCGCCAGCGTGGCGGCGGTCCCCGCGGCTGCCGCCGAATCGCGGGAGATCGTCCTCTGGCCCGAGGGGGTGCCCGAGCCGCGGCTGCCGGCCGAGCCTGCCGAGAGCGTCGAGATGGGGAAGGACGGCATCTCGCGGCGATCGAACGTGTCGAACCCAAGGCTGGTCGTGCACGACATCCCGCGGACCGATCCGGCACAGCTGCGGTCCGCCGTCGTCGTGATCCCGGGCGGCGGCTTCAACATCCTCGCCGATGAGCACGAGGGCTCCGACATCTGCCGCTGGTTCAACGAGAAGGGGATGGTCGCATTCCTCCTGCTGCATCGCGTGCCCACCGCGAAGCTCGAGCCGGCCAACGCCGGACCGGTGCTCGACGCGCAGAAGGCCGTGCACGAGGTCCGCCGCCGTGCCGCCGAGTTTGCGATCGACCCCACGCGGATCGTCCTGCTCGGGTTTTCCGCCGGCGGCCAGACGGCGCTGGTGGCGGCAACCAATCCGCCCCGCTTCCCGGGCAACGCCGCGGCCGTGTCGGCCCGGCCCGACGCCGTCGTGCTCGTCTATCCGTGGCGGGTCGGCGGCGAGGGCGGCAAGGGCGTGCGGCCCGACGTGACGATCGACGGCACCACGCCGCCGATGTTCATCGCCCAGGCCGCGAACGATCCGGCGTCGCTGCCGCAATCGGCCGCAGCGCTCTACCTCGCGCTCCTCGAGGCGAAGACGCCGGCGGAGATCCACATCTACGAGGCGGGGGGCCACGGGTTCGGGATGCGGAAGCGGGACAACGCCCCCGGCACGTCGGACTGGCCCAACCGCGCCCTCGATTGGCTCCGCGGCCGCGGGCTCTGACTCGGCCGAGCAGCCGGCTCGGTTCTGCTCGCGGAGGCCGGAGCCGACGCCGATCGGCGGCAGCCCCCACCGTAGCGGCATGCGGGGCGGCATGCGGGCCGCCCCACGATCCGCACATTTTCCGTGCCATTCTCGTGCAAGTGCGAGAAAACATGCCCAAGTGCGTGCCGCCGTGGGCCTTCCGTCGCGCGGCCGCATGCCCGGCACGACCTGCGGCAGCCGCCTCCGACAGCAGGCACGGCGGCCGGAATGCCGATAAAATGGAGCGAGAGGCGGATCGACGGCGCTGCACATCGGCAGCCGATCCGCGTCCGATCCATCCCCGGGATCGGACAGGCCAGGCCCGACCTCCCGCCCACGGGCCTGCACGACACAACCGAGTGCGCCATGTGGACGGTCGCCCGCAGCATGCATCGACTCGATCAGCGTTGCCGCCGGCAGCGCTGGTGGATGGCGTGCGCCTGCTCCGCCGTGCTCTTGTCCGCGGCGGCCGTGCGGGCTGACGAGCCTGCCGGCCCGCCCGGTCAGGTCGTCTATCGCGAGCACTGCGTCCGCTGCCACGGTGACAACGGCGCGGGCACGAAGGCGGTGCCCGATCCGCTGGCCGGAGAGCGGTCGATCAACCAGCTCGCCGCCTACATCGACGAGACGATGCCGGAGGACGATCCGGACAAGGTCTCAGCCGAGCAGGCCCGGCAGGTGGCCGAATACATCCACGGCGCCTTCTATTCCGCGGTCGCCCGCGACCGCAACCGGCCGGCCCGCGTGGAATTGTCGCGGCTCACGGTGCGGCAGTACGAGAACGTCGCCGCCGATCTCTTCGGCAGCTTCCGCGGAAACACGCCACCCGTCGACGACCGCCGCGGTCTGCGGGCCGAGTATTTCAGCAGCCGCAACTTCGACCGGAAGAACGGCCTGGTCTACGAGCAGATTGACCCGGAGGTCGATTTCGATTTCGGCCTCGAGGGGCCGGACCCGGAGCGATTCCGTCCCAACCGCTTCGCCATCCGCTGGGCCGGCTCGATCGTGCCGCCGGAGACGGGCGTGTACGAGTTCGTGCTTCGCTCCGATCAGGCGGTGCGGCTCGCGCTCAATACGGCCTGGTACGAGCCGGAGCTGATCGACGCCACGGTGAAGTCGGGCGATGACACCGAGTTTCGCGCGAGCGTGCGGCTGCTCGGCGGCCGGCCCTATCCGCTGCGGCTCGAATTCTCGAAGGCCTCGCAGGGTGTCGACGACAACAAGCACGAATATCCGCGACGGTCCTCGATCCGGCTCATGTGGAAGCCGCCGCACGGGATCCTCGAGCCGGTGCCCTCCAGGGTGCTGATCCCGGTCGACAGCCCTGATGTCTTCGTGCTGAAGACCTCGTTCCCACCCGACGACCGGTCGATCGGCTACGAGCGGGGCACGAGCGTGTCGCAGGAGTGGTTCGCCGCAGCCACGGCCGCCGGCGTCGAGATCGCCGACTACACGCTGGCACACGTCGAACACCTGGCCCGCGTGAAGCGCGACGCCCCCGACCGCGGCGAGAAGCTGCGGCAGTTTGCCAAGACCTTCGCGGAGCGAGCCATCCGGCGGCCGCTCTCCCCGGAACTCGAGGCCCTCTACGTCGAGCGGCCGTTCGCCGACGCGCCCGACCTCGACGCCGCCCTGAAGCGGTCGCTGCTGCTCGTGCTCGGCTCCCCCCGCTTCCTCTTTCGCGAGGGGGCCGCGGCCGCGGGATCCCCCGCCCCCGACGGCTTCGCCACGGCGGCGCGGCTCTCCTTCGGCCTCTGGGATTCGATTCCCGACCAGCAGCTCCGCGACGCGGCGGCGCGAAACCAGCTCGCCACCGCGAAGCAGGTGCGGGCGCAGGCCGAGCGGATGGTGAACGACCGTCGCACGCGGGCGAAGGTGCGCGACTTCCTCTTCGCCTGGCTGCGGCTCGACCAGGGGCCGGAGATCGTCAAGGACACGACCCGCTACTCCGAGTTCTCCCCGGAGATCGCCGCCGACATGCGGACGAGCCTGGAGCTGCTGCTCGACGACGCCGTCTGGGGCAAGGCCGCCGTCGGCGACCGCCCGGCGACCCGCTCCGACTACCGCCGGCTGTTTGTCGACGACGAGGTCTACGTGAACGGCCGGCTCGGGCCGTTCTACGGCGTGACGATGCGGCCCGACGCCCCCTTCCGCCGCGTGCGGCTCGACGACGGCCGCCGCGCCGGCGTCCTCTCGCATCCCTACATGGCCAGCGTGCTCTCCTACGCCGGCTCCACCTCGCCGATCCACCGTGGAGTCTTTCTCGCCCGGGGCGTGCTCGGCAACGTGCTCAAGCCGCCGCAGGAGGCAGTCGCGCCGCTCGCCCCGGACCTGCATCCCACGCTGAGCACCCGGGAGCGGGTGGCGCTGCAGACCAGTTCGGTCGCCTGCCAGACCTGCCACACGATGATCAACCCGCTCGGCTTCGCGCTCGAGGAGTTCGACCCGGTGGGTCGCTACCGCACCGTGGAGCGGCGCGGCGACATGGAGAAGCCGATCGACGCCTCCGGCTCCTACCTGCCCCGCGACGGCGACGAGGTGACCTTCCGCGGCGCACGGGAGCTCGCCGCCATGCTCGCCGGCAGCCGCGACGCCCAGGAGGCCTTCGTGCGGAACCTGTTCCACGCCGTCGTGAAGCAGCCGATGCGGGCCTGGGGCGCCGACACGCTCGAATCCCTGCGGACGTCCTTCGCGGCCAACGACTGCGATGTCCGCCGACTGCTCGTGGATATCATGGCAGTGGCGGCACTGCCGCCGCCGGCCGCACCAGAGACACCTCCCCCTGCCCCCGCCCCGCCCTCCGCGGAGAAGTCACCATGACCACGTTCTCACGCCGCGACCTGCTCCGCCGGCTCGGCGTCGGCTCGGCGGTGCTCCCCTTCCTCCACAACCTGCCGAGCCTCGCGGCGACCGCCCCGAGCACGCCGAAGAAGCGGCTCATCGTGGTCTTCAGCCCCGACGGCGTCGTGAAGAAGAACTTCTGGCCCGCCGAGATGGGCCCGTTCGCCACGCTGCCGCCCGTGGTGCGTCCGGTCGAGCTGCCGCCGATCCTCGCCCCGTTCGAGCCCTTCCGCGACCAACTGCTCCTGCTCAAGGGCGTTCACGACAAAGTGCAGGGAGACGGCGACCGGCACATGCGGGGCATGGGCTGCCTGCTCACCGGCATCGAGCTCTTCCCCGGCAACATCCAGGGGGGCAGCGACACGCCCGCCGGCTGGTCGAGCGGCCTCTCCATCGATCAGGAGATTAAAAACCACCTGCAGTCGCGGCCGGAGACGCAGACGCGGTTCGGCTCGCTCGAGTTCGGCGTGCTCGTGCCCAACAGGGCCGACACATGGACGCGGATGGTCTACACCGGCCCCAACAAGCCGGTCACCCCACTCGACGATCCCTACCAGATGTTCCACAAGCTCTACGGTCAGCTGAAGGACCGCGAGAGCATGAAGAGCGTGCTCGACGAGCTGCGTGAGGATCTGGCCACGGTCGCCGGCTCGCTGCCGGCAGACGACCGTCGGATCCTGGAGGAGCACGCCGCCCTCGTCCGCGGCTTCGAGAAGGAACTGGCGAGCCACCACGCGGAGGTGAAGCACGCCGTGCCGTTGCTCGAGCAGGGCATCGTCGAGCAGAACGACCACATGCCGAAGCTCAGCCGCATGCAGACCGAGCTGGTCGTGGCCTCGCTGGCCGCCGACTTCACGCGGGTCGCCACCCTGCAATACACCAACTCGGTGGGGCAGGCCCACATGAAGTGGATCGGCGTCGAGGAGGGGCAGCACGACCTCTCGCACGAGCCCAACTCGAATGAATCGGCGCAGGAGAAGCTGACGAAGATCAACACCTGGTACGCGGGCGAGATCGCCCACCTGGCGAAGCGGCTGGCGGAGACACCCGAGCCCGGCGGCCAGGGTTCGCTGCTCGACCACACGACCATCCTCTGGACCAACGAGCTCGGCGAGGGCAACTCGCATTCGCTCGACGACATCCCGTGGCTGATGGTGGGCAAGGGGCTCGGGTTCACGATGGGCCGGGCGGTCGACTACAAGGGCGTGCCGCACAACCGCCTCCATCTCTCGCTGGCCCACGCGATGGGCCACACGGAGCTCCGGCGGTTCGGCAATCCCGACTACTGCGGCGACGGCCCGCTGACCGGCCTGGCATAGCCGGCCTGGCATAGCCGGCATGGGCGGTCGCTCCCGCAGCCTGCGGGTTTCGCGCATAATCTCGTCTCCCCACAGGCTGCCCACAAGGAGACCGTCGATGCGCCTTCCTCGTCTCTCGCGGCTCGTGCGCTCGCGATTGCTGATCGTCGCCTGTGCATTTGCCGTGCCTGGCTCCGGGCTGCCCGCGTCGGCGGCCCCGACCGGCAACCCCGCGTTCACCGACCCCGCCCAGGCCGATGCCGACTTCCGCATCCAGGGGGAGTACGCGGGCGAGGTGCAGATCGACGGCCACTCCGTTCCGATCGGCGTACACGTGATCGCCCTCGGTGAGGGGAAGTTCGACTTCGTCGCCTATCCAGGTGGCCTGCCCGGGGCGGGCTGGAACGCGTCGGACAGGATCCGCGGCACCGGCGCGCGGGAGGGCGACGGCGACACCGCGGTCGTGAAGCTCGAGGCCGTCGACAAGGATGGCCTCACCCGCAAGGGACGGATCGAGAACGGCGTGCTCCACGCCCTCTCCGACGTCGACAGCCCGCTCGGCAGCCTGGCCCGCGTCGACCGCGCCAGCCCGACGCTCGGGCAAAAACCTCCCGAGGGTGCGATCGTGATCTTCGCTGGTGGTGACGACACCGACACGTCGCGGCTCGTCGAAGGACGGGTCTCACCCGACGGGCTGCTCATGGAGGGAGTGACGACGAAGGACGATTTCGGCGACGCCCGCTGGCACATCGAGTTTCGCCTGCCGTACCAGCCGCAGGACCGCGGCCAGGCGCGGGGCAACAGCGGCGCCTACCTCCAGGGCTGCTACGAGGTGCAGATGCTCGACAGCTTCGGCCTCGACGGCAAGGACAACGAGTGCGGCGGGATCTACAAGGCCGCGGCCCCGCGGGTCAACGCCTGCCTGCCGCCGCTCTCCTGGCAGACCTACGACATCGACTTCACGGCGCCCCGGTTCGACGGCGAGAAGAAGACGGCCAACGCCCGCATGACCGTCCGCCACAACGGCATCCTGATCCACGACGACCAGGAGATTCCGGCGTTCACCCCGGGCGGGCCGCGGAAGCAGGAGGGCCCGAAGGGCCCGCTCTTCCTGCAGAACCACGGCAACCCGGTCCGCTACCGCAACATCTGGGTGCTCCCGAAGTCGTGAGCCGCGTTCTGCCCGCCGCCGGCACGGCCGGCATGCGGTGCACCTGCACCGCGTGCCCGCTGCTCTGCGACGACATTCCGCCGGCCGCCGACGACGCCCCGGACTGCGCCAGGGGACGTGCGGCCTTTGCGGCCGCCCTGCCGGAGACGGCCGACGGCCCGCCGGCCGCGGATCGGCACGGCGCCGCGACGATCGCCCGGGCAGCGCAGGCGCTCGCCGCCGGCCGCCGCGTGCTCGTGACGGGAATGGCCGACGCCACGCTTGAAACAGCGCTCGCCGCCTGCGATCTCGCCGAGGCGTTGGGCGCGGCGGTCGATGCGGGTGACTCCGACACCAGCGCCGTCGCCGGCCCGACGATCGCGCGGATCGGCCGGGTCACGGCCGACTGGGAGGAGCTCCGCGACCGTGCCGATCTCGTCCTCTTCTGGGGCTGCGATCCCACCGTATCGCACCCGCGGTTCCTCGAGCGGTTCGTCACGCCACCCCTCGTCGACGGGCGGCCGCGGCGGACGATCGCGGTCGGTCCTGCGGCCGTGCTGCCCGACTCGCGGCACCACCGGCACCTGCCGCTCGACGCCGATCACCTCGTGGAAGCGGCCCGCCTTCTCCAGTTCGTCCTCGGCGGCGGTGACGCGGCCACCACGACGGAAGCCTCGCTGGCCACCGTCTGCAACGCGCTCGCCGCGGAAGTCCGCGGTGCGTCGTGCGTGGCGCTCCTCACCGGAGCCCGCGACGATGTCGGCCTGGCCGCCTGGAGCGGCGTGCACCTGGTACGGGCCGTCGCGCATCACGCCCCGGCGTTCGAGGTGCCGCTGGCCGCCACGGGCGTCGGCTTCACATCCGCGGCGGCCGTCTGCACCTGGCGGTACGGCGCGGCGGGAGGCATCGCCCGCGCCGACCGCTCCGGCAGCAGCTTCCTGCCCGCCGAGGCCACGGCGGCGCGGCTGATCGCCCGCGGCGAGGTCGACGTCGTCCTGGCAGTCGGCCGGCTCGCCCCCGACGTCGAGGCCGCGATCGCGGCCGCCGGCCCGCGGCTCACGGTCGTGCGGATCAGCGCCGCCACGGCGGAGCCAACTGCGAAAAGCCGGTCGCTCTGGCTCCGCTGCGCCGATCCGCTGCTCACCGCCGGCACGATGCTGCGCGGAGACGGCCGCACCGTGACGATCGCGCCGCCGCGGCCATCCCCCTTCCCCGTCGCCCGCGAACTGCTCCTCCTCGTGCACAAGGCCGTGTCGGCCGTGCAGGCTCCCGTCACAGGGGATCGCGCATGAGCCGCGCTGCGGGCGACACCGACGCACGCGAGGCCGGCCCACGCCGGTTCGTCCTCGTCGGGGGCACGATCCACGATCCCGCGAACGGCCGCGACGGCACGGTCGACGACATCTGGGTGGCGGACGGCCGCATCGTCTCCCGCCCGGCGGATCCGCACGGCTTCACCCGGATCGACGCCGCCGGCCGC
>JBILVO010000106.1:0-14549 GCA_044370415.1 Pirellulales bacterium
TGGCGGATGGACTACAACCACAGACGGCCGCATGGCGGCCTGAAGTGGCAGACCCCGGCGGCGTTCATTGCCGGGCTGGACGACATGGCCTCCGGGGTGGTCCCGGCGGCGGCGCGTGGTGTGTCTCCGGTCGGGGCTGCGCCCCTCCCTCCGACACACCACGCGGACTGTTCCCCAACTCTCTCATGAGCACTGGTACAGAAACCGGGAGGGGGTCAATCGGACGCCGGAGTTGCCGATCCAGAGCCCTGTTGGAATGCTGGCATCCATCATCGGCTTCTATTCCCTACAGGCAGCTCCCGCAGCACTGGACCAATTTATCCCGTGGACTGTGGCCGTACGGTATTTCGCCGCTGCGTTTATGGCACTCCTAGTGGCGACACAAATAGTCGGCCCGGGCTTGCTGCTCTTTGCAGCTGTTGATGCCGCTCACGCAAGCTTGCCCTCAAGGCGGGGGCCCCGCAGGCCAGCCTCGCCGGCACCGCAGATCAGCACGGCCCTCAACTCTTTTCGGGGAGCGGCCGGGACTCATCTCGGCGGCGAGTGCGTTTCGGCCAGGGGATTCGGCCGGGGCTTCCCGACTCGTTTCAGCGTATTGCGATCGGTGTGCAGAAACGGCTTTGCCTGGCCATGGACGTTCAGCGTCGTCGTTTGATCGTACGACCACGTGCCGTCGTCATTGATGGTCACCGTCATCTCGAAATCGGTCGTCTGAAACGCGTACTCCAAGAACGGGTTGGTCACGATCCCGTTCGTCTGCGACCCCCGCGTAGCCTTCAGCGTGAAATGCCGTGAGTCCTTGCCGGCCTGCCCAGTCGCCATCGCGACCTGCCCCCGGGGAATCGCGAGCGTGAGCGCGACGGTTCCACTGGCAGGCTCCCACAACCAGAAGCCCACCTGCTCGTGAAACATGGCCACCTCGCCCGGCTGCGTGATGCGGGTGTGGTACCTGAGGCCATAGAATAGCTGCGGCCCGTTCGTCTGCGGATCGATGGGCTCCAGCTCGTATCGCTCGATGTAGGCCGACTCGACCGGCCCGTCGGCAGTCGGGTGCACATCCAGACCGTCCTGGCCGAGCCAAGAGCCGGCCATCCGGGCGAGCGGCCCCAAGTTGCGCAGTGTGTCGGGGTCTGCGTCCGGCTCCGTAAAGATGTCCGACGGCATGCCACTCATTGTGTGAACTCGGCGATTCCGGAGAGCGCCGCAGTCGCGTCTCATCCCGCACGCGCTGCATGTGCCACCACGTTATCGGATTGTCCAGAAAACCCTATGCCCGCGGCTCATGCTCAATCCAGGCCGAAAAATTCCCGCGGCCAAAGTGAGCGCAACCGCACAATGTGCCGATTGTATGAATGGCACGGCTCGCAGGCAGCCGATCTCTCACTCCATCCCAACGGGAGCACACACATGGGCAAGGGCAACAACTCGCAGAAGAACGACAAGAAGAGCATGAAGCCGAAGCAGGACAAGACGAAGCCTGCCGCCAAGAAGTAGGCACGCGGGCGGGGCCACGCATTCGGGGCCACGCATTCAATGACGGGAGTCGTGCGTGGGCTGGTCGTCGCCCTGCGCCAATCAAGAAGCGGCCGAGGTGCAAACACACCTCGGCCGTTTTCGTCGTCTCGCCGGCGCCGCGGTCACGCCACCTCGTACACGAATTCCCACCCGGCATCCTGCACGGCCTGCTCGACGCTGTCCCGAAACGCGCCGAACTCGAGCCGGCCGCCGCCCCCCACGCCTCTGTCGACGCGGGTCTGCTTCACGCGGGCGCCACGCTGGCTCGTGGTCTCGACGGTGAAGGTCGGCGGTGGCATCCCCCATGAGGTCTCGACAGCGGACTCCCGGAAACGAGCCCTGTGGGTGGCCGGATCGAGCGAGCAGGTGAAGCTGCTCACGACCCGCCGCCCGCCAAGGAACCATTTCGCCTTGATCGCCACGAGTGTGCCCTTGACCGTATGGTCGTTGGGAGCGGATGCCGCCCCGCTGTGGGCTCTCACGATCGACGACAGCCGCGTCAGAAGCTCGGCCTGTGAAAGAGCGATGACCGTTGCCATGACGACCTCCCGGAGTGTGGTCCACAAAGCCCCTGCCCCACGGGAATGATACCGCCACGCCTGGTGCGGCCTCGGCCTGCCCGCCTCGCTCGCGACGATCTCCGACGAGCGGCCGGTGGACACGTCGTGGAACGTGATCGATCCGGGCGTCTCGCTCTTGGCGTCCAGCACTTCCTGTATCATTGCCTACCGCCATGGATCTGCCGTCACCGACCACGACCGGGCCGCTTCGGCAGCAGATGACCGCTGGCCTCGCCGCCTTCGCGGCGTGGGCCTATGAGGTCCTCGACGCGCTCGGCCGCTGCTGGTTCCTGCTGCTCGCGACGCTCTCCGTCGGGATCGCGATCGCCTTCGTGCCCCAGGGGCGGGAGGCCCTCTGGGCCGCGGGTGCAGCGGGCCATGCCTGGCAGGTGCGCGGCTTCTTCATGACGAGCACGCTGGGGGCGGTACTGGTGACGCTGTTTGCGTCGCAGATCCTGGAATCCAGGCGTGAGAACGAGATCGCCGGTTCGGCCCCGCGCGGCTATGCCTGCTTCACGGTGCCGGGACTGCTCGGCCTGCTCGCCGCCTTCCTCGTGCCGCTGCTGGTCGTGCATGCCGTCGGCAGCAGCCCCTTCCTCCTGCCGCAACGCCGTCAGGAGCTGCAGCAGCTTGGGATTCTCTTCCAGACGCTGGTCATGCCCGCCGTCGTCCTGGCGCGGTGCCCCACGGTTCTGGCGCACCTCGCCCGCCCCTGGACGCTGGATCGGCGCCAGCTGCTCGGCAGCGTCGGCCTGGTCGCGTTCTTTCTACTCGGCCTGCTTCTCTCCTCCTCCCCCTTCGTGACCGGGGCGGTCGTGCTCTTCGTCGGCCTCGCGATCCTCGACGGCCTCTGGTGGCAGGTCGGGCTCGGCGCCGCCACGCGTCACTGGCGCCGGTGGGCGGGGCTCGTCCTCTCGCTCGGCTGGATCGCCGCGGGCTGCTGGATCGCCGCCGCCCCGGAGACGCGTGCTCCCGTGATCGGCCCGGCCGCTGTCATCCTCTTCGCCGCGTATTTCTGGCTCGCGCTGACCTACGTGCTCTTCTTTTTCCTGGGGCATTGGCTCACCCAGGGAGTCTCGATCGCGATCTTTCTCGCGGTGCTGGGCCTCTTCCTCTCGGGGCCCTTCAACATCCATTCCGTGCGAACGATCGCCGCCACGCAGCCCGCGACGGCCACCGCCGAGGTGCGACTCTCGCAGCACATCGACGACTGGCTCGAATCGCGCCGCAGTGAGATCGAATCGGCCGGCTCGCCCTACCCCGTCTTCATCGTCTCGGCGGAAGGGGGCGGCATCCGTGCGGCATACTGGACCGCGGGTCTGCTCTGTGCGATCCAGGATGCGGAGCCCGCTTTCGCCGATCACGTCCTCGGCATCAGCGGTGTGTCGGGGGGCAGCCTCGGCGCGGCCACGTTCGCGGCGCTCGTCGACGAAACCCGGCGCGGCGGCAACGCCCCGCCCCCAACCGCCGCCGACGTGGGCCCGTTGCAGGGTCTCGCCGGCCAGGTCTTGGGCGGCGATTTTCTCTCGCCCGTTCTGGCCACGATGCTGATTCCCGACGTGGCCGCCTGCCTGCTGCACGGCGAGTGGGCCGAGGACCGGGCGGCGGTCCTGGAACGGTCGCTCGAGCTCGGCTGGCGGCAGGCGGTGGGGACGGACGCCTTCCAGAATGCGATGAACGCCCTGTGGCGGGATGCCGCGACGCACCGCGTGCCGACCGTGTTCATGAACAGCACCGAGGCGGCGAGCGGCCGGCGGATCGTCAACAGCCACGTCGCCCTCGATCCCGGCCTCTCGTCTGCGGTCTCCCTGCCGGCTGCGGTTCCGCCCGATTCACTGCGGCTGAGCACGGCGGTGGTGCTCAGCGCGCGGTTTCCGGCGATCAGCCCGATCGCGATCCTCGGCGAGACGGCTGCGGACGGCCCCCTCCACGTCGTCGACGGCGGCTACGTCGACAATTCGGGGACGCTCACGGCGGCGGAGGTCGCCGAGGCGCTGGCAGCGTCGGCCGAACGACTGGGGCTCCACGACCGCATTCGCACCGTCGCGATCGTGATCACCGACGAGCCGATCCCGCTCGACGATGAGGAATCGCACGCCGACCGGCGGAGCCGGGCGGGCATCGTCGGCACCGCCGTCGGCGCCGTGCTCGCCCCCTTCGAGACGCTCAATCACGTTCGCAAGGCGCTCTCGACAAAGCATGGCGAGTCGCTCGCCGCCCTGATCCACGGCCGCGGCGGCGAGGTGCTCGACGGCTTCAAGCTGAAGGCCAGCCGGATCGAATTTCCGCTGGGCTGGATGCTCGCCCCCGCGACCCGCGCGGCACTCACGCAGCAGATCAGCGACCTGAAGGCCGACGCGCACGGCGACCTGCAGCACATCAAGGATGTGATCGAGGCCGGCGGGCCGCGGGAATGAAGTAGCCGCGGGGACAGGCGGCACTGGCAGCACTGCGGCCGTCGAGATCGCAGTCATGCGGTCGCCCGGTCTGTGTGGAACCCGTCCTGCAATGCAGGCCCGGCCAGGCCGGTAGGATATGTGCCGGGCTTACCCCAATGAATACACGCTCCGGTGCAACGATGGCCGCGCGCTTGCTGCTCCTGCTCCTCCCGCTCGCTCTTACCCTGGCATCCACCGCCGATGCCGCGGAACTCTCCATCGCCGCCTACCCTTCGATCCAGGCGGCGCTCGATGCGAACCCCAACCGAGTGCTCTTTGTGCCGGCTGGCGACTACCCGATCACCGACGCGATCCGCATCCGCGGCGACCGCGGCGGGCTCTTCGGCCCCGGCCGCATCATCCAGCAGAACGCCGACCGGCAGATCGTCGTGATCGACGGCGCCACCGGCGTCGAGATCCGTGACCTCACGCTCACGCGGCCTGAAGGCAGCATGGACACCGCCCGCGATGGCATCCTCGCCGTGAAGTGCCGAGATCTCGTCATCGAGAACGTGCGGGCACTCGACAACCGCTCGAACGCCGGCGCCATCACCGTGGTTGAAAGCTCACACTGCCGGATCAGCCGCTGCCTGGTGCGCAACTACATGCGTGTGAGCATCGACGACCGTACGGCGAGCGAGGACTGGGGCTACGCCTTCAACTGCACCGACGGCACGGGCATCAAGGTGATCGCGAGCACGGGCACGCTCATCGAGGGCAATCGCGTCGTCGAGGACAACCTCCTGCCCACGCCCGAGATGAAGGCCCAGCACACACTGGGGGACTTCGTGAAGAAGAATCCCGTGAAGGGCAGGTTGCCGAGCCAAACCACCTGGGACGGGAACTACGTGAACAACTGGCAGCAGGGCAGCGGCATCATCGTCACGTCGCCCGAGGTCAGCGACCTGACCCGCATCCTGGGCAACCACATCGAGAACGCCGCGCAAGGGCTCGACATCCACGCCGACCACGTGATCGTGAGCGGCAACGTGGTCGTCGACTCGTTCGTGGGCATGAAGGCCATGCACGGCAGCCGCAACGTGACCATCTCGGGCAACCAGTTCGTGAGAAACTCGCTCTGGTCCATCGGCCTGATGCCTGGCGTCGCCGCGCACGCCGCCGAGGATGGAAAGCCGGACAACGCCGACGGCGGCTCGATCATCGCCAATAACATCGTCTCCGACTTCGGGCACGGCCGCGCCCGCTGGATCTGGGGCGATGACAACGCCCCCTTCAAGTTCGACGACGGCCAGCATCCCGACGATCCGCCGCTCACCGACGTGATCGTCACCGGCAACCTCATCCATACCATCGGCCCGCCCCGGTACGCCCGTGCCGTCGTCATCAACCCCAGCCCGACAGGTCCGCGCGGGATGCACTTCTCGAACAATCTGTTCCCGCCGGGCTCACAAGGTGTGTGCAACCAGGAGCTGCCGCCGTGAGACGGCGTCACGCGGCCACGAGTTGACTCGCAGCGAAGGCCGTTTCGTCAGCGGCCGACGGAGCCGGCGAGGATCCGCTCGATCTGGGCCCGGTGGATGCCCATGTGCACGCCGGCCAGGGCATGCCAGCCGGCTGCATCGAGCGGTCCGAACCAGGGGTGCGGGAAGCGAACGGCCGTGTTTAGGGTCGGCGACGAGGCAACGACCGACGCGAGGGCGTCGCACGACGTCTCATACGCGGCTACGACCTCCGGCCCGGCCGCAACGCTCGGCTTCACGGCCGCGATGCTGGCCTCGCCCGCCGGGGTGAGTCCACGCACCAGATCTCCGATGAGTGAGGCGATCGCCTCGTTGACGATCCGAAGGTGGTCCACGGTCATCCAGACCGACCAGGAGCGGCTGCTGTCTTCGAGCCCTGGAATGCGGCGGATGAGCACGCGGCGTGAACCGGCCTCTGCATCGCATTCGCGGACCAGCCGGCCGATCCGCTCCCGCTCTCGCGCGAATCGCGCATCAAACGAACGGCGGCTGACTGTCCACCGCATCAGGGCGAGAAGGCATCGCGATGCCACCAGCTCAGGCACGGGAAGCCCGGCACCGGGTGGGGCCAGCTGCGGTTCATCTTGAACGGTCATATCGATGACTCACCGGCGAGCGAGCATCCGTCACGCATCACGGTGCTGCGCATTGCTCGCGTTGCCCTGTGTGGCCGAGCCGCCCTGTTTGGCCGTGGAGTCGCCTCGGGCGATGAACCACTCGACTGTGGCGGACAGCACGACCGTGCCGGCTGCATCCACGACCTCGACCGGCACTGCTGCCGTCACTCGGCCACGGCTGGCCAGATCCGAAACCCAGCGGGCTGTTTCCTCATCTGCCACCGCCACCCGCGCCGACACACGACCGGACGCCGGACGGCGGAATTTCGCCTCCAGTCGCCGCACGACGGGGACGAGCCCGGAAGCACCCCCGAACCTGTCGAGCAGAAACGCCCCGGACCCAGCCTCCGCGACGGCCAGGAGCGCGGAGGCGTGGACGGTGCCCAGGTGATTTGTGTACTGCGGACCATCGGGCAGGCTGACGAGGAACGCGCCGTCATCGGCCACTGGCTCGAGGCCGATAAGGCGGTTGAACGGCAGTTGGGTGACGTCCATCAACTGACATGCTCCTGGAGCCGAAGCCCGGTGTCTTGCGGCTGGCGACCGTGGGCCATCCACCGCCGTTCGTGTCGGTGATTGTATCGCGAGTTCACCGTGTCGAGCCGCGGCGAGGCCCGCGGTGGAGATCCCGCAACGTCCTCTCTCACGCTCCGCCGCGTGGTGTTTTTCAGGGCCGGTTCAATTTTGTTCAGTCGCTTGCACAATTCTGCAGGCTCTCTTAGATTCAGCCGGTCGACGAAGCCGTCTCGCACGCCTGCGGCCGCGTCACCGGAGATCCGCCATGCCTGCCCCGTCCGTCGCGGCCCCACGCAGCCGGCCCGTGAGGATCGACGCGCCGCTCCTGCGGCGCATGAACGAGCGGCGGGTGTTCGATGCGGTGCTCGTCGAGGGTCCGCTCTCCCGCAAGGCCGTGGGCCGCGTCACTGGCATGGCGGCGCCGACCATCACCAAGGCGGCCGACTCGCTGCTCGAGCGTGGCCTGCTCGAGGAAACGAACGATGACGCCACGGCGCCACGCAAGGCCGGCCGGCCCGGCCGCCTGCTGCGGCTTGCCGCGACGCGATCCGCCGTACTCGGAATCGTCATCGATGCCAGGCAGTGCACGGTGGTGGCCGCAGGCATCGACAGCCGGCATGGCGACGCCCAGACCCTGCGGTTCACGACGCCGAAGACGTATCGGGATTTGATCGCCCGGCTCGCGCGGGCCTGCCGCACGCTTATCCGCCGCGTCGGCGGTGAGCTGCTCGGCGTCGGCATCTCCGTGCCGGGCCTGGTCGACTCGGGCGTCGCCAAGGTGCTCTTCTCGCCCAACCTGCACATCCTCGACGGCCGGAGCCCGTCCTTCGATCTGGGGCGACGGCTCGGCATCCCCTGCCGCATGGTGCAGGAGTCCCACGCCCTCTGCCTCGGCGAATCGATGTTCGGGGCGGCCAGGGGACTCGCCGATTTCGCGATGCTCGACGTCAGCACCGGGCTCGGCCTGGGCGTGATGAGCGGCGGCCGACTCCTCACCGGTTCGACGGGGCTGGCGGGCGAGATCGGACACGTCCGGATCGATCCCCGCGGGCCACGTTGCGGCTGCGGCAACCGTGGCTGTCTCGAGACGCTGGCCACCGATTCGGCCTTGGCACGGCGGGTCTCGAAGAGGCTGGGCCGGCAGCTCGGCATCGACGACGTGATCGCGGGCATCCGCTCTGGCCGCATCGACGCGGCGGCGGAGCTCGATGCGACCATCGACCAGCTCGCGGTCGCCGTGGGAGCCGTCGTCAACATCTTCAATCCCGCCACGCTCTTCGTGCATGGGGCCCTGCTCTCTGCCACCGACGATGCCTTCGGCAGGCTCCTCGATCGCCTGCCCGGGGCGGTGCTCAAGCCTACTTACGCGGCATGCACGATCGTCCGAGCCCGCGGCAGCAAGCGGACGGGCGCCATCGCCGGCATCGTCGACCACGTCACCGGGCTGCTGTTTCCCAAAGTGTGAGAGCAGGGCATGACCGCAACACTCCGCGTGACACGCGCCTGCGTGGTGGCGTTCTCGGCCGCGAGCCTCGCGGTGGCTGCCACGACCGGCCGAGGCGACGGCCTCGATGGACGAGCCGTGGCGGCCGTCCGCGGCACCTGCGGCCTCTGTCATGCCGACGGCGCAGCGGAGGGTGGATTCGACCTCGATGCGCTCGGCAGCGACCTCGCCGACCCTGCCACGCTCCGCCGCTGGATCCTCGTCCACGATCGGATCGAGAAGGGAGAGATGCCTCCCCCCGACGCCGAGCCGCTGGCCGCCGCCGACCGGCGGGCGCTCGTGGCGGGATTGGCCGGGCCGCTCTTGTCTGCGGCCCGGGCCCACACGGCCGCACACGGCCGCGGCACGCTGCGGCGGCTCACGCGCGACGAGCTCGAGCAGAATCTCCGCACACTGTTGCAACTACCCCGCCTCGACATCCGCCACATGCTGCCCGAAGACCGGCGGAGCAGGCACTTCGACAAGGTCGCCGACGTGCTCGACATGTCACACGTGCAGCTCACGGCGACGCTCGATGCCGTGGAGACGGCGCTGCGGCAGGCAGCGGCGACGGCGCCCGCGGCCCCCGAGCCGCGAACGACTCGTGTGGTCGGCACGCAGCTCGGGCCGAAGGGGGTTGTCGGCGGCCCGCAGTCACTCTTCTACGCACGCGACGGCAGGCGGGTCGATCTCGATGCCAACAAGCCTGTCCAAGGCGACCGCGTCGCTCCCGATTCGGGCCTCGAGTTCGCGCTCTTTCGTTCGCCCGGATGGCCGTATGCGGTGTATCCGCAGACCATCCGCGCGTCCGCCACGGGCGACTATCGGGTGAGGTTCTCTGCGCGGTCCGTCGTGCAGACCGCGGACTTCGCATGTGAACGCGGCACGCGTCCCGTGCCGCTGACCTTCCGCGCACGCAAGCCGACCAATCACGACATCGCCGAAGACGTGCGGATCACGGGCGGCATCATCGACGTGCAGCCTGAAGGCGGCGTCTACGAGACGACCGTCCACCTGCTCGCAGGCCAGACGCTCGAGTATGGGCTGCTCGGCCTGCCGGTGCCGCAGATCGACGCACAGGGCAAGACGGGCTACTACCGCTATCCGCCATTCCCGGAGGGCGGACAGCCGGGCATCGCGGTGCAGTGGCTGGAGATGGAAGGCCCCATCCCGCCCCCGTCGTGGCCCCCCGCCTCGCACCGCGTGCTGTTCGACGAGCTTGGCGTCGAAGTCGAGTCGACGACGCCCGGCGAGGATGCCAGGCGGTTGCTGCGGCGCTTCATCAGCCGCGCCGCCCGCGAGCCCGTGCCCGACGAGGCGGTCGCCGAGTTCGAACGGCTCGTGCTCGAGCGGCTCACGCAGGGTGAGCCGCTCGCCGCGGCGCTCCTGGTGGGCTACCAGGCGTTTCTCTGCTCGGATCTTTACCTGTACCTCCGCGAGCCGACCTCGGCAGCCGACGACTGGGCGATCGCCAACCGGCTCTCGCACTTCCTCGCCGACTCGCGGCCCGACGCGGCACTCGCAGATCTCGCGGGAGCCGGCCGGCTGCGCGACGCCGCTGTGCTCCGGCGGGAGGCCGAGCGGCTGATCGATGGGCCGGGGTTCGAGCAGTTCGTCAGGCATTTCACCGATTGCTGGCTGAATCTCGCCGCCCTGCGCACCACCGACCCCGACGTCGCGTTGTTTCCGGAATACCGGCTCGATGACTACCTCGTCGATTCCATGGGCCGCGAGACGCGGAGCTTCTTCGCGGCCATGATCCGCGAGAATCTGCCCGCCACGGCCGTCGTGCAGGCCGACTTCGCGTTCGTCAACGACCGGCTCGCGCGGCACTACGGCCTGCCGGAGGTCGTGGGTTCAGCGGTCCAGAAAGTGACGTTGCCCGCAGACAGTCCCTATGGCGGCCTGCTCACGCAGGCGGCCGTCCAGAAGGTCACGGCCAACGGCACGAGCACCTCCCCGGTGCTGCGGGGCGTCTGGATCATGGACCGCCTCCTCGGCCAGCCTCCGCCGCCGCCACCCCCGGGCGTGCCCGCCGTGGAGCCCGACATCCGCGGTGCGACATCGATCCGCGACCTGCTCGCCCTGCACACCCGCTCTACGACGTGCGCCTCCTGCCATGCGGCCTTCGATCCGCTCGGGTTCGCCCTGGAAAACTTCGATGTCTGCGGCGGCTGGCGGTCGCGCTACCGGGGTCTCGGCGATGGTGATCGCGTGCAGGGCATCGACCGTGCGGGGCACGACTCCTCGTACTCACTGACCGGTGCCGTCGACGCATCCGGCACGCTCGCCGACGGCCGCAGCTTCCGCGACGTCCGTGGGCTCAAGGCCCTTTTGAGTGCCGACGCCCGCACGCTGGCTCGCAATCTTGTCTGCCAGTTCACGCTTTACGCCACCGGCACACCGGTGGGATTCGCCGACCGGCCCGAGGTCGACACGATCCTCGACGCCTGTGAGGCCGACGGCTACCGCACCCGCGACCTGCTCCTGGGCGTGGTGACGAGCCCTCTGTTTCGCGGTCGCCTGGAGAACACGCCATGAGCCGGTTTGTGCGCAACGTGACCGCCCGGAGGATCTCCCGTCGCGCGGTCTTGCGCGGTGGCGCCGCCGCCCTGACGCTTCCGTGGCTCGAATGCATGGCCGATGCCGCAGGCAGTTCGACGCAGCCGCCGCAGCGGATGCTCATCGTGTGCAACAATATCGGGCTCCTGCCGCACAACTTCTTTCCCGCGACGAACGGCCCCGTCTACGAGCTGTCGTCGACGCTCGCGACGCTCGCCGAGCACCGTGATGACTTCACCGTCTTCAGCGGTCTCTCGCACCCGGGCGTCACCGGCGCGCACAGCACCGACAACTGCTTTCTCACCGCCGCCCGCGGCGGCTTCAAGGCGGGCTTCCGCAACACGATCTCGCTCGACCAGTTCGCCGCCGAAAGGCTCGGGCAGCAGACGCGGCTCCCCACGCTCAATCTGGGCGTGAACGTCGAGAAGGCCCTCCGCAGCCTGGCCTGGACCCGCGACGGCGCACTCCTCCCGGCGGAAGACAGCCCACGGCGGGTGTATGAGGCGATATTCGTGCGGGGAGACGCGGCCGCCGTGGAGCGGCAGCTCGCCAGGCTCGACGCCCGGGGCAGCATCCTCGACGCACTCGACGGCGAGGCGGGCCGGTTCACCCGCAGCCTCGGCAGCAGTGACCGGGCCAGGCTCGAACAGTACGTGACGAGCATCCGCGAGGTGGAGCGCAGGCTCGCGACCACCCGTGAATGGGATCGACGTCCCCCGCCCGCGCCGCCGGTCCCCGCGCCCACCGACATCGCCTCCGCGAAGCAGCTGTTCGAGAGGCTCGACCTGATGTTCGACGTTGCCCGCCTGGCGCTTGAGTCCGATTCCACGCGGATCGTGACGCTTATGGTGGACGCCTTCAGGACACCGGTCTTCGAGCTGGCTGAGGGTGAAGCGTCGACCGACATCTACCACAACCTCAGCCACCACGGCCGCCACCCCGAGAAGATCCGCCAGCTCGAGGCGGCTGACCGGCGGCACATGGAGTCGCTGCGACGGCTCCTGGCGAGCCTGGCCGACACCCGCGAGGCGGACGCGCGGCTGCTCGACCACACGATGGTGCTCTACGGCAGCAACCTCGGCGATGCGAATATCCACGACACGACGAACCTGCCGATCATCCTCGCCGGCGGCGGCTTCCGGCACGGGCGGCACGTGGCCTACTCGCGCGAGCACAACACGCCCCTCTGCAACCTGTTCGTGACGATGCTCGAGCGGCTGGGCGTGGAAGACGCCGACTTCGCCTCGAGCACCGGGAGGATCTCCGACATCTGAGCCGCTCGGATCCGTGTGCCACGCATGATGTGACTCGGCAACCAGGTGACCGCCCTGAACTGAATTCGGGAGAAACCATGAGACCCACCTCCCCCCTCCTCGCCGCCCTGCTGCTCGCGCCTTTGGCTGCTCTCCACGCCAAAGCCCAAGTCACCACCGCCCCAACCACCGGCGATGTCCGCGACGTGCGCGTTGTCCGCACTGCCGACCAAGAGCCGCGTGCATCCTTGCTCGGGCAGCCGAGCATCGCCTTGTGGAAAGCGAAACACCTCGTCGTGGCTTATCAGAAGGGCATCGCGGGCAAGGGGGACATGGGCAGCATCGATGCTGTCGTTTCGACGAACGACGGCGACTCCTGGAGCATCCCGAGCACGATCTTCGACCACGAACAGCGGCATGGCGCGATGCAGTTCGGCTACTGCAACGCGGTGCTCTACCATCCGCCTGGCCAGGATGTGCTGTGGTGCTTTGCCATGCGCTGCCCGCTGAACTATGCCGACAGCGAGGATTCTCATCTCGCCGCAGCCTACAGTGGCGACGGCGGCCGCTCGTGGAATCCCGTCGAACTGGCGATGCACTACACCGGGCCGCTCGTCATTCTCGGTGACATCCAGCGCATCATCGAAGACGGCCAGCCCGTCTATCTGCTGCCCGTGCATCGCAACACGAAGCGGGCTGATCCGCTCGGCCAGCGCGAGCATTTTGTGCTGCGCAGCACCAGCCTGCTCGATTGGAGCCTCGGCGGTTATGTGCCGCAGCCGGAGCCGGCGAAGATCTTCCTGCACGAGGGCCAGATCGCCGTCATCAACGAGCAGCAGCATCTCAAGATGGTCATGCGGACCTCCGTGGGTCGAAAGGAGGGCACTCTGCTCGATGGCGGCGCGATTACTCCTCCCCGCGCCTGGTCCAGCACCAGCACCGACGGCGGCAAGACGTGGAGCATCGCGCAGGAAGAGCCGGACCTATGGAACACCGTATCGGAAGCGTGGTTCGGCCAGTCGCGCACCGGCACTCAACTCTACATCTACAACGACGGCCCCGCCTTCAGCCGCATGACGCTGCGGTACAAGGTGAAGCCTGCGAGCGGCGCCTGGAGCGACGAGCGCACCTTCTTCGACGCCGGCATCCACAACTCCTATCCCACGCTGGTTGAAACAGCGAGCAATGAGTTCCGCGCGGTGTGGGACAGCGGTGACGAGAAGAGTCACCGGCGCTCGATTCGCTTTGGAAAACTCACTCTCGACAAATAGCCATGAAATACACCTTCCCGCTCCTCGCCGCTCTCCTACTCGCGCCGCTGGCCGCGCTGCACGCTGCTGATGACGATCTCGCGCTGCACTACCACCTCACGCATCCCGGTGGTGACAGTCTGCCGGGCGATCCCAATGCGGCCTTCTCCCTCGATGGCACATACCATCTGCACTACATCCTCGCGCATCCGTGGAAGGAGAAGAAATCGTTCGCCTTCGTCCATGTCACGAGCCCGGACATGCTGCACTGGACGTGGCAGCCGACGGCACTCCAGCCGTCATTCACCGGCCACGGCATGTTCAGCGGCACGGGCTTCATCACCAAGGAGGGCAAGCCCGCAGTCATCTATCACGGCCAGGGATCGGGCAAAAACCAGATCGCCATCGCGACGGATCGCACACTCACCGCGTGGGAAAAACCTTATCCACTCGACGTCAAGACCGCTGACGGCCAGGAGCCAAAGATCCGCCACTGGGACCCCGATTGTTTTCTGATCGGCGACACGTACTACGCCATCGCCGGCGGCGAGAGCCAGCCGCTGATGAAGTCCAAAGACTTGAAGACGTGGACGCTGGTGGGTGACTTCATGAAGTACGACATGCCCGATGTCGCTCGCGGCGAGGACATCTCCTGCGCCAACTTCTTTCCGCTCGGCAACAAGTGGATGCTCTTGTGCATCAGCCATCCGCTCGGCTGCCGCTATTACATCGGCGATTGGGACGCCAAAGCCGAGCAGTTCGTCCCGCAGAGCCATGGCCGCATGAACTGGCGCAGGGATGAGCAGAGCCTCTTTGGCAGCCCGCCATGGCGTGTGGATTTCTTTGCGCCCGAAAGCCTGCTCACACCCGACGG
>JBILVO010000221.1:0-4311 GCA_044370415.1 Pirellulales bacterium
CCCGAGCCGAAGCTCGTGAGAACGATGTAGGCCGGCAGGTCGGCGTTCTCGCTGCCGAGGCCGTAGCTCACCCAGGAGCCGATGCTGGGACGGCCGGCGAGTTGATGCCCGGTTTGGAAGAACGTGATCGCCGGGTCGTGGTTGATCTGCTCGGTGTACATCGAGCGGATCATGCACCACCGGTCTGCGTGCCGGGCCATGCCGGGCAGTAGCTCGCTGAACCACATGCCGCTCTCGCCGTGCTGGGCGAACCGGAAAATCGACGGTGCGACAGGAAAACTCTTCTGGCCGCTGGTCATCGTGGTGAGCCGCTGCCCCTGCCGGATCGACTCCGGGAGGTCCTCGCCGCGGTGCTTCTCCATCCCGGGCTTGGGATCGAAGAGATCCATCTGCGACGGCGCGCCTGACTGGAACAGTGAGATCACCCGCTTCGCCTTCGGCGGAAACGTGGGGAACGTCGGCCTGACGGTCCCGGCCGGCGGCGTCGCCCGCGCGGCCTGCGGCCTCATTAGGCCCGCGAGGGCCGCATACCCGAGCCCCCCCGCGGCGCCGCCGAGAAAGACGCGGCGATTGAGCGCGTCCTGGATCGATGTCGGATCGTGGCCTGCCATGGTCGCTAGTCTCTCGTCACGAACTCGTCGAGGTTGATGATCACGTTGGCCGCCAGCGCATAGGCGGCGAACTCGGCCAGGGTGATCCGATCGGCCGCGGCACTCTGGCCCGCCTGCACGAACTTCTCCGCCGCCTCCGGGGTCCGCCCATACTGCTCCCGATCGGCCTCGAAGCCGTCCACAAGGACCGCCAGTTCATCGGCGGTGGGTCGGCGGCCGAGCACCAGCCGGAACCCGCGGGAGATCCTGCCAGCGGGCGTGTCGCCCCCCTCCACGATCATGCGTGCTGCGAGGCCGTGCGCCGCCTCGACGAACGTCGTCTCGTTGAGCAGCGAGAGCGCCTGGAGCGGCGTGTTGGTCCGCGAGCGCTTCACGATGCAGGTCTCGCGGCTGGGAGCGTCGAAGAGCAGCATGGTCGGCGGCGCGGCCGTCCGCTTCCAGATCGTGTACATCGTGCGACGATGGCGGCCGGGTCCGGTGTCTGGTTTGTAGCCGCGGAGGTCGCCGTACTTGCTCGTCTCGTCCCACACACCCGCGGGCATCCAGGGCCGCACGCTCGGCCCGCCGACCGTCGGCACGAGCAGGCCGGCGGCCGCCAGCGCGGAATCCCGCACGATCTCGCCGGGGAGACGGATCCGCGGCGCCCGCGCGAGCAGCCGGTTGGCCGGATCTTTGGCGAGCTTCTCGGTGGTGGTCGTCGCGGCCTGCCGATACGTGGCGCTGCCGACGATCAGCCTGATGAACCGCTTCATGTCCCAGCCCGACTCCATGAACTCGGCGGCGAGCCAGTCGAGCAGTTCCGGGTGGCTGGGATACTCAGCTTGACTCCCGAGGTTCTCGCTCGTCTTCACGAGGCCGGTGCCGAAGAAACGCTCCCAGGTGCGATTCACCCAGACCCGCGCCGTGAGCGGGTGATCGCGCGAGACGAGCCACTGTGCGAACGCCAGCCGGTCGGCCTTCGCGCCCGCGGGTAGCGGCGGCAGAAACGCCGGGAGCGCGGGCTGCACCGGTTCTCCGCGCCTGTCGTATTCGCCGCGCAGCAGCACGAAGGCCTCGCGCTGCGGCCCCTCCTTCATCACCATGACGCTCGGCAGCGACGACCGGAAATCGTCGAGGCTCTTGGCTGCCGCGGCGCGGGCCGCTGCGGCCCGACTGATCGGGCCGTCCACCTTCTCCCGGTAGAACGTCTTCACCGCTGACGTTTGCTGCGGCGAGCGGTCGGCCGCGGCGACGGCCAGGGCGGCCCGCACGCCATCCGGCACAGTCACCCCGGCGACGCCGAGCATGCCCGGCTCCTCCGTCGAGAGGAAGAGCCGGAACCGACCGAAGGCATGCCCCTCGAACGCCTCCTGACGGACGCGGATGACGAGCCTCGCGTTCTCCGGCACCGCGACGGGCCGCCCAGGGAAGACCGCGATCTGCCGCGGCACGCGCTTCGCGGGATCGTTGCCGTCGATGGCCCATCCGTTGCCCCCGTCGGCCGTGCCCACGAGCGCGCTTTTCGCCGGCCAACCCGCCTGCTCGTAGGTGGCCTCGGCGCGCTCGAGGTCCACCGGTATCGCGCGGGCATCGCCCGGCGGATCGATCTCCGCCTCGATGCGGGTGATCACGACGTTGCCGTTGCCCGCGCGGCCAAAGCCGCCGCCGCCGCCGAGGCTCGCGTCGGGCAGCAGTTCGATCCGCAGCCCCCCGAGCCTGTCGGCCGGCACGAGCGTCTCGAACTCATAGGTGTCCCGGGGCGGAAGCGGGCCCTCGACGAACCAGGTCCCGTCCTCGGCCCGCCGGAACGTCGCGCCGCCGGCACTCCGCAGTTCCAGTGGCTCGAACGGCTCCCAGCCCCGCTGGGGCGCAGCGAGCGTCGGCCGCATCCGGCCCTCCCAATCCGCCACGAGCGCGTCGATGCCCGCCACTTCCGTTTTCAGGGCGGCCTCGGCGTCGGCGACCACGGCCTCCAGGCGGGCCAGTTCCCGCTCCTGCTCAAGCGTGGGGAGCAGTTCCACCGGATCGATGTTGCCCCCGCCGCGATGCTGGCTCCCCTGGTTCGTGCCGGTCTCGGGCACGTTGTTGAAGAGCGCGAACAGCCCGTAGAACTCGCGTTGCGTCAGTGGATCATACTTGTGGTCGTGGCAGCGGCTGCAGCCGACCGAGAGCCCCATCCACGACTGGCCGGTCGTTTCGACCCGGTCGATCACGGTTTCGACCCGCCATTCCTCCGCGATGATGCCCCCCTCGCCGTTGAGGCGATGATTGCGGTTGAAGCCCGTGGCCACGATCTGGTCGCGGCTCGGCTTCTCCAGCATGTCGCCGGCCAGTTGCTCGATCGTGAAGCGGTCGAACGGCAGATTGTCGTTGTAGGCCTTGATGAGCCAGTCCCGCCACGGCCAGTTCTGCCGGCTCGAGTCGGTCTGGTAGCCGCTCGAATCGGCGTACCGAGCCGCGTCGAGCCACTCGAGCGACATCCGCTCGCCGAAGTGCGGGCTGGCCAGCAGCATGTCGACGTAGCGATCGTAGGCTTCGGGCGACGTGTCGGCGACAAACGCGTCGACGGCAGCCGGATCGGGGGGCAGGCCGAGGAGGTCCAACGACAGTCGCCGCGCGAGCGTCTGCCTGTCGGCCTCCGCATTCGGGGAAAGTCCCTCGCGGTCGAGCCTCGCGAGGATGAAGCGGTCGATCGGCGTCCGTGGCCACGAGGCGGGGCCGACGTCGGGAACCGCCGGGCGTTCGACCCGCTCGAAGGCCCAGTGTCCGCGGTACTCCGCCCCCTCCGCGATCCACCGCCGCAGCACGTCGGCCTCCTCCGGCCGCAGCGGCTTGTTGATCCTGGGTGGCGGCATCACGACGTCGGGATCGTCACTGCTGATCCGCGACATCAGCTCGCTGCGGGCCGGCTCGCCCGGCACAATGGCGGTCGCGCCGCTGGCCAGCTCGGCCACCGCCACGGCTCGGTCGTCGAGCCGCAGCCCCGAATGCCGATTGTCGGCGTCGGGACCATGGCAGGAGAAGCAGCGATCCGAGAGGATCGGCCGCACGTCGCGGTTGAAGTCGATTTTCCGCTCGGCAGCCGGCAGGGCCACTGCGTGCAGCACCACACCGGCGGCGAGCAGCATGCCGCAGGCCGATGCACGTCGGTGGATGGCTCCGATCATTGCCATAATCTTTGCGGCTGGTGGCCAGCCCGGCGGAGTCGGCGGTCAAGGGTGGACGCCGTTGTTAAGTATTGCATCCCGCGGTGCTCTCTCAAAGATAGACGCCAGACGGAGCCGCGAGTGCGTCTCCGCCGCGGACGGCCCGGAATGCATCCCCAACAGGCGACTCCACAGGCGATGCGGCAGCAGGCGAGCAAGATCGAACGCATCGCCGCGGCCCATCACGACGGGTGCCGTGACTCGACACGACATCGTAGCCAGATGTCCCTCGCCCAGCGACGACCGCGGCCCGCTGGTCGGGTACCATGGCGACCCGTGGTGACGTCTGACTCGGCATCACGTCCGGAGCCGAGGGCCCGCGCGGAGTCAGCCCTTGAGTCGCCTCCAACGCATGATTGCCGTCGCCGCGATCGGCGCCGTCGTGACGCCGGTTAGCGCCGTCGATCTCTCGGCCGCCGAGCCGCGTCGGCAGCCCAACATCCTCTTCATTCTCACCGACGACCAGCCCTACAAGACGCTCGGCTGCCACCCAGAGGCGCCCGAGTGGGTGCGGA
>JBILVO010000107.1:0-14454 GCA_044370415.1 Pirellulales bacterium
CGTGCCCGACCCCGCGGCCGTGGGCCAGCACATCGCCGACGCGGCCGAGGAGATGACGCGGCGCGGGCACGACGTGGTCGTATTCACGTCGGCACGCGGCTACGACGACCCGTCGATCCGCTATCCCTCCCGCGAGATCCGTGGCGGCGTCCGCATCCGCCGGCTGCCGCTCTCCAGCTTCGGCAAGCGGAGCATCGCCGTCCGTCTGCTGGCCCAGGCCATCTTCCTGGCCCAGGCCGTGGTGCTTGCGCTCCTGGGCCCGCGGCCGGCCGCCGTGGTCGTGAGCACGAGCCCGCCCTTCGCGGGCCTCGCCGGCGTGCTGATCTCGCGGCTGCGCCGGATCCCGCTCACCTGGTGGGTGATGGATCTGAACCCCGATCAGATGATCGCCGCCGGCAGGATCGGCGCCACGTCGCTGCCGGCCCGCGTGTTCAGCTGGATCAATCGGGCGACGCTCCGGCAGGCGACGCACGTGATCGCGCTCGACCGCTTCATGCAGGAGAGGCTCGAGCGGGTGCTCCCCGTGGCCGACACGATCACGGTCATCCCACCGTGGCCGCTCGACGACGTGAGCCCCCCGCTCCCGGGCGCCGCGGCGGACAGGCCGAGGAACGCCTTCCGTGCGGCCCACGGGCTCGACGATGCGTTCGTCGTCATGTATTCCGGCAATCACTCGGAGCAGAATCCGCTCACCACGCTGCTGGAGGCCGCGCGGCAGCTGGCCGACGACCCGCGGCTGCGGTTCGTGTTCGTCGGCGGCGGCACCGGCAAGGCCGAGGTCGAGCGGCTCGTGCAGGCGGGCGTGCCGAACGTGATGTCGCTCCCCTACCAGCCGCGGGAAACGCTCGGCACGAGCCTCGCCGCGGCCGACCTGCACGTGGTCAGCGTCGGCGATCGGATGGTGGGCATCGTCCACCCCTGCAAGATCTACGGCGCGATGGCCGTCGGCCGGCCGATCCTGCTGCTCGGCCCCGATCCGTGCCCCGCCGGCGAGCTCGTCCGGGCGGGAGACTGCGGCTGGCACGTCCGTCACGGCGACGTCGCCGCCACCGTGGCCGCGGTGCGGGCCGCGGCCTCCCTGCCCGAGGCCGACCTCCAGGCGATGGGGCGACGGGCGGCCGATGCCGTGGCCGGCCGCTGGTCCCGAGCCGCGCTCCGCGGAGCCGTCTGCGACCTGCTCGAGCCCGGCTCGCCCGACGCGTCGCCGGGCCGGACGAAGCCGCCGCGGTGATCGCGAGACGTCGCGAGGCCGCAGGATCGACGTGTGCTGCAGACGCATGGGCTGGTCAGCCTGGCGGCGCCGCGACCCGCCGTCTGGAGACGATCTGGGCGGGATTGCCGGCCACCACGTCGTAGGCTCCGACACTGCGGCGGACGAAGGCCCGGGCCGCCACCACGGCCCCCTCGCCGATGGTGACGTCCATGCAGACGAAGGCCTCCGCGAAGAGAAACGCGCCCCGCTCGATCCGGATCGGCCCGGCGATGAGCCGCCGGTCCACGCTGTGGATGTCGTGGCTGGCCGCGCACAGCACCGTGCCGAAGCTCACCGTCGCCTCGGGGCCGACGGTGAGCGTCGCGACGTTGAGACAGTGCACGTCTGGCCCCAGGCAGGCGTCGTTCTCCATGACGAGATTCCAGGGCGCCCAGATGCGGGTGGTCGGATAGACCCGCGCGGTGGCCGCCAGCCGGGCCCCGAAGAGCCGCAGCAGGAACCGCCGCCACCCGAAGCAGGGCACCGGCGAGCAGCGAAACAGCGTGCTCGACACGATCCCCCAGGCCACCCGGCCGGCCTTGTTGGCCGACGTCAGCGGGTTCTGATAGTCGGCCTCGTAGAAGCGGCCGGGGCCGAGCACGCCCGCCGCCAGCACAGTGTCGCGCACCGCCTCTTCGTTCGCCGCCTCTTCGTTCGCCGTCAGGCGATTCGCAGCCACGTCATTCACAGCCGGATCGGTTCCCATGTGCCGCACTCACCCCGGGGACGATTCCCGCGGACGGTAGTCGAACCAGGTCTTGAACGCCAGCCAATGCTTCTCGTACGCATGCCACGAGACGAACGCCACGCCGAAGCAGGCGGCGACGAACGCCGTCATGAAAAGCAGGTTGCCGCCGAGCTCAGACCCCACCGCCGCCTGGAGCGACGCGGCGGGCACGAGCCGCTCGACCGGCCCCAGGAGCAGGCTGTGGAAGAGGTACATGCCATAACTGTACTTCCCGGCCGTGCGCAGCAGTGGGTGCTCGAGCACCCGGGACCACGGACTGCGGCGGGATGGATCGGCGACCTGCGCCACCACGCAGGCCGTCAGCAGGCCGACCGCCGAGACGCCGAAGACGACGGCCGGACGGTCGGTGAACTCGAGCCCGCCCCGCCAGACGGCCAGGCCAGCCAGCAGCCCCAGCGCCAACCACACGCCACGACGGGCGAGGACGAGCCGCCGCGCCGCATCGCCCCCCTCCCGCACGGCGATCGCCACGAGCCCGCCCAACGCCAGACCGTCGAGGCGGCAGGGTGTCGGGAAGTAGATGGCGCCCGGACGCTGGTCCGCCAGCCACAGCGCCACCCGCAGGCCCAGCGAGACCGCGATGCACGCGAGGCAGGCCACCCGCAGCCGCCGCGGCCCTAGGGCAAACACGACGAGCGGCCAGACGAGATAGAACTGCTCCTCGACGGCGAGCGACCAGAGGTGCGTGAGGTCGAGCCAGTCGGCAAAGGCCCACACCTTGCGGTGGTACACCCAGCCGAGGTTGGTCAGGTGCGTCCACAGCCAGGCCTGACGGGCCTGGATCGTCCGCAGGCCCTCGCTCTCGAACGGCACGAACCGCGGCAGCACGAAGAACACCACCGCCAGCATGAGGTAGTAGACCGGCATGATCCGCAGGATCCGCCGCGCGTAGAAGTTGAGGAAGTACCGCGGCCCGCCCCGCGTGTCGAGCAGGATGCCGGTGATCAGGAATCCCGACAGCACGAAGAACACGTCCACCCCCAGCCAGCCGACCCGCGGCACGCCCGCCAGCCAGGCACCCGCCGGCTGCTCCCAGCGAAGCATGATCGCGCAGTGAAAGAGCATCACGCCGAGGATCGCCACGCCCCGCAGGCCGTCGAGCGCCGGCACGTGCCGGCTCGCCACGCCCGGGATCGTCGGATCCGGCACGAGCGCGGACGACGCCTCGTCTGCCGCGGCGAGGGCTCGTGGTTCGATGGTGCGTGAATCCATGATTCCGGAATGCGGGCCCTTGCAACGCCCGGTCAGCCAACGCGTCTCGGCAGCGAGAGCTCGTACACCTTCGCCCGCACGTCCGCGATGTAGTTGGCGCGGATGCGGCTGGCGATGAAGCCCCGGCGGCCCTCGAGGAACCCGCCGCGAAACAGGTAGTGGTAGAGGAACCAGAGCAGGGGCTCGCCCGGCGTCCGCACCGCCACATACTTGAGAAAGCGCCGCCGCTCCTGGGCGTTGCCGAAGAGCCGGGCCCGGACCCGCTCCTGCCCCCATCTGCCGGTTTCGAGAAAGCGGTGCCGCATGCGGGCCTCCCACGTGGAGTAGGCGTTGTGCCGCGCGACGTAGGCCTCCAGGCTCTTGAAGTCGTCGTGGATCACCGGCGTCGCCAGCCTGCCGATCGAGCCGTCGACGATGACCCGCTCATGCACCTCCATATCGAGCCGGTCGTCGGCGTCGTACGAGAGCCGTTCGAACCGCGCGCGATGCCGGTCGATCAGCAGCACGGCGTCGAACGAGAACCCGCCGCAGCGGAACCGCCGGCCCAGGAAGTGGAAGCCCTTGCGGATGAAGTAGGCCTGATGCGCCGGCGGCCCCGCCAGCACGGCCGTGATCTCCTTCCAGAGCGCCGGCGGCACCTGCTCGTCGGCGTCGAGCAGGAGCACCCAGTCGGTGTCGAACGCGAGCGTGTCGAGCGCCCACTGCCGCTTCTTCGGCTTGCCCGGCTCGAAGCGGAACTGATGCACCTCCGCCCCCGCGGCCTCCGCGATGGCCGCCGTCCCGTCGGCCGAGCCGGAGTCGACGACGACGATCCTGCGCGCGGGAGCGGCCGACGCCACACAGCGGGCGATGTTCGCCTGCTCGTCGCGGGCCGCGACGAGCACGGTGACGGCGACGCTGCCCGGTGCCGGCATGCCCGCCGCCGTCGCGCCCTCCGGATGCGCCGCCTGATGTGGCGCCTCGTGTGAGGCCTGGTATGGCGTCCGGCGCGGGTTCATGTCTGGATCGTGGTGCGGCACGTGCGTTCCGTCAGCCCGTCTTGCGGGCCCCCATCGCCATGAAGGGCTTCTCGAAGCAGAGGAACAGCGGCACGCAGAGGGCGACGATCACCGCGATGAAGGCCGCGAGTTGCCCGAGCAGCGTGACGGCGGCCGGCAGCCCCTGCGGCGTCATCCGCACGAGGAACGGCCCGAACACCGACTTGATGTAGGGGTGGTAGAGATAGATCGTGTAGCACATGCCGCCGATGACGACGAGGGCGGGCACCGACATGAGCCGCGCGTGGATGCGGCCGTGCAGTGCCGAGAAGCACAGCCCGCCGCAGGCGAGCGGCAGGAGGTATGCCCGGAGCACCGGATGCTGCTCGAGCAGCGGCACCGCGACGAGGCACGGGATCGCCAGGGCGTCGGCGGCGCGGCTGCGGTCGCCGCGGTCACCCCCCCGGGCATACCAGTCGGCGAGGGCGAATCCCATGAGGAAGTACTGCAGGTAGCAGGCGAGGGTGAGCTTGCAGGGCTGCGGGATTCCCTCGGTCATGGTGAGGAGGCAGGTGAGCGTCGAGCCGAGCGCCAGGCCGGCGCCGAGCGCCGTGGCCCGCGCCGCGGCGCTCGGCAGCGAGAAGACGCCCGCCAGGAGCGGCGCGAGCACGTAGAACTGCACCTCGATCTCGAGCGACCAGGCCACGAAGTTGATGCTGCTGCCCTCGCCGTAGACGAGGTTGTGGCAGTAGGCGAGGCTCGCCAGCAGGTGCGGCAGCAGTTCGTCGAGCGCGACCTTGCCCAGCCCCACCAGCACCGCCGACAACAGCAGCATGTTGATGATGTAGGGCGGCTCGAGCCGCGTCAGACGGCGGAGGAAATACCGCCGCAGGCTCACGGATGGCGCGCCCCCCGTGGCCGCCCGCGCGAAGGGCAGCCCCAGCACGAATCCACTGATCACGAAGAACAGCTCCACGCCGGAATGCCCCGATCGGGCGAGGGCCGCGACCCACGTGGACGCGGCGGCGGCGGCCTGCGGGTTGCGGGCCGGCGTCGACAGGTAGCCTGCGCAGTGGAACACCAGCACCGCCACGACCGCGTAGAACCGCAGCCCGTCGATCTGCGGGATGAAGGCGTTCGACGCGGTGCGTCGCCGCAGGAGCGCGATCAGCCCGTGCCACCAGCTCATGGCGACGGCCTCGTCGTCGCCGGCCCATCCGCGGCGCGGCGGAGCGTCGTGCGCACGCGGTCTGCAGCCACCGCGACCGCCAGGCCGACGGCCAGGCCGACCAGGTCGTGGCACCAGTCGAGGAACTCCGCGCCGCGGCCGAAGAGCGGCTGCGTGAACTCGTCCAGGAAGGCCCAGCAGGCGAGCGCGACGAACAGACGGATGACGCCGTCGCCCGTCCGTCCGGCGGCAAACGCGATCCCCGCGAGCAGGCCGAGGACACCGTAGGCCACGAGGTGCATCGTCTTGTCGGGCTCGAGGGGGCTGATCCGGCCGACCGTCTCGAGGTAGGCGGGATCGACCCGCGGCACGTGCGTCGCCACCGTCAGCGCGGCCAGATAGGCCCAAAAGCACGCCGTCGCCACGCCACGCACGACACGTCCGGCACGCGAGCCTGCGACGCCGTGCGTCGAACCGAGCGGGGCGGTGCCGTCGTGCATGCCGTCAGGTCTCCACGAACGACGGCGCGACGCCACCGCCCGCCAGCCATCGATACAGCGCCTCGTACTGCATCGCCACCCGGTCCCAGGTGAGCTCCGACCGCGCGTAGTCCCAGCCGCGCCGGCCCATGGCCGCCAGCGTATCGGGTGTCATCGCCACGGCCTCCCGCAGGGCCGTGGCCAACGGCTCCGCGCCGGGCGGGATCCACCAGCCGCAGCCCCGGGCGGGAAGCTGGCTCCACGGCGTGCCGGTGGTGGTGATGACGGGCACGCCGCGTGCCAGTGCCTCCGCCACGACCAGGCCGAAGTTCTCGGAGAGCGACGGCAGGATGAAGAGGTCGGCCTCACGGAACAGCCGCTCCTTGGCAGCGCCGTGCACCGATCCCGCGAAGCGGACGGAGTCGCCGACGTCCCGCGCGAGCGGCTCGAGCGTCGCACGGTGCCCGCCGTCGTCAGGCCCGGCGATCACGAGCCGCCACCCCGGCGGCCGCACGCTCCCCCACGCCGCCAGGAGATCCTCGACCCGCTTCCCCGGGTGCAACCGCGATAGGAAGAGCGCGGTGCGGGCCGCGCCATGCGGCGCCTCAGGCGGCAACTCAGGCGGCAACTCGGGCACATCCACGCCGTGCGGGATCACCGCGATCGGCTGCCGCAGCCCGCGGTCGCGGATGTAGCCGGCCTCCGCGGCCGCCGACGCGTGGAAGACGTCCGCCTCTGCCGACGAACGCCGCTCGTAGGCGGTCCACGCCGCCCGCTTGCGGTACGGTCGCATCCGCAGCGCCCAGGGATGGAGCATTCCGTGGGGACTCACGACCCGCCTGCACCCGCGGAGCCGCTGCCGGCCCGCGCAGGCGATCGAGGGATACTGCCACAGCCCATGCTGGTGCACGACCGCATCCGCGGCCGTCGGCAGGAGCGTTTGCAGGTCTGGACCGTAGCAGAAGAACGCCGGGCCGCGGTACGACCACCGCCGGTGGTCCACGTTGGGAATCGACCACTCCGCGGCGTCCGCCGCCGCCGCGGGCGCCGCGTAGAGGAGCCGCACGTCGAGACTGTCACGGCGGCCGAGGTGGTCGACGATCCCGCGGATCGACGCGAACACGCCGCCCGCCGCGACCCCGCCGGCGGTCGTGACGTGGCACACCTGCGTCCTCGCAGCCGCCGCGCTCAACCGCCCACCGCGAGCCTTTCCCGCGCGGCCCCGCCGGGCGTCGCGCCGGCGGCGGTGCCGCACCTGCCCGCCGCCCACTCGAGGAACCTCCGCGCGACCTGCGGCCACGTGCCGTGCGCGGCGACGAACCGCTCCACATCGCGGCGGTGGGCGGCCCGCTGCTCCGGAGGCCAGCCCAGCACCGCCTCGATCGCCGCGGCGAGCGGGGCCGCCTCGGCCGGCTCGGCGAAGACGAGCACGCGATCGTACTCCGGCGCCAGCCCCGCGGTGCGGGTGGTGACCACCGGCGTGCCGGTGCCCAAGTAGTCGAGCAGCTTCGACGGGAAGTTCATCAGGTTGCCCGGATAGCTCGGCGAGCGGGGATTGACGAGCACCGTCGCCCTGCCCGTCAGCTCGCGCAGCCGCTTCTCCGGGACCACGCCGAAATCCGTGATGCGGGCATCCTCCGCCGCGGCCGCGCGGAGGCCGTCGTGCCTGCCCTGTCCGCACACCCACAGCCGGGCGTCGCGCCGCGGCAGCAGCCGCCACGCCGCGAGCAGCAGGTCGAGCCCCGCCCACGGCCCCTTCGATCCGGTGTAGAGGACGACCGGTGCGGCCGGATCGGCCCCGTCGCCGGCGGCGTGCGGCACGATCCCGCCGTCGAGGTGCCAGGCGCCGGGCCAGGGGCAGTTGACGCTCGCCCAGTGGGAGAGGAAGACCACGCCGGCCGAGCCGCGAACCATGGCGGCGATGTTTCGCCACGACGCGTCCGGATCGGGCGCGTCGAGCACGATCGGGATCCAGGGGACGCCGGCCTTGGTGGCGGCCGCCACGGCGCCGGCGTGGAAGGGCTCCGCGTTGTAGGTGACCAGCAGGTCGGGCGCGAACGAGGAGATCGCGGCCCGCACGGCCGCCGCGTACGCCCTGTCCAGGCTCCGCCGGCGGATGCCCGGCACGTTGGTGAACGACACCCCCGTCTCGCCGCCCGCCTCTCCCCCGGTCTCTCTTCCGATCGCTCTTCCGGTCTCTCTTCCGGTCTGGGGCCGCGACCGCAGCGGCCCCCATGGCCAGGCCCGCGCCGGCTCGTGGCCGACCCGCCGGCAGGCGGCGCCGGCAGCCTCCAGGCCACCGGTGAATCCCGTGCTCCAGCGGACCGCCGCGGGCGTGGCCGCGGTGCTGCGGAGCATCCGCTCCTCGGGCTGGATCGGGCCCAGCCAGAGGATGCGTCGCGGGATGGGGCGCATCGTCATCGACGCACAGGCTGCGGCCAGCTGCCGCCGCGCCAGCAGCTTGTCACGACGAGCCCCGCAGCCATGAGGATGATCTCGCCCTGGCGGTCCGCCAGCACGAACGGCAGCGTGACGCCGCCGATCATGACGGCCGAGATCGCCGCCGTGGCGATCGCGCGGGCGCCGCGGTTGGGGTCATAGGCCATCACCTTCGAGAGACGAATCACCAGGGCGGCCAGCACGGCGATGCAGATCGGGCCGACGATGAGCCCCATCTGCCGGAGCAGCTCGAGGATCAGGTTGTGGGGGCCGAAACGCCACAGCGTGTCCTTGCCGAATGACCGGATATTGAAGGCCCGGCCGGGCACCGGCAGGAACATCGGCTCCTCGTACATGCTGCGAACGAACCCCACCCACAGCGGCCCGCGGTCCTTGTAGAGCTTCGACTCGAGCCTGCCGATGACCGACTGGTCGCTCTCCGCCTTGTCTTCGACGTGCAGCACGAACCCCATGGCGAACACGGCCACGCACATCAGGAACGACACCATCACGAAGGCGTGGATCCGCTTGTAGGGCTCGCGCCGTGAACGGGCCGCCGCCTGCTCGATGAAGCCGGCGATCGCGCACCACGTCCATGTCAGCATGAGCATGAACGTCGAGCAGAAGACGCAGAATGCCCCACTCACCGCCAGCTCCGCGGCGGAGCGGATCAGCTTCGTGCGGGAGAGCACCCCGCTCATGCCCCACACCGCCGCCACGGGCCCCAGCAGGAAGAGCAGCTGCGATGAGTAGATCCCGTAGAGGGCGGAGAGCGACAGCACGGCCCCCATGAACGCGAGGCTGCCGCCGAGACTCGTGAGCTCACGCTGGTCCAGCCGGGGCATCAGCATGCCGTACAGGGCGCTTCCCACGACCGCGTACATCCGCACCGAGGCCGTCCAGCCGTAGCCGAACGACTTGGCGTAGATGGCCCCCGCGATCACCAGCAGGCCCGCGAGCAGCCAGGCGATGCCGACACCCGTCGGAAAGGCCGCCCGATTGACCCGTGCGTCGAACATGGCGATCACCGTGCGCACGGCCATCAGCACAGGTGGCAGCGAGAACGCGTAGGACTCGTATCCGGTCAGGCCCGCGTACACGTCCTCCAGACCAGCGCCGAAGCCGTCGCCCAGCGACAGACTCAGACGCAGCTGCATGCAGGAGATGGCGTACGGAATGATGATGTCCGGACGCATCCGCAGGATGAGGTAGGAGGCGAACAGGAACCGCACCCAGATCGATGACGACAGGTGGAAGTACGACCAGGCGAGATAGATGAGCGCGAGGGCGATCAGGTAGGGGTTGAGCGCCCGATCCCGGGCCACGGCCGCCTGCCGCGGGCGGACCGTCGGCCAGCCGAGGCCGGGGTCGAGCGTCGGGGCGTGGGATGCGTAGGACGACATGGATATTGTTCCGCCCCGGCGGGGCTCAGGCCCTCATCGACGGCGGCCCGGAATCGCCGCTGTCACTGTCTCGTACACCGTCCCCGACACGGTCCAGGACGCCGCGGTAGACCTCCGCCACCGCCGCGTGCTGCGCCGACAGCGTGTGGAAGGCGACCGCCCGCGCACGTGCCCGTTCGCCGGTCGCCCTCCGCAGGTCGGGCCGGCGGATCATCTCCTCGAGCGCCGCTGCCAGCCCCGCGGCGTCGCCGGGGGGGCAGAGCAGGCCGGTCTCGCCGTGGATGACGCATTCGTTCACCCCGCCCACGTCGGTGCCGACCGCGGGCCTGCCGAGCGCGGCCGCCTCGATCACCGGCCGCGGGAAGTGCGGCCGCGTCGCCGGGAAGACGATGAAGTCGACAGTCTCGAACAGGCCGGCGATGTCGTCACGGAAGGGCTGCAGCGACACCTCCGGAGCGAGCGCGGCGTAGGCCGAGGCATACCGGTCGTGCGTCGTCGGCACGCCCAGCATCCGCGCCGCCCGGCTGGCGAGACTGCGTCGCGGCGGGGCACGGTGTTTGTCGACGAGGCATCCGGGCATGATGCATTCCCAGCGCGTGTCGGTCCGGCGGAGGAGCCGCAGCGCGTCGAGCAGCACCGCGGCTCCCTTGGCGGCCGCGAAGCCGCCGACGTAGGCGAACCGCACGGGACCGCCGGAGGCCGACGCCGAGGCGACCGGCGGCCGGTGGAACCAGGCGTCTGGCACGCAGTTATAGATGATACGGCCGGGCCGATCGCCGATCCACGCGTGCCTGTCGTACCGCGTGATGAACACGCACGCGGGTGCCGCGAGCATCAGGCGGCGGATCATGGCGGTGCGGACTCCCTGGTCGGGAGGGGGCTCGCGGACGTGCCAGACGAACGGCACGCCGGCCGTGGTGAGGCTGCTCGCCGAACTGCTCAGCGGCATGCTGTTGAGATGCACGAGGTCGGGGCCGACCCGATCCACGAGCCGCAGCGTCGCCCGCATGCTCGACCGCCACCGGGCGGCGACACCCGCGAGCTCCAGCGCGTGACGCGGGTTGACGAGCGACCTCGGGGCGACGGTGCTGTGATCCCAGCAGCAGATGTCGGGGGCCGGAAGTGTCGCGATTCCCGCGGCCGCGTAGAAGTCGACGAGTTCGTCGCACGGCCGCGCCAGCGCCACGGTGCACTCCACGCCCGCCTGCTGCATCGATTGCACGAGGTACCGCAGGCTCGTCGCCGAGCCGCCGAGGCATCCGGCGTGCTGAACGTAAAGCACCCGGCGCGGCAGCGGCGGGACGGACGCCCGCAGGCCGTCGCGGGTCGCGGGAGCGGCGGCCTTCACGGCGAGACGCTGCCCCCCGATGGTGCCGGGCGGCCGGAGGCCAGGTCGGCGACGACCGCCGCCACCTTGGGCGCGAGCGCGTCCGCCGCGAAGTTCTCGGCAACGAACCGCCGGCCCCGATCGCCCATGGCGTCGCGCTCGTCGGGGCCGAGCCGAAACAACCGCTCGATCCCCGCGGCGACGGCGGTGACGGAATCGGGATCCACCGCGAGGCCGGTGACGCCGGGCAGGATGGTCTCCGGGCAGCCGCCGTGCGTGCTCGTGAGCACCGGGCGGCCGCACGCTGCCGCCTCGATGTTCACCACGCCGAAGCCCTCGCCATAGACCTCGTCGCCCTCGACGACCACGCGGCTGGGAAACGCGAACACATCGCTCGTGGCATACAGATCGCGCAGTCTGGTCTTCGAGACGGCTCCCAGGAACTCCACGCGCTCCCCGAGGCCGTGCGCGGCGGCCTGGGTCCGCAGGGCGTCGAGCCGTGTTCCCTCGCCGGCCACCCGCAGCCGCAGGGGCAGGTCGGCCGCGGTGCGACGCAGCTGCGCCAGCGCGTCGACGAGCGTGCCGTATCCCTTGTGCTCGGTGTCCGCGTCGTGACGCCCGACGGTGAGCAGCGTGTGCCGCTCGACGTCGGCGGCCGCACCGGGGCGGAAAAACGCGACGTCGATCGGGTTGTGGATCACGATGGGCCGGTGCTCCTCACCGAGCAGTCGCGCCACGGAATCGCTCGTGTACTGGCTCACCGCGACAAGCCGGTCGGCCCGCTGCAGCTCGGCGGCCGAATCGCGCCCCATCCGCCCCCACACCTCGCGGCCGTGCAGCCAGGCCACGATCGGCGGCCGGCGGCCCACCCGGGCGGCCGCCCGCGATACCAGCGGCAGCGTGTGGCAATGGCAGGCGACGATCAGGTCGGCCCAGGCCACCTGCCTGCGCAGCGCCTCCAGCGGATAGAGGAAGCCGGCGCGGTGCACGACGGCCCGTAGCAGCCGGCTGGACGGCAGCGTGCCCACGACGAGGTATCGCTCAGCGTCGACGGTGCCATGTCCATGGATGGCGGCACACCGCACCTCGTGGCCCGCCTCTGCCAGCGACCGGGCGAGGGCCGCGGAAACGATCTCCAGTCCGCCGAGCGACGTGAAGTTGAAGCCCGTGAGCAGGATTCTCATGCCGCTACACCCCCGCCCGTCGCGAGGCCTGCATCTCCCGCACCAGTGACTGTCCCCGGCGATGGCCGCGCACCTCCGCCAGCAGCATGCGCCGGTCGATCGACGACATGAAGGGCAGCCGCAGCACCTGGTAGATTCGCTTGGCGGGATGGTCTGACAGAGGATGCGGCGTCGTGTCGCCGCGGAGCGCCCGCATGACCACCACCGAGGCCTGGCGTCCCTCCGCGACCCGCTCGAGGTAGGGCACCGCGAGCCGCTCCGCGGGGATGAGGTGCTGGAGCGTCAACTGCGGGAAGAGGCCGACCCCGAGCCCGAACTCGAAGGAGGCGTGGGCCATCTCGGTGTCTTCGCAGGCCATCATGCTGCTGCCCGCCCGGCCGAGCCCGATCTTGAAGGGATCCTGTGCCGTGGACGCCGCGTAGGCCTCCGCGATGCTCCGGCGGATGCACATCCCCGCCCCGACCGGCGTCGACTGCGAGCCGTATGGCTCATTCGTCCACGACACCCGGCGGCAGTCCCGGATCGCCAGCAGCCCGAGCCAGCGGCCCAGGCACGCGGGCGGCTCGACCTCGAACTCGCCGAGGATCGCCCCGCCCCAGGCGCCGAGGAAGGGGTGGTCGCGGCCGATCCGCACGGCCGTCTCGACGTAGTCGGGGGCCAGCACGTTGTCGTCGTCGACGAAGACGATCAGCGGCGCGGCCGCCTCGGCGATGCCTCGCAGCCGGGCGTGCGTCAGGCCGGTCCGCTCCTCCCGCACGACCCGCGCGGCCGGATGCCACGAGAGATCCACCTGGCCCGCCACCGGCGGCGTGCTCGCGTTGTCGACGATGACGAGCTCCCACCGGCCGAGCGGGGCGGTCTGCGCCCGCAGGGCCGCCAGCGTGCGGGCCAGGATCTCGGGGCGCGGATTGTGCGTGCACATCACCACGCTCGCCTCGCGGCCCGGTGACGGCGTCGCGACGTCAGCCATGCCGTGCCTCCTGACCCCGCGCAACCGCGGCGAGATCGAGCAGCCTGCCCGCGAACACGGCCGCCGGATCGCGGGGCAGCCTCGCGCGGATCGCGGCCGCCGCCGCCCGGCCGATCTCCCGCCACTCGTGGCGCCGCGCCCAGGCCCGCTCCAGCGCCTCGTCGAGCAGCCGCACCGACGGTGCCGCGGCGACGAATCCGGTGACGTCGTCCGTGACGACCTCGGTGTTGCCGGCCACGTCAGTCACGATCGACGGGCGGCCGCAGAGCATCGCCTCCACGAGGCTCAGCGGCAGGCCTTCGTACCGCGAGGGGAGGATGAGGCAGTGGTGGCCCGCCCACACCTTCTCCACGTCGGCCGCGTAGCCGGCGAAGCGCACCATGCCGTCGAGCCCGTGGACCGCCACCAGCCGTCTCAGGGATCCCTCCCAGGGGCCGGCGCCGTAGAGGTCGACCGTGATCTCACGCCGCTGCCACTTGTCGCGCGACAGCACCTCGAACAGCAGGTCGTGCCCCTTGGCACGCGGCTCGAACCGCGCGACGCACGCCAGCCTGAACGCCCCCTCCGGCTCCTCCCACGGGGGCGCGGCGTCCCACGACACGTTGAACGGATTCCACACCACGGCGCCCGTCGGCAACGTCCCGCCGATCTGCCGCTCGAACAGCTCCAGGTTGTGCCGGGAGACGAAGAAGGCGGCCCGCGCGGCCTGAAACACCCGCCGCCAGCCCGCCGCGGCCTCGTCCGCAGGCCACCAGAACTCGTAGTTGGCCTGGCAGATGCTCGCGTAGGGGATGCCCGCGTCGTGGCAGAGGTGCATCCAGTCGATGCCGCACGACGTGGCGCCGTGCGAGATGCAGACGAGGTCCGGCCGGAACGAGACGATCCGCTGCCACGACGGCGTCCACCCCGGCCTGCAGAGGAGCGTCCGCCACGCCCGGCAGGCGATCCTTCCGGCCAGCGACGCCCGCGGGCGACGGTCGACGATCGCCCCGCGTCGCTCCAGCGCCGCGAGCGCCGGCGGCAGCTCCGGCCAGCGGGCCACCGACGCCATGACAGTCGCGCCCGCGTCGATGGACCGCAGGGCGGCCTCCGACCAGAGCGCCTCGCTCCCGCCCCAGGCGGCGCCGTCCATCCCGCTGATGAAGGCGATCCGCGTCATCGTGTCGCATCCCGCGCCATCCGCAGGCCCAGCCGCGTGGCGACGATCGCCGCCGCCCGCCGCAGCCGGCGCGCGCCGGCCAGCGCGGCGTGCTCCAGCCGCCTCCAGCCGCGCGGCCGTCGCGAGTCCATCCGGC
>JBILVO010000108.1:0-14418 GCA_044370415.1 Pirellulales bacterium
GTAGCGACGGTAGTCGCGGCGCCGCCGGCCGACGTACGCGAAAATGAGGAAGTCGGGATCCGCGCAGAGTTCGAGCCGGTAGCGGCGGGAGAGGAGCCGGGTGAAGTAGTTGTCGGCGGGATCGAAGCTGTCCCAGAAGCCCGCGAACTGCAGGCGGATCACCGGCCGCCTGTCATCGCCGTCCGGCGCCTGCGTCATCCCGGTGCCGCTCACCGTGCGGCACCGCCATGCGAGCGGCCCGGGATGGAGACTGCGGCCTCGCGGTCGCGACGATGGGGCATCCGCGACTCCACGGCAGACGTCAGAAGAGGGGCGACAACTTCTGCCACAGCGTCCACAGGCCCACCAGGATGAAGCCGGCGGACGAGACCCACAGAAGCACGTCCCACGCCCGCGACGGCGTCAGCCGTGGATCGCATTCGCGGTAGCGGAAGAAGAGCACCGCGACGGCGAGGGCGGCCAGCATGATCGCCTGGGCGATGCCGCTGGCGAGCACCATCGCCACCGGTTCGCGGATCGCCAGGGCCAGCGTCAGGGCGACGAGCGGCCAGGCGACCGACAGCCGACGGTTCCACAGGGTTCGGGAGGCGTCGTCGGCCGGCAGCCATCCGGCCAGGATGAGGCCATCGACCACCATGCGGGCGTTGCCGGCCGCGGCGGCGAAGAGCGTCGAGTAGAGCACGGCGAACGCACCCACGAGGAAGGCGGTGTGGGCCCAGGCGCCGAAGACCGGCGCGTACATCGCCCCGAGCGTGCGCACCATCTCGCCCCCCACGGGCTTCAGGCCCAGCCGGCCGAGCGTGGCGGCCCCGAGCAGGTAGAACGCGACCGTCACGACCGTGTAGACGACCATCGAGCCCCAGGCGTCGAGCTGCATCACGCGCAGCCAGCCGCGGGCGCGGCTCGCCCACGCCTCCGAGCCGTCGCGCGGCCCGACGGCCCGCCCGTAGCCCTTCTCCAGGCACCAGTACGGGTAGATCATCAGCTCGCTCGCCCCCACGCCGATGATGCCGAAGGTGGCCAGCGCCGTGACCAGGGGCGATCGTCCGCCTACCGTCGGCGGGATCGATGGCACCAGTCCGCTGGCGAGCTCACGGCCCGAGATGGCCCACACCGGGTCGAGCTGCAGCAGGACGAGGGCCAGGAGCGTGACCAGCGTGAAGATGCCGACGAGCAGGATCGACACCCACTCGATGACACGGTAGCGGCCGACGGCCAGCAACCCAGCCGTGACGAGGCCCACGATGACCGCCCAGATCGTCTCGTCCGCCGGTGCGGGCAGGGCCTTCATTCCGATCGTCAGGTCCTCGAGCCGGTCGTGGAGCGTCGCGGCGTGGTCCAGGTCGCCGCCGCGGCGGGCGGCGGCTTCGGCGACGACGAGGCCGGCGGCCTCGTCGTGCGCCGCGTTCCACTCCCGGCCAGCCGCCGAGAGCGGCACGCCGCCGGCGAGCGACTGGGCCACGCCCGACAGGATGCCCCCCTGCTGCACCACGATCAGGCAGGTCATCACCACCCACGCCCAGTAGATCCAGCCGAGGCCGGCGAGCCGCGGCCCCGGCACGCGGTCGAAGGCGGCCAGCGGCGTGCGGCCCCAGGTGAGCGTCGTGCGGCCGATCTCGATCTGGGCGGCGACCTTGATCGCACAGCCGATCACGATCAGCCACAGGAGCAGGAAGCCGGCCTCGGCGCCGACAGTCGTGGTGGCGATGAGCTCGCCGCTGCCGACGATGGAGCTCGCCAGGATGATGCCCGGGCCGAGGTGCGCGAGCGATTCGCGGAGCGTCCGTGGCGGTTCGGCGACTGCCGGAGCAGGAGGAGGCACGGTGGAAGCCATAGAGGTGCGAGTGTCCCCGGAGCGGGCCGAAAAGTCCACCCGCCCGCTCAGCCGGCCGACTCCTCGCCCTGCCCCTTCCGCGAGATGCCCTCGAGCCAGTCGGCGAACCGCGTGTACGTCTTCTCGCGGTCGAACTCTTGCTCGGCGAGCCGACGGGCCCCGGCCCTGAGCTGCATGAGCAGCCGCCGGTCGGCCGCGAGCGATTCGATGGCGCGGGCCAGTGAGTCGCCGTTGCCTGCCGCGTACACCACGCCCGCGCGGTGCCGCTCGAGAAGCTCCGCCAGCTCGCCCGGCAGCGGATTGATCAGCGCCAGGCCGGCGGCCGCGTAGTCGCACGCCTTGTAGGGCACCGCCACGAGCGACTCCGGCTTCACGAGGACGAGGCCGACGTCGCACTGCGACAGGAGCCGCACGTAGCCGCCTCGGTCGAGCAGTCCGTGCACCCGCACCGTGCACGAGCCGCCGATGCTCGCGGCGGCCGACCGCAGGCCGGCCTCCAGCCGGCCGGTGCCGGCGACGTGCAGCGTGGCGGCCACGCCACGCGACGACAGCAGGCGGGCCGCGGCGAGCAGTGTGTCGAGATCCTGGCCCGACTCGAGCGTGCCGGCGTAGACGCAGGCCAGCGGGGCGGCCGCGGCCGATCCGGCGGCGCCGCCATCGGACTCGCCGGCAACGGGCACGTGGTCGATCAGCCGCGGTGGCGGCGGAAACTCCGGCAGCCAGGCGCCGTGGTGGCAGACATGCCGCGGTCGATCGTCGCCGAGGCCGCCCGCCATGAGGTCGAGATAGCTGCGGGAGCACGACGACACCGCGTCGGCCGCCGCCAGCACGGCCTGCCGCCTGGCGACCATGCGGCCGAAGAACAGTGGCGCGAGCCGGTCCTTCAGCCACTGCGGTCCCGGCACCAGGCGGGCGAACGTCTCGGGCCAGGCGTCCATGAGGTCGACGACCAGCGCCGCGTCGAGCCGGCGGGCGAGGCGGGACGCCGCTTCCGGTCCCTCGAGCGGCGGCAGGCTCGCGAGGATGAGGTCGGGGCGGTCGAGCTTGCCGCATGCCACCGATTCGTTGGCGAGCCGTTCGAACGTGCGGCCGAAGTCGCGGTGGCTCGCCAGGCGGCCGAGCGACACGTTCTTCTCGTACGGCCGCACGGCGACGAGCCGCACCGCGAAGCCCTCCTCGTCACGGATGGCAAGCGGCGTGGTGCGGGCTGCCTTGCGGCGGTGGCTCCAGGCGGCGGTCCACCACGTGACGTCGTGGCCGCGGCCCGCGAGCACGCGGGCCAGCGACCAGTACCGCAGCGGGGGGAGCCCCTCGCCCGGGATGTCATCGAACGGGTTGACGATCCAGATAGAAAGGTGCGAAGGCTCGGATCGATCCATAGAGGAAGGGTAACAGATGCCTCCCGCAGGACGGAGGAGGCAGCGTCGCGCCCGCGGTTTTCACGGTTCCGTACGGCGGACCCATGGGGCGGGGCGGCCGTCCGCCTACTTCGCGGCGGCGAGTTCGGCCTTCTTCCGCTCCTCAACGATCTCCTTCTGGATGTTGCCCGGCGTGGGCCGGTACTTCGAGAACTCCATCGTGAACACTCCCTGCCCCTGCGTCATGCTCCGCAGGTCGGTCGAGTAGCCGAAGGTCTCGGCCAGCGGCACCTCCGCGATGATCGTGGAGCTGTTGCCGACCGTCTCGGTGGAGATGATCAGTCCCCGGCGCTTGTTGAGCTCGCCGGTCACGGAGCCCTGGAAGTCAGCGGGAACCTCCACCTCCATCTTCATGATCGGCTCGAGCAGCACCGGCTTCGTGTTGAGGAAGGCCTCGCGGAAGCCGGCACGGGCGCAGATCTGGAAGGCCATGTCGGACGAGTCGACGTCGTGGTAGGAGCCGTCCTCGAGCGACGCCTTCACGCCCACGATCGGGAACCCGGCGATCGGGCCCTTGTTGAGCACGGAGAGGAAGCCCTTCTCGACCGACGGGATGTATTCGCGCGGCACGCGGCCGCCGACCACCGCGTCCTCGAAGACGAAGTTCTCGGGCGACTCCTCGGGCAACGGCTCGAGGTGGCCGATGATGTGCGCGTACTGGCCCGAGCCGCCAGTCTGCTTCTTGTGCTTGTAGTCGTAGGCCGTCGACTTCGTCGGGGCCTCGCGGTAGCTCACCTTCGGCGCGCCGACGGTGACCTCCACCTTGTACTCGCGCTTGATTCGCTCCACGTAGATGTCGAGGTGCAACTCGCCCATGCCGGCGATCAGCGTCTCGCCGGTCTCCTCGTCGGTCGCCACGCGGAACGTGGGATCCTCGCGGGTGAACCGCTGCAACGCCTTGCCGAGCTTGTCGAGGCCGTCACGCTGTGTGGGCGTGATCGCCATCTTGATGACCGGCTCGGGCACGAACATGCTCTCGAGCGTGCAGTACTTCGAGTCGGACGCGTAGGTGTCGCCGCTGGCCGCGTCGACGCCCATGACCGCCACGATGTCGCCCGCCTCGGCAGTGTCGATCTCCTCGCGCTTGTCGGCGTGCATCCGCACGATGCGGCTGAATCGCTGCTTGTTGCTCGTGCGCTGGTTGATGTAGGCCTCGCCCTTCTTCAGCGTGCCCTGGTAGAGCCGCATGAAGGTGAGCTGACCGTAGGGGTCGTCGACGATCTTGAACGCCATCGCCACGAGGGGCTTCTTCGGGTCGGCCTCGAGGTCGAACTTCTCGTCGGGGTTCGACCAGTTCTTGGCGATCACCTTCCGCTCGAGCGGGTTGGGCAGGTAGCGGACCACCGCGTCGAGCAGGGGCTGCACGCCCTTGTTCTTGTAGGCGCTGCCGCAGAACACCGGGGTGATGCTCTGGCTGTGGACCGCCGCCTTCGTGACGGCGTGGATCTCGTCCTCCGTCGGCACCTCCTCCGCGAGGAGCTTCTCCATGAGCGAGTCGGAGTACATGGCGAGGTCCTCGAGCATCTTGTGCCGGGCCTCGGCCGCCTTGTCCTTGAGGTCCGCCGGGATCTCCTCGACGCGCACGGTCTCGCCGTTGTCGCCGTCGAAGTAGAGGGCCTTCATCCGCACCAGGTCGACGACGCCCTGGAGCTTGTCCTCCTTGCCGATCGGAATCTGGTAGGGGATCGCGTGGCAGCCGAGCTTGTCCTTGAGCTGGCCGACGACCCGCTCGAAGTTGGCGCCGGTGCGGTCCATCTTGTTGACGAACGCCAGCCGCGGCACCTTGTACCGCTTCATCTGCCGGTCGACCGTCATCGACTGGCTCTGCACGCCGCCGACGCTGCAGAGCACGAGGATGGCGCCGTCGAGCACCCGCAGGCTGCGCTCCACCTCGACGGTGAAGTCGACGTGGCCGGGCGTATCGATGAGGTTGATGTCGCAATCATGCCACTTCACGCTCGTGGCGGCGCTGGTGATCGTGATGCCGCGCTCACGCTCGAGATCCATGTAGTCCATGGTCGCGCCGTCACCGTCGCCCTTCACTTCCTGGATCCGGTGGATGCGGCCCGCGTAATACAAGATCCGCTCGGAGAGCGTGGTCTTGCCGGAGTCGATGTGGGCCGAGATGCCCATGTTGCGGAGCTTGGTCAGGTCCATGGAGCGAAGCACCTTCGAGGCGGGGGGAACGGGCGGGCCGACGCGGAAATCTGGCGGCGGGAAACCCGGAATATACTCAGGACTGCCCCCACGCGACAGGCCATGCTGGATACCAAAGAGCCCGCGACACCGCCGACCGTCCGCGACGCGGGGCCCGACCGGCCGTGGGAGGCCTGCGTCGTGCCGTTCGTGGTGTTCCTGGCGGCGGGCATCCTGGAGCCGGGGCCCGGCGACGGCGGCGTGGCGGGCCGGCTGGGAATTCCCCATGCCGCCTATCCCCTCATCTACGCCGTCAGGATCGCCGCCACGCTGCTGGCGGTGGTGCGGGTGTGGCCTTCGATCCGCCGTTGGCTGGGCAGGCCCGCCTGGTGGCCACCCCTGCTCGGAGTGGCGCTGGTGGTGCCCTGGGTGGTGCTGGCGGGGCTGCAGCGGGACGCCGGCTGGGGCATTTCGCTGGCCGCGCGAGCCGGCTACGACCCGTTCGCGGCCCTGGGCGCGGGCTCGCCGTGGGCCTGGGCATTTCTCTGCCTGCGGGCCGCGGGCCTCGTGCTGGTCGTGCCCCTGATCGAGGAGCTCTTCCTGCGCGGCTTCCTCATGCGGGCCGTGGTCGACGAGGACTTCTGGACCGTCCCCTTCGGCAGGCTCACCGCCGCGTCCGCGGCGGCCTGCATGGTCTACGCGGTCGCGACGCATCCGGGCGAGGCGTTCGCGGCGGCGGGCTGGTTCGCGATCGTCAGCGGCATCGCGGCCGCCACGCGGCGGCCGATCGACGCGGTGCTGGCCCATGCCGGCACGAACCTCGCGCTCGGCGCGTACGTCCTGGCCACGGGCAGCTGGTGGCTTCTGTGACGAGAGAGAGCGGCGGTGATCTCACGGCACAGCGTGCGCCGGGGTTGCCCATGCCCTCTCGCCGGACGTTCGCCTCGGCCCTCCAGGCCTCGGCTCACTGCGGTAGAAGCTGCGCTTCGCAATCCTTGCTGCGCTTGCTTCCACAGCCCGCTCGAGGGCACGGGCAACCCCTCCTCGAGTGGCTGTACGGGGTTGTGAAGTCGTACCGGTCGGATGCGTGGGCGATATGAACCAGCAGGATCCCATGCAGCCGCGTGACGATCGCTCCGGCGACAGCCTGCGTGGCCGGCTGGCCCCGACGCCCACCGGTCTGCTGCACGTGGGGCATGCCCGCACGTTCGCCGTCGCGGCGTCGAGGGCCGGCGGCGCGGGCCTCGTCATGCGGATCGAGGATCTCGACCGGCCGCGATGCCGTGAGGAATTCACCCGCGCGGCCCTCGACGACCTACGCTGGCTGGGGCTCGAGTGGAGCGAGGGGCCCGACGTCGGCGGCCCGCACGGGCCGTACCGCCAGAGCGAACGCACCGCCTGGTATCTCGACGTCTGGCTGCGTCTGGAGGCCGCCGGGGCGATCTACCCGAGCCCGCACTCCCGCCGCGACGTCGACGAGGCCGCCACGGCGCCGCACGAGCCGCGGCCCGACGACCCCGACGCCGAGCCGGTCTTTCCAGCCAGCCTGCGGCCACAGCGGTGGGAACGCGCCGACGCGCCCGGCGGCGTGGCCTGGCGGTTTCGCGTGCCCGACGGCCGCACGATCGAGTTCGACGATGCGGTGGCGGGCCGGGTGCGGCGGACGGCAGGCGTCGACTTCGGCGACTTCGTCGTCTGGCGGCGGGACGATCTGCCCGCCTACGAGCTGGCCGTCGTCGCCGACGACCATGCGATGCGGATCGCGGAGGTGGTCCGCGGCGCCGACCTGCTCACGAGCACCGCGAGGCAACTGCTCCTCTTCGAGGCGCTCGGCTGGACCGCGCCGTGCTTCTGCCATGTGCCGCTCGTGCGGGATGCCGCTGGCCGGCGGCTCGCCAAGCGGACCGGCGGCCTCGCGATCCGCGACCTGCGGGCGGCGGGTTTTTCGCCGGCCGAAGTGCTCGCGGCACCGCTCGAGCGGCTCGTGTCGCCCGGCCCCTGACGCTCTTCAGGGCTTGCCGAACCGCTTCACGGCCCAGGACCGCACCTGCCCCGCGCACGCCTTCCACTCCGGAGGCGAGCCGGCGTTCGCCACCAGCCAGACCACGACGCGAGCGGATGCTTCAACTGTGAGACCTGCGTCGGCCGCGTGCGAACGCCGGCCGGCAGACGCCCATCGCGCCGACGAGCAGCACCGCGGCGGCCAGCCGCGCCATCCAACGAGTCGGCACGCACCGCCTCATGGCATCCTCCACGTCCCGCACCCGGAGACGACACGCGGAGAAAAGGCCCCGAGAGAGCGAGTGCAGCGGACCGTCGTGGAGGCCGCCGCCCTCGTCAGGTGATCTGCCGCGGGCCGCGGGTGGCGATCCGCAGCGGCGACACGAGCGGCTTGCCGCCGTACGTGGGGGCGAACGTGGCGTCGACGGCGCCAGTCGTGGCGTTGACCTTCTTGATCGTGTTCACGCCGCCGTCGCCTTGGGCCATGAACACGGTGTCGACGAGCCCGCCCGTGAGGGCCGCCGCCGCGGCGTAGACCGGGGCGTTGGGCTTGGGGAGCGAGGCGAACGTGTTGTAGGTGCGGATCGGAGCCGCCGTGCCGGGCGTGTAGACGCTCACCACCGAGCCCGAGTTGCGGCCGCCAGCGACCATCACCTCGGGGGCGATGCCGTTCGTGAACCGCTGCGTGGTCACCGAGATCCCCTGGCTGCCGCCCGGCGAGGCGGGCTTGAACTGGCTGACGAGCGTCGGCGCGGCGGAGACGTCGTAGGTGCGGACGGTCGCCGGCATGCCCACGCCGCTGCCGACGACGATCGTGTTGATGCCGCCCACCGCCACCGTGGCGCCGCCGCGGTAGGTCTTGGCGAACGCCGTGAACGACTTGTAGGCCGTGAACTTCGTGCCGTCGCTCAGCGACACCTGCACGTCGCCGGCGCCCCGCGACTTCGCGGCGACGAGGTCGTCCTTGCCGTCGCCGTCGACGTCGCCGACCGCGAGTTCGATGCCATCGCGGTAGCCGGCACCGAACGGCAGCGTCGTGAACCCGGGCAGCGGCGTGCCGTCGAGCTTGAACGCCTTCACCTCGCCCGCGCGGCCGGGCCCGGGGGCCACCACCAGTTCCTCCACGCCGTTGTCGTCGAGGTCGCCGATGGCCACGCGCACGCCGCCGCGGAACGACGGATCGGCGTAGGCCAGAAAGCTGCTGACGACGTCGCCCGAGTTGGGATTGATCACGTAGACCCGCGGCGCGCTCTTGCAGCCCAGGTCGTCGGCGGCCACCAGCCAGGTCTGCGGGGCCGGGTCGTCGGCGGCGCCGCCGAGATCGCGGAGGCCGTTGCCGGCATCGATCGGCGTGGTGAAGCCGCTGATCGTCGTGATCGCGCCAGTGCCCGTATTGACGGTGTACCACTGGCCGCCGGTGAAGTTCTGGGCGTAGAGCGTCTGATAGTCGCTGCTGAACGAAAGCTGCAGGCTGGGATTGCCGCTGCCGATCGCCGTGTAGCTGGTCGGAGACCCGGAGGAGATGTCGACCGAATAGAAGAGGCCGCCCGTCGTGGCCGCGTAGAGCACGCCGGTGAGCTTGTTGACGGCGATGTCGCCGAACGTGTTTGCGCTCGTCGGGCCGCCGGTGACGGTGAACGACTGCTTCGATGTGAAGGTCGGCTGTTCGGGCGTGCCTGAATAGCTGAGCGACACCTTGTTGAGCGTGTTGGTGCCCTCGGTGAAGTACCAGTAGGCGTTGTTGTAGAAGGTGGCGTTGGCCGGCTGGCTGCCGGAGGCGGGCAGGCCGAGGTCGGTGTTGCTCGCGAGCGTCACCAGGTTCGGCCCGCGGTTCCAGTACTGCAGCGAGTTGTTCGGGGCGATGAAGAAGAACTGGTCCCGCGTCGTGTCGTAGGCGAAGGCGTTGGAGTTGCCGCTGCCGATGATCGGCTGCGCGTTGAAGACCGACGTGGCGGTCTGGGCGGCGACGTTCACCTCGTAGATCTGGTTCGAATCGGAGATGCCGTAGATGTAGCTGTTGCCGGCGAGGACGCGGCGGTGCTCGAGCGGCTCGGCCGCGAGCGCGTGCCGTTGCGTCCCCGTACCCCGCGGCCCGCGGGTCGCATGAGCAGGCCGCCGTCCCACGAACCGCCCCATCACCGACATCATCGAGCGCATGAGATGCCTCACCACCGAGAAAGAATGCCTGCGAACGTGTGCCGGCCGATGGGGATCGGGCCCGCGTTGGCCGGCTTCGTTGCATCGGTCGTCGCCCGCGTCCGAATTCGACCGGCTCGGCCCCTCCTTCACGTCTTCTCCAGGCCGCCCCACCGGCGGTGACGGCAGGGGCGGCTATCCGTGGCCGGGTGACGTTGCCGATCGCGGTGAACGTGCCGGCCGCGCTTCCCTGGCCGCGCTCCCGTAACGCGGCCGCGCCTGCGCAATTTTGCGGGGCTGCGGCCTCCTGCCTATGCTCGACGTTGTGCGCCGTAACCGGACGCGGGGCCGGCGGACGAACGCCATGGCGGTCTTCGTCCACGGCCAGCCAGAGCATGGGCCATGACCCGCGACGAGGATCAACAGCACGCGGGCGGCGATCCGGATCGACAGGGAGCGGCCGCGCCGACACCGGCGCAGCCGCCGTTCGCCACCGTGTCGCGCAATGGACCACCGTCCGTCGACATCTATGCCACCCGGCCCGGTTCCACGGCGGACGGCACGCGGCCCCCCGTCACGGCGGGCGGCTCGATGGCGGATCCGCTCGCACTGCGGCCGGGCGACCTGCTCGACGACTTCCAGGTGATCGCCACGCTCGGCCGCGGCAGCTTCGGCACCGTCTACCTCGCCTGGCAGCGGGCGCTCGGACGCCAGATCGCGCTGAAGGTGTCGGCCTGCACCGGGGAGGAGGGGCGGACGCTGGCACGGCTCGACCACCCGCACATCGTCAGCGTCTATGCCGAAACGGTCCGCGACGGCCTGCGGCTCCTGTGCATGCAGTACGTGCCGTCGCTGCCGCTCGACGGCCTGCTGCGGCGGCTGGCCGACACGTCGCCGTCATGGACCGGCGCCGAGCTGCTGGCCGCGATCGACCGGTCGCACTCCGTGGCGGCCGAGTTCGATCCGGCGCAGCTCGCCGACCGGCAGGAGCTCGCCGGGCTCGATCATGTCGACGCCGTCTGCTTCATCGGCAGCCGCCTCGCCGACGCGATCGGCCACGCGCACCGCCAGGGTGTGCTCCATCGCGACATCAAGGCGGGGAACGTGCTCGTGAGCCAGTACGGCAGGCCGCTCCTCGTCGACTTCAACGTGGCCGAATCCCGGGCGTCGGTCGATGGCGGATCGATGTTCGGCGGCACGCTGCCCTACATGGCCCCCGAGCACCTCGACGCCTTCAATTCCGCCGAGTCCGTGTCGGCGGCCGCGGTCACGGAGCAGGCCGACCAGTATTCGCTCGGCGTGCTCGTCTACGAGCTGGCCACAGGCCGGCTCCCCTTCGTCACGGAGGTGGATTCCCGTCCGCTGACGGAGCGGCTGCGCAGCCTGGCCGCCGACCGCCGCTCGGCCGTGGGGCTCTGGGACGACCCCTTGTGGCGGGCGGAGACGGGGTTCGCGGCGGTGCTCGCGCGGGCGCTCGAGCCGCGGCCTGAGGACCGCTGGCCCTCGGCCGACGCGTTCGCGGCGGCGCTGCGGGACACGATCGACTTCCGGCGGACGCTGGCTGCCGCACGGCTCCGCAACCCGCTGCCGCGATGGTGCACGGCACACCCGTTCGTGACGCTCGCTGCGGCGGGCGTCCTGCCCAACGTGGCCGGTAGCGCCGTGAATATCCCCTACAACCTGCTGCGGATCATCCCGCCCGAGCACGAGCCGACCTTCTTCACGCTCGTCAACGCCTACAACCTGCTGGTCTATCCCATCTGCCTGGCGCTGCTCTGGGCGGTGGTGTGGCCCGTGTATCGCCAGTGGTCGCGGCGCGGAGGACTTTCGCGGGACGACATGCGCAGCCTGCGCGAATGCGTCGTCCGCTGGCCCCGCTGGGCGGCGCGGATCGCGGTGGTCGGCTGGCTGCCGGCGGCGATATTCTTCCCGACGCTGCTCCACTGCTGCGACTGCGGCCTCGAGTGGTCGAGGCTCGGCCACTTCATCGTGTCGATCGGGATCTCGGGAATGATTGCGCTGACCTATTCGATGCTCCTCGTGGCCTGCCTGGTGGCCTGGTTCTTCTATCCAACGCTGTGGCGTGATCCGACGGGATTCCGGGAGCGGGCAACGCGGGACGTCGCGGCCATGCTCGCGCCGCTGAAGGTGCTGCCCTTCCTCGCCGGGGCGATCCCGCTGGTGGCGGCGATCCTGATGATCAGCGCCAGCCCGCGGTCGTTCTCGGAGGGGGAATACGAGGCGTTTCGGCTGCTGACCACCACGCTCATCGCCGGCGGCATGGCCGGCTTCCAGCTGGCAGTCATGGCGACGGCCAGCGCCCGGTCGGCGCTGACGGCCTTCCTGCCCGAGGGAGATCCCGCTGGAGGCGGCACTGCCAGCGTCGGGAGCCGACCGTCGACCGCTGTCGTCGGCCGCGTGGTCGCACTGGCTGCGGCCGTCTGCCTGGCCGCGGCGACGGCACGGGCCGCCGAGTGGCACGTCTCGAAGCGGGGCGACGACGCCTGGTCGGGCCGGCTCGCGGAGCCGAACGCCGCCCGCACCGACGGCCCGCTGGCCACGCCAGAGCGGGCCCGAGATGTCATCCGCGCGGCGCGAAAGGCGGGCCTCGACGAGCCGGTCACCGTCTTCGTGCATGCGGGCCGCTACGAGCTGGCCAAAACGCTGGAATTCTCGAAGGAGGACTCGGGCACCGCGGAGAAGCCGGTCGTCTGGCGGGCGTTCGGCGCGGAGCAGCCGGCGCTCGTGGGCGGTGTGGCGGTGACGGGCTGGCAGCCGGTGGCCGACGACGCCCGGACCGGCGGCCAGCTGCTGGTCGCCGATCTCACGGCGCAGGGGCTCGGCAAGGCGACGTTCAGCCAGCTCGTGTCGGGCGGCCGCCGGCAGCCCAAGGCCCGCTGGCCCAACGTCGATCCCGAGAATCCCTACGGCGGCGGCTGGGCCTACGTCGACGGCGCGATCGTTTCGATGTACGCCGACGTGCCGGGCGAGGACAAGCGGACCCTCCTGCAGACGCCGTCCGACGTGCGCACGTGGGCCAGGCCCACCGACGGCGAGGTTTTCATCTTTCCGCGCTACAACTGGTGGAACAACATCGTCCGCATCCAGGAATTCGACGCCGCCGCCCGGCGGATCGTGCTGGCCGGCGACTGCTCCTACGCGATCCGTCCCGGCGACCGCTACTTCGTGCAGGGGCTGCGGGAGGAGATCGACGCCCCCGGCGAATGGCATCACGACCGCGAGGCCGGCAGGCTCTTCCACCTGCCGGCGGGCGACGCCGACGCGGCCGCCCCCGACGTCGTCGTGCCGACGCTCTCGACGATCATCATGGTCCAGCCCGACACGGCCCACCTCACGATCCGCGGCCTCGTGCTCGAGTGCTGCGAGGGCACCGCCGTGGCGCTGCGCGGCGCCCGGCACTGCACGGTCGCCGGCTGCACGATCAGGAACGTCGGCAACTACTCCGGCAGCGGCGTCTCGGTCTCGGGCGGCGACAACGCCGTCGTGGGCTGCGACATCTCACACACCGGCTCGCACGGCATCACGATCGACGGCGGCGACCGCCGCACGCTCACCGCCGCGAACAACCGGGCCGAAAACAACTACATCCACCACACCGGCGTCTTCTACAAGCAGGGTGTGGGCATTTCCCTCGGCGGCGTCGGCAATCGGGCCGCCCACAACCTGATCCACGACTGCCCGCGGATGGGGATCATGTTCTCGGGCAACAATCTCCTGATCGAATTCAACCACATCCGCCACGTGAACCTCGAGACGGAGGACACGGGTGCCGTGTATACGGGCGGCCGCGATTGGATCTCCTCCCGCGGCAGCGTGATCCGCCACAACTTCTTCCACGACATCCTCGGCTTCGGCCGCGAGGGGGAGAAGTGGGTGAGCCCGCACTTCGCCTGGGGCGTCTACCTCGACGACAACACCGGCGGCGTCGACGTGATCGGCAACGTCGTGGCCCGCTGCCAGAGGGCGGGGATCCACCTGCACAACGGCCGCGACAATCTCATCGAGAACAACGTCTTCGTCGACTGCGGCACGCAGCAGATCGAATACAGCGGCTGGACCGGGAGCCATTCGTTCTGGACGAGCCACTTCGATTCGATGGTGAAGGGCTACGAGGGTGTGGCGGCCGAGCCGGCGTGGCAGGGGATGCGGAACATGAAGACGCATCCGCAGGACGCCGTGCTGCCCGACGGCCTCATCATGACCGGCAACGAGTTCCGGCGGAACGTCGTCGACTACCGCGACCCGCAGGCGAAGCTGTTTCGCTTCAGCAACCTGCCCTTCGGCCACTACGCCTCCGACGACAACGTCGTCTGGCACCACGGCCTGCCGCTCGACACGGGGCAGTTGAAATTCGGGCCAGTGATCGCGAACGAGGGCATCGACAATCCCGGCTTCGAAAAGGGCGAGGATGGCGGCCTGCCCGAAGGCTGGCGGTGGCAGGTCAGGCCTGTCGAAGCCACGGCCGCACGGACTCGCGGAGAAGCGGGTGGCCACGTGCTGCGGATCGCGGCCGGCACGGCGAAGGATGGCGCCGGCAAGCAGGCCACGGCCCAGGTCACCTCGAGCGAGTTTGTGATCGTTCCGGGGAAGGCCTATCGGCTGGCCGCGCGGATGAAGGCCGACAGGCCGGGCGTCGCCGCCGCGCTGATGGTGCAGTCGTACGTGGCCAACGTCTTCTTCTGGGCCAGCCGTCCGCACGACGTGACGCTGAATGGCGAATGGAAGCCTGTGGAGTTCGCGTTTCGCGTGCCGGCTGCCGGCGAGCCGGGGCACCACGCCCAGTTGGAAAAGGCCCGCGTGCGGATCGACGTGGCCGGCGCGGGGGCCGGCATCTTCGTCGACGACGTGGCGCTCGCCGAAGTGGAGCAGCTC
>JBILVO010000020.1:0-39563 GCA_044370415.1 Pirellulales bacterium
AGCGCCGTGAGCGCGACGCATATCCACGGCCTGTGTGGAACCCTGCGCGGAACCATGGTGCTCACGGGTCGCCCCCCCTGCCCGGCGCAGTGGTGTGGGTCGGGGGCGTTTTCGGTGTCTGATGCTGGATCGTTATCCTGCCGCGCGACGCCGGCCACCAGGCGTTCGTGGCGAACATCGGGAACGGCGTGCCGTCGCCGGGAAATGCCGGCGGGTCGGTGTCGATGACATATTCGGGAGTCAGGGCATCGACGAGCGAACGCTCGAAGGGCTTTGGAGCGAGTGGATACCCGTCAGGCGGCACGGGGCGGTACGTGCCGGGCGGATTGCGAACGAGAGCGTTGTTGAGATGCCCGGTCTGTTCGAGCTGCTCCCAGTGGTCGATCAAAAAGCCACCGCAGATTCGTGTCCGCGGCACCGATTGCTGTTGAAGATGATGGATCGCGGCGAGACGGGCCCTGGAGATCGCGAAGTGGTCGTGAACCCTCGCGACGCCGTAGGCGGCCATGCACGCGACGACCAGCCAGCCTCCCCACCATCGCCGTGCGTGGGGTGCAGGCTGACCGTCGGTACGGTACGTGGCCCAGTACAGGATGCACCATGTGAGGATGGGCACGAGCACGAGGAAGTACCGGGGATAGACGCTGCCGGACGTCGTTTTGAATTGGGTCAACGCCCCGCAGTACAACGCCGCATAGGTCGTCGATACGGTGATCACGGGGGGCAGGCGTCGGGCGGCGGCACGAAGCAGCGATCGCTGCCGCAGAAGATCCCAGGCAAGTATCGTGACGAGCAACACGAGCGCCAGCCAGCGGAGGTAGCTCATCGTCCCCGTGCCGACGTCGAGGGCCGCCGCGGCCGCTTGCTGGAAGGATCCCTCGGAGGCAGCCTCCCACAACCGGCGGAGCGGTCGCCGCTGGAGCCGCAGGCAGGTTGCGGTCGACACCAGCAGGCCGGCCATGACAGCCCAGCGCGGTCGCATGCGGAGGCCGAGTGCCGGCAGGCAGAACGCGACGGTCGTCAGCGCCGGCAACACGCAGCCGATCAGGGCTGTCAGCGCCAGCTTCGGCAGCCCGCCGACCGTCTGAGAGAGACCCTCGAGGTTCACCTGCGCGGGTTCCGAGGGAATGGCGTACGGCTGTGCGTTGTACCAGCGAATCCCCATGACGAGGCACGCGGCTCCTGCGGCGAGGCTGGCGACGGCGGCCAGTCGCGCCGCGTTGCGCACGCCGGGCCGCAGTGCGAGGACGGCCGGTCCTGCAATCAGCATGAACCAGACATTCTGCCGGATCGTTCCGCCGAGGAATCCACACAGCATGCCGAAAAGCAGCCAGAGGGACACCCGCCGGGCCGCCGCATCGTCATCCGCGGATTCGATGGCGCGCGAGAAGCCATACAGGCTCGCGAGCAGCATGCAGAGCGACGTGACATCGCTCATGAACGTCGGCGCCAGATCGAGAAAGTCCTCGTGCGACGCCATCAGGGCTGCTGCGAACAGGCCGTCCGAGGCAGACAGCCGGGCTCGGCGGGCAAGCAGGTAGACCAGAGGCACGACCGCCAAGGCGAGCGGCAGCACGCTGAGCCGCGTGAGGGTGAACGAGAATCCCAGCAGACGGATCCAGGCCGCCGCCCACCACACCTGGAGGCCGAGCGTCATGGCGCCCCACCCGTTGTAGGCAAAGCGGCCGGTGGCCGCGAGCGTCTTCGCCATGTGGATGTAGGCGGCGTCGTCGTGGATTCCCACCTCGGCGACGGGCCATGCGATCGCCAGCGCTGCCAGAGGCATGAGCAGACAGAGAATCAGATTGCGGCGATCGCCCCGCTCCGCGTCGTCGGAATGACATGCCGGAAGAGAACGACTCGATGGCGACATGCCGCGATCACACACGCGAGGAGGAATGGGGTCGGCCGGACTGCCCGTACTCCCGCATTATGGTTGGGTCCATGCCGTTGTCGAATCGATCAACCGATCATGGCTTCGCTCCACGCTCGTAGGTGAACGTCAGCGTGCCCTCCGCGAGCGTCGTGTCACGGATGGCCGCCAGCAGGGCGTCGCGGTTCGCTCCGCCGGCCGGCAGTTTCGGCTCGGCCGAGAGTGCGTAGACGGTCACGTGGTAGGTCTTCACACCCGGCCCCTTCGAGCACATCGGGTCGTACTCCGCCCGGCGCTTGTCGTTGAGGCCGGTCGTGCCCACGTTCTTCGCTCCCTTCGGCAGTCCGGTCGCCGCTGCCGGGATGCCGTAGACGACCCAGTACGACTTCATCTGGTCGGGCGCCTCGTGCCAGAGCACGACCGCGTACGACTTCGTGCCCTTCGGGCCGGCCTGCCATGCCACGGGCGGCGACACGCCCGCGCCGTCGCAGGTGAACTCGACCGGCAGGCGGCCGTCGGCACCGATGGCGGCGGTCGTCACGGCGAGACCGCCCGCCGCTTCCGCCTTGGGGGCAGCGGCACTGCTCGGGCCCCGGCCGGACTGCTGCGAGCGTTGCTCGCCGGGCCGCAGCGGCGGACCTTCACCTGGCCGCGGAGGCGGCCTCTCACCCGGCCGCGGAGGCCGGTCGCCGCGTCCGCCACGGCCGCTGCCTCCACCGTCGCCACGAGGCCTGGCCGTCTCGGTGGACGTCTTGCCCGAGGGATCGATGTATGTGAAGGAGATCGTGCCGTCACCGGCGATCGCGTACTCGACCGTACCCTTGCGGCCGTCGACCTCGTAGGTCAGCTGCCGGCTCGTCGGCGTGGGGGCCGTGAAGCCGACGATCGTCGCTCCCCGCAGTGGCGGCAGCGACTGCCGCACCGGCTCGGCGCGGGGCTGCGGATCGACCTGCCCATCCCGCTCCGTCACCTCGCCGTGGAAGCCGCCGTTGAGATAGGGGTAGGTCTTCGTGGCGTGGTAGTGGTAGTTGCCGTCGGCGTCCTCGTGGCCGCCGAGCTTGTCGAGGCCGGTCACCTGCGAGCCGTCCGGCTCCTCGTAGCCGTAGATCGGATAGCCGTCGAGGGCATACGCGATCGGCATCCCCTTCCCGACCTGCTTCTCGAGGTGCACGGGAGCGACGTGGTAGTGGTAGTCGTCGGCCCGGCCGCAGTGGCCGCCGTATTCGTCGAGCTCGCCGATCTTGTAGGCGTCTTCGCCTCGGTTGTTGAGCGGGTTGAAGATCGGGATGCCGTTGATGGCCAGGGCGATCGCGCCCCGCAGGAAGCGGTCCTTCGTCATGGCGGGATTCGCCGCGGGCACCGGATGGAGCGGGATCTGCCAGGCGTTGTTGCCCACGTACTTCTGTGGCAGCGGCACCTGCTGCTGCCAGGCGCGGATGCCGACCATGAGCGGATGGTCGGGCACCCCGTTTGACTCGACGAAAAAGAACCGGTCGTCACTGCGGCAGGAGACCGCGCCGAGCTTCTCGAACGCGGCGAACGCGGCCGCGATGTCGGCGGCGGGCTTGCCCGGCTTGCGGGCGGCGACGAGCAGGAACCGCGGATCCACCAGGGGCGGCGCGGTGATCCGCCCGGACTGGGCTTCGGCGGCGTCATGGCCGTCGGCCGCCGCCAAGGTGGCTGCGGTGTCGCGGTGGCGATGCCAGGGATGGGCCGAGGCGTCGCCGGCGGCTGTCGTCAGCGTTGCCGCGCACGCGACCGCCGCCAAGCGTGTCGCCCGGATCGTGGTGATGCCGCTCGTCATCATGCTGGCTCCCTCTTCCTGCCGTCTCTCCTGGGCTTCATCTCGCCGCCGGGTTTTGGTTTTTTTTCAGGCCCACCCGCGCCGCCCCCCTTTCGCGCTGGCTCCGCGGGCCGCGCCGGATCGAAGTCGGGATTGACGGTGGGCAGTTGGGCATCGACCGCGACGAGATACCGCTCCAGCCGCTCACGCAGCCGCTTGACGACGCCCGGGCCGCGGACGATGAAGGGCACCCGCTTGGGGTCGATCTCCTACTCGGAGTATTCCTTTGCGCGGCCCCAGCCGCTGTCGTCGAAGTCGACGGCGAACCAGGTCTTCGGGAAGCGGGTCGTTCTCGATCCTGGGGTTCTGCCTGTCGCCGCCGATGGGGCCCCGGGAGAAGCAGCGGGCCTTCCACGAGCCGTTCGTGACGGTGCCGTCGCCGAACGTGAGCACGAAGCCGCCGTCGCCGATGGTGGTGTTGGCGTATTCCATGCCGGTCTTCGGGTCGGCGTTGTCCCTCGCCATGACCGCGATCGTCATCGGGTACTTCGGCAGGATGTCGACCGAGACGACGTTGTGCGGAATGAACGCGATCGAATCGACCGCGACGACCTCGCCGTTGACGTAGAGGATGAACCAGTTGTCGGCGTAGACGTTGGCGCGGATCGTGTCGGCGATCTGCGGCTTGCGGATGCGGCCCACGGGCGGAGCCGTCGGTTGCCCGCTGGCGGTCTGCGGGCAGGCGGCGACCGTGAGGCAGCAGGCGGCCAGCAGGCCAGCGGCGCGCTGGGGGCGTTGGTCTCGCATGGTTCGATCCTCCGTAACGCCGCCGTCCGCGTGCCGGTTCTCCGAGCCCCCCGGCGCTCGGTCGCCTCGTGGCGGGCCGCTCGCTGGTGACGATATCCGAAAGCCTCCGAGGCCGGCAGCCTCCAGCCGGCTTCAACGGCCGCGCGGCCTCGGCGTTGCGGAGGATGGGCGCGATCGCAACCGGCGCGCGCTGGCATGGCACGGCAGCCTTGTTTTCCACTACATTTTCAGGCTTCCAGACCCGGCGTTGTCGAGGGAGCCCCATGCACGAACTGCCGAAGCAATACGACCACACCGCGGCGCAGCGCCGCTGCCTCACCCTCTGGGATGCCGGCCGCTTCTGGCACGCCGATCCGGCGGCCCGCCGGCCCGGCCAGCGGGTCTTCTCGATCGTCATTCCGCCGCCCAACGTCACCGGCGCCCTCCATCTCGGCCACGCCCTCAACAACAGCCTCCAGGACCTGCTCGTGCGGACGCGGCGGATGCAGGGCTGCCTGACGCTCTGGATGCCGGGCACCGACCACGCCGGCATCGCCACGCAGGCCGTCGTCGAGCGCCGGCTGCTCGAGGAGGAGAAGCTTTCCCGGCACGACCTCGGCCGCGAAAAGCTCGTGGAGCGGATCTGGGCCTGGAAGGAGCAGTATGAGAAGCGGATCCTCGGGCAGCTCCGCGACCTGGGCGCGAGCTGCGACTGGGACCGGGTGCGGTTCACGCTCGACGACCAGTGCGCGCGGGCGGTCCGCGAGGCCTTCTTCCGGCTCTTCGAGAAGGGGCTCGTTCGCCGGGGCAAGCGGCTCGTTAACTGGGACACGTTCCTGCAGACCGCCGTGAGCGACGACGAGGTCTTCCACGAGCAGGTGAAGGGGCACTTCTGGCACATCCGCTACGACGTCATCGACGCCAAGCCGGGCGAGCCGACGAGCGTGACGGTGGCGACGACCCGCCCCGAGACGCTCCTGGGCGACACCGCCGTGGCCGTGCACCCTGCGCCCGCCGCGGCGCTTGCCGAAGCCGAGAAGGCGCTGCGTGAAAAACGGGCGGCCGCTCCGTCCAAGGAGCATGCCGACATCGACCGGGCGCTCGAAGACCTCGAGACGCGCCGCCGCGACCTGCTGCCCGGACTCGAGACGCTCGCCGCGATGGCGCGGGCCGGCCGGCAGGTGCGGCTGCCGCTGCTCGGCCGGCCGATCCCGCTCGTGGCCGACGAGTGGGCGAAGCCGGAGATGGGTTCCGGCTGCGTGAAGATCACGCCGGCCCACGACCCCAACGACTACGACGTCGGCCTGCGGCAGAAGCTGCCGATGATCAACATCCTCCAGCCGGACGGCCGGCTCAACACCGAGGCCGGCCCCTACGCCGGGCTGCCGATGATGAAGGCCCGCACGAAGGTGGTGGCCGACCTGGAGGCGGCAGGGCAGCTCGTGCAGGTGGAGGATCGCGTCATCGACCTGGCCCACTCCGACCGGTCGAAGACCCCGATCGAGCCCTTCCTGGCCGACCAGTGGTTCATCCGCATGGACGAGATCGCGCAGCCCGCGCTCGATGCGGTCACGGGCGGGCACATCCGGATCGTGCCCGAGCGGTATGCCAAGAGCTACCTCGACTGGCTCGGTGAGAAGCGGGACTGGCCGGTGAGCCGCCAGCTCTGGTGGGGGCATCGGATCCCGATCTGGCACGTCGAGGGCGTCGCGGAGGCCGATCTCCAGAAGGCCTTCGCCGGACGGAAGACCGTCGGCTGGAAGACCGATGGGGCCGGCGGCTGGCACGTCTGCTCGTCGGACGAGTCGCTCGGCGTCGACGCCATCAATGGAAAACCGCTCGTCCGCGATCCCGACACGCTCGACACCTGGTTCTCCTCGGCGCTCTGGCCGCACTCCACGCTCGGCTGGCCCGGCCAGACCGCTGACCTCGACTGCTTCTATCCCACGACCGCGCTCGTCACCAGCCGCGACATCATCACCCTGTGGGTGGCCCGGATGGTGATCATGGGACTCTTCGACACCGGGAAAATCCCCTTCCACGACGTCGCCATCCACCCCAAGATCCTCGACCGCTACGGCGAGACGATGAGCAAGAGCAAGGGGAACGGCGTCGACCCTCTCGACGTGATCGAGGCCCTCGGGGCCGACGCGTTGCGGTTCGGCATGGTGAGCATGGCCACCGAGACGCAGGACGTGCGGATGCCGGTGGAGTTTCAGTGCCCCACGTGCGCGGCGCGGATCGAGCAGACGGTGCAAAACCGGATGCTGCCGCGGGTCGAATGCCCGAAGTGCAGGCAGGCCTTCCGCACGCAGTGGGCGAGCAGCCCGGCCGACCTCGCCCTGCCCCGCGGTCCGGCGCTCTCGGAGCGGTTCGAGTCGGGCCGGAATTTCTCCAACAAGCTCTGGAACGCCACCCGGTTCGTGCTCATGAATCTGGAAGACTTCCAGGGGCAGGACCTGTCGGGCGGCACGCAGAAGAAAGCATTCGCCGCGCTCGAAGACCGCTGGCTCGCGAGCCGGCTGGCCAGCGTGACCCGCGACGCGACCAGGGCGATCGACGAATACAAGTTCGCCGAGGCGGCGCGAATCCTCTATGCGTTTGCCTGGGACGAGTTCTGCAGCGCCTATCTCGAGCTCTGCAAGTCGCGGCTGGCCGATCCAGCCCTGCGGGACCAGGCGAGATCGATGCTCCTGCTTGGCCTCGACACGATCCTCCGACTGCTCCATCCGATCATGCCCTTCGTCACCGAGGAGATATGGCAGCACCTCCGCGAGGCGGCGGGCCGGAGGCGGATGCCCTGGGACGAGGGCGACCTCACGGCGTCGATCATGGTGGCCCGCTGGCCTGAGCCGCCGGCGGAATGGATCGACGAGCGCACGGAGAAGCAGTTCGGCACGTTCCTCGGCGTGGTGGCCGCGATCCGCGAGATCCGGTCGCGACAGAACGTGCCGCCCCGCACGAAAGTGAAGGTGGCGATCCGCGGGCCGCGCGACACAGCCGAACTGCTCCAGCCCATGCAGGCGGCGATCGAGTCGATGGCGACGGTGGAGATCACGGCGGCCGGCCCCGAGGCGGCCGGGGCTCCCGGGGCCGCGACGGCCTCGGCGATGGGGTGCGACCTGTTCGTCGACCTGGCAGACCTGATCGACGTGGGGGCCGAGATCACGCGGCTCACGAAGGAAAACGAAAAGACCGCAGGCTTCATCGCCGCGAAGCAGGCGAAGCTCGCCGACGAGAAGTTCGCCGCGAAGGCCCCGCCGGCCGTGGTGGCGAAGGAGCGGGAGCAGCTGGCGGAGCTCGAGGCGAAGCTCGCCAAGGGCGTCGCCACGCTCGCAGAACTGTCGGCACGGCCGCGGTGACGCCGACTTCTGGCGTGGACTCCAGACGCGTGTGGCCCCTTTCGGTTTGGGGTACACTGGGCTCGGTCCGGCGGGTGAGTCGCACGGGTGAAGGAGCACCGCGGATGCATCCACGCCGGGCGGCCGAGCACTCCGGGAGGAACGGGTCATGAGCGTCCAGATGGAACTCTCGCGGATCATCATCAGCGAGATCAACGACCAGCAGGTGGTCTACCTCAAGGAGGTTGAGGGCGACCGCACGTTCCCGATCCTGATCGGCCTCTTCGAGGCCACGAGCATCGACCGCCGGGTGAAGCATCACCAGTCGCCACGGCCGCTGACACACGACCTGCTCGTGGCGGCCGTCGAGATGCTCGGCGGCCAGTTCCAGGATGTCGTCATCTCGGAGCTGAAGGAGCACACCTACTTCGCGACGATCCGGGTGCTGAAGGACGGCGAGATCGTGGAGATCGACGCGCGGCCGTCCGACGCCATCGCCGTGGCGGTCACCTGCGAGCCCAACCTGCCGATCTACGTCGCCGAGGAAGTGCTCTCCGACGTGCTCGGCTGAGCGTTGCCGCCGCCCTGCGTGCTCAGGCGTCCAGCCCGAAGGCCCGCCGCAGCACCCGCAGCGACTGCTCGCCGTGCTCGGCGGCCACGACCACGTTGAGCCGCACCTCGCTTGTGCTCACGAGGTCGATGTTGATCCCGGCGTCGGCCAGCGGCTTGAAGAGCCGGTCGGCCACGCCCGCATGGCTGCGGATGCCGACGCCCGTGATCGACAGCTTGGCGACGTGCGGCACGTCGGCCACCTTCGCGCCGCGGGCCGCTGCGATCCTGCCGGCCACCTCGATGGCCCGATCGCGGCTCGCGGTCGGCACGGTGAACGAGATCTCGGCGCGGCCGTCCCGCGGATGGCTCTGCACGATCATGTCGACGAACAGGCCGGCCCGGCCGACCTCCTCGAAGACGTCGGCGGCCACGCCGGGCGTGTCGGGCAGGTCGGTGAAGGTGACGAGGGCCTGAGACGAGTCGAGCTGGCAGTCTTCGATGGCGAGGTCCTCCATCCCCTCGAGCCGCCGGACGACGTCGAGCGGGCTCGACTTCACCAGGCTGCCGCCGCCGATGTCGGCCACGCCGTCGACGGTCTCGGCCTCGAGGCCGAACGCCCGGTGCACCGCCTGCACCGCGGCGGCGCCGGCGGTGCGGTCGACCAGCACTGAGATCTTGATCTCGCTGGTGGTGATCATGCGGACGTTGATCTTCTCGCGGGAGAGCGCCGTGAACATCCGGCCCGCCACCCCCTCGGCCTCGGCCATGCCCACGCCCACGACCGACACCTTCGCCACGGCGTCGTCGTGCGAAACGCCGGTCGCGCCGAGCTTTTCCGCGACCCGCCGGGAGAGGGCGAGCGCCTCGGCGAGGTCGTCGGAGGGCACGGTGAACGAGATGTCGGCCTGCCCGTGCTGGCCGACGTTCTGCACGATCATGTCGACGGCGATGCCTGAGGCCGCCAGCTCTGAGAAGAGCGCGTGGCTCGACCCCGGCTGGTCCGGGACGTTTTCCAGCGTGATCCGCGCCTCGTCCTTGGCGATCGCCACGCCGCTGGCGGGCCGCGGCGTCGACTCCTCCGCCGCGAGGATCATCGTGCCCGGCACGTCCTTGAAGCTCGACCGCACGAGCACCTTCACGCCGAACTTCTTGGCGAATTCGATCGACCGCGGGTGCATCACGCCCGCGCCGAGGCTCGCCATCTCCAGCATCTCGTCGTAGCTGATCGAGGACAGGCGGCGGGCGTCGGGCAGCATGCGGGGGTCGGTCGTGTAGACGCCGTCGACGTCGGTGTAGATCTCGCAGAGCCCGGCATCGAGCACGGCCGCGAGCGCCACGGCGGTCGTGTCGGAGCCGCCGCGGCCGAGCGTGGTGATGTTGCCGTTCTGGTCGATCCCCTGGAAGCCGGCCGCGATCACGATGGCGCCGTCGTCGAGCAGCTTCCGCACGTGGTCGGTCGTGATCGACTTGATCCGGGCCTTCGTGTGGGTGCTGTCGGTGCGGATGCCGATCTGGGCGCCGGTGAGGCTCACCGCCTTGTGGCCGAGCGACTGGATCGCCATCGCGAAGAGGGCGACGCTCACCTGCTCGCCCGTGGAGAGCAGCATGTCCATCTCGCGGGCGCTGGGCCGCTCGGAGATCTGCTTGGCGAGGTCGACGAGCACGTCGGTCTGGTGGCCCATCGCGCTCACCACGACCACCACCTGGTGGCCGGCCTGCTGCCGGGCGATCGCCTTCCGCGCCGCCGCCAGGATCTTCTGCGGATCGGCGACGCTCGTCCCGCCGAACTTCTGCACCACGAGGGCCATCGACTCGCTTCTCCTGCGCGTCACGCGCGATTGGAATCCAGGAACTCACCCATCAGCCGCCAGCCGGGTTCGATCGCATCCCCGGCGGCCGCGGCGGCCAGTTCGTCGTAGGTGGTCTGCCCCGACGCGGCGATGCCGCGGCCCGCCATCACGAAGGGCACCGCGCCGCGGGAATGCGTCTTCGTGGTGATGAACGTCGGGTGGTCGGGGCAGACGAGGATGCGGTGGTCGGGGATGCCCGCGAGGTGCGCCGCGATGAGCGCCACGATCTTCTGGTCGATCTCCTCGATCGCCTTCACCTTCGCCGCCGCGTCGCCCTGGTGGCTGGCCTCGTCGGGGGCCTCCACGTGGACGCAGACGAGGTCGGCCCGCGACAGCTCGTCGATCGCCGCGCGTCCCTTGGCCGCGTAGTCGGTGTCGAGGTAGCCGGTTGCGCCCGGAACCTCGAGCCGCTTCCAGCCGGCCAGCGCCGCCAGCCCCCGGAGCAGGTCGACCGCCGTGATCATCGTGCCGCTCGTGCCGTATTTCTTTTGGAACGGCTCCATCGCCGGCGCACGCCCCACGCCCCACAGCCAGACGTGCGTCGCCGGCCGGCGGCCGGCCGCGATCCGCGCCGCGTTGACCGGATGGCCGGCCAGCCAGTCGGCGCTCTTGGCCATGATGTCGGTGAGCAGCCGGCTGCCCGTGCCCCGCGGAAACGAGTCGGCGACCGGCTTGTCCATCAGGTCGTGCGGCGGGGTCGCCCGCAGGTCCGAGGCGAGCGGCGCGGTCGCGCCGGGCGTGCCGCGGAAGAGGAGCAGGTTCCTGTAGCTGACGCCCGGCTTGAATTCCCAGCCGCGGAGCTCCGGGAAGTCGGCGGCCAGGCCGCGCTGGGCCGCCGCGAGCAGCTGCGTCGCCTCTTCCGTGGAGACATGGCCGGCGGTGAAGTCGTCCATCACGGCCTCGTCGCCGCCGGCGATCGTCACGAGGTTGCACCGCACGGCCCAGTCGTCGGCCCCCAGCGCGATCCCCTGTGCGGCTGCCTCGAGCGGGGCGCGGCCCGTGAAATACGTGAGCGGGTCGTAGCCCATCAGGCTCATGCAGGCGACCTCCGAGCCGGGCGGCAGGCTGCTCGGGACGTGGTTGGTGAGGCCCACCCGGCCGCGGGCGGCCAGCGCGTCGAGCGCGGGGGTGCGGGCCGCCTGGAACGGCGTCCGGCCCCCCAGGGAATCCTGGGGCGCGTCGGCCGCGCCGTCGGGGATCACGATCACGTACTTCATCGGGTGGTCCTGGTCGGGTGGTGCTGGTCGGCTGGTCTTGGCTTCCGGGGCCTTCCGTGCCTGTGGAGTCAGTCGTCGAGCACGCTCAGGCAGACGCTCCTGCCCTCCACGACGTCGGAGGCGTCGATGTGGCTCATCGCCCTGCGGATGGCGCTCGAGCCGCAGGCGTGCGTCATGATCACCAGCGGCACGGCGGTGGCCGACGCGCCGGTCGGATCGTGCTGGATGACCGACGCGATCGAGATGCCGTGCTCGCCGAGCACGCCGGTGATCCGCGAGAGCACGCCGGGGCGGTCCTGCACCGGCACCCGCAGGAAGTGCCGCTCGTGCATGTCGACGCCACCGACCTTGGCGGCCGGCGCGTCGGGCGAGAGCACACCCGTGGTCTTGAACGTGATCGCCGCCCGGCCCACGACGGTGTCGATGATGTCGGCGACGACGGCCGAGGCGGTGGGCATCTGGCCGGCGCCGAGACCGTGGAAGAACATCCTGCCCACGGCGTCGCCGACGAGGCTCACGGCGTTGTAGGCACCGCGGGTCTCCGCCAGCGGCGTGCCCTTCTTGACGAGCGCCGGCGCCACCCGCATGGCGAGTTTGCCGTCGCTGCGGCTGGCGACCGCCACCAGGCGGATCCGGTAGCCCAGTTGCGACGCGTAGGTCATCAGGCCGATGTCGATCCCCTCGATCCCGGTCCGCGGAATCTCGGCCCAGGGCACCCAGACGCCGAAGGCCAGATGCGCCAAGAGCGCGATCTTCTGCGTGGCGTCGGTGCCGTCGACGTCCATCGCCGGGTCGGCCTCGGCGTAGCCCTTCGCCTGCGCGAGCGCCAATGCCTCGGCGTAGTCGGCGTTGTCCTCCTCCATCCGCGTGAGGATGAAGTTGCTCGTGCCGTTGAGGATGCCGCGGATCGACTCGATGCGGTTGGCCGCCAGACACTCGCCGATCGCCGCGACGATGGGGATGCCGCCGGCGACGGCCGCCTCGAACGCGATCGACCGCCCGCGCGTGCGGGCGAGTTGGAAGAGCTCCGGCCCGTGCTCCGCGAGCAGCGCCTTGTTGGCGGTGACGACGTCCTTCCCCTGCTCGAGCAGCTCGATCATCATCGAACGGGCGGGCTCGAGGCCGCCGACGAGCAGCGCCGCGACCGAGATCGACGGATCCCGGGAGATCGTGTGGATGTCGGTGGAGATCCGGTCGGCCGGCAGGGGCAGGCCGCGGTCCCTCGCCACATCGCGCACCACCGCCCGCTCCACGACGATCGGCCGGCCCGCGTGCCGCGTGATGTGGTCGGCGGACTCGACGAGGAGCCGGACCACGCCCGATCCGACGGTGCCGAGGCCGACGACGCCGACACGCACTGGTTCGATCATGGTGCAAAACGCTCCGAGGCTGGGGAACCGTCGATCGTAATGAGCCTAGCCCGCCGCTGGAAGCGAGAACCGTCCGCCCGCGGGCGGACGTTCCGGCAGTGCGGGTCGTGCGGGTCGGAGCGGACGGCCGGCTGCCTCCTGTCAGGTTTTTCACCGATCGCGTACAACGATCCGCCCCGACCGGGGCCGGATGCTCCGGCGGCGGTCGTTCCGTCACCCACCCTGCAATTGCCCCCGGGAGTTCGCCACACGTGGATGCGTCGGCCCGCGATTTCCTGGTTCGTCTGCTCGAGACCCCCAGCCCGTCCGGTTACGAACAGCCCATCCAGCGGGTGGTCCGCGATTATCTCGCCTCCTGTGCCGACGCCGTCACGACCGACTCGCACGGCAACGTGATCGGCTCCAAGAACGCGGGCGCCGCCACGCGGATGCTCCTGGCCGGCCACTGCGACCAGATCGGCCTGATCGTCCAGTACATCGACGGCGACGGCTTCATCTCCGTCCAGCCGATCGGCGGCTGGGACCCGATCCAGCTCGTCGGGGCACGGGTGGTGATCTGGACGGCCGCCGGGCCGGTGCACGGCGTCATGTCGCGAAAGCCGATCCACCTGCTCACCGACGAGGAGCGGAAGGTGGTTCCCAAGATGAAGGATCTCTGGATCGACATCGGCGCCGGCGACAAGGCCGACGCCGAGAGCGTTGTGCGGATCGGCGATCCCGTCACGCTCGAATTGCGGTTCCAGCCGCTGCGGCGGAACCTCGCCAGCGCGGTGGCGATGGACGACAAGGTGGGGCTCTGGGTGGTGCTCGAGGCGTTTCGCCGGGCGGTGGCCGCCGGCCCCCTGCCCTGCGGCCTCTTCGTGGCGTCGACCGTGCAGGAGGAGATCGGCCTGCGCGGCGCCCAGACGAGCTGCTACGGCGTCGATCCCCACGTGGCCATCGCCGTCGACGTCACGCACGCGACCGACTGCCCTACGATCGACAAGAAGTCGGAGGGGGATGTGGCGATCGGCCGCGGTCCGGTCGTGTTTCGCGGCCCGAACATGAACCCGCACGTCGTCTCCCGCCTGCTGACTGTCGCCGCCGCTCGGGACATCCCGGTGCAGCTCGGCGCCAGCGGCCGGGCCACGCCGACCGACGCCAACGTCCTGCAGACCACCCGCTCCGGCGTGGCCACCGGCCTGGTCAGCGTTCCCAACCGCTACATGCACTCCGCCGTCGAGACGATCTCGCTCGACGACGCCGACAGGGCCGCCGACCTGCTTGCGGGCTTTGTCCGCGGACTCGAGGGAGCGATCGATTGGGCACCGTGACCACAACCTGGGAACCGAAGCCGACCGGTCGGCCCCTGCCAAAACGGCACTCTCCCGGTGTTCGGTCCGGCGCCCGAACGCTTCGGCCTGGCAAAACTGGCTCCGCACACCGCTTCCGACGACCGGGCAGCCGCTTTGGCACGCCGGTTGCATCCTTTTCGGCCGCCCGGCCCTGAACTGCCAAATCACGACGTTCGGCGCCGCTGGCGCATCCCGTCCACGCTTTCGTCCATCACGACCCGTCCTTTCCTGACTTTCCTGCCTGACTTCCCTGGAGGAGTATCCCGTGGCCAAACAGATGGTGTTCGACGATGAGGCCCGTCAGCCGTTGCTCGCCGGCGTGTCGAAGCTGGCCAAGGCGGTGAAGAGCACGCTCGGCCCGCGCGGCCGCAATGCTGTGCTCGACAAGGGCTGGGGATCGCCGAAGGTCACGAAGGACGGTGTCACCGTCGCCGAGGACATCGATCTGGAGGATCCCTTCGAGAACCTGGGCGCCCAGCTCGTCAAGGAAGCCGCCAGCAAGACGAACGACGTGGCCGGCGACGGCACGACGACGGCGACGGTGCTGGCCGAGGCCATCTTCCGCGAGGGTCTGAAGATGATCGCAGCCGGCGCCGACCCGATGGCGTTGTCGCGGGGCATCCACAGGGCCGTTCAGGCGGTGTCCAAGTCGATCCTCTCGATGGCGACGCCGATCAACGAAAAGAGCAAGAAGGAGCTGACGCAGATCGCGACGATCGCCGGCAACAACGACCCCTCGATCGGCGACGTGCTGGCCGAGGCCTTCCTCAAGGTCGGCAAGGACGGTGTGATCACGGTGGAGGAGGGCAAGCAGGCCGAGACCTCGGTCGAGTTCGTCGAGGGGATGCAGTTCGACCGCGGGTACCTCTCGCCGCACTTCGTGACCGACGCGGATTCCCAGGTGTGCGAGCTGGAAAACCCCTACATCCTGATCTTCGAGGAGAAGATCTCGAGTGCGAAGAACCTCGTGCCGCTGATGGAAGCCGTGAGCAAGGCCGCCAAGCCGCTCGTGGTGATCGCGGAGGACGTCGAGGGCGAGGCCCTGGCGACGCTGGTGGTCAACAAGCTCCGCGGCATCGTGCACTCGGTCGCCGTGAAGGCTCCCGGCTACGGCGACCGTCGCAAGGCGATCCTCGGCGATCTCGCGGTGCTCACCGGCGGCCAGGCGATCTTCAAGGATCTGGGCATCCAGCTCGACAGCGTCAAGCTCAGCGATCTCGGTCGTGCCAAGCGGGTGATCGTCGAGGCGGAGAACACGACGATCGTGAGCGGTGCGGGCACGAAGGACGCCATCGACGGCCGCGCCAAGCAGATCCGCGCCGAGATCGAGGTGACGACCAGCGAGTACGACCGCGAGAAACTGCAGGAGCGGCTGGCGAAGCTCGCGGGCGGCGTGGCGCAGATCAACGTCGGCGCCGCGACCGAGACCGAGATGAAGGAGCGGAAGGCGCTCATCGAAGACGCCAAGAGCGCCGTGCAGGCGGCCCTCGCCGAGGGCGTCGTGCCCGGCGGCGGCGTGGCGCTGCTGCGGAGCGAGAAGGCGATCGAGAACCTGCTCAAGGGCGATCTCGGCGCCGACGAGAAGATGGGCGCCACCATCGTCAAGCAGGCGCTGCGGTATCCGCTGGAGGCGATCGCCGGCAACGCCGGTGTGGACGGCTCCGTCGTGGTCAACCGCGTGCGGCACATGAAGGGCAAGAACGACGGTTACGACGCCGACAAGGCGGAGTATTGCGACCTGGTGGCCGCGGGCGTGATCGATCCGGCGAAGGTCGTCCGCACCGCCCTGCAGAACGCTGCCAGCGTCGCGGCGCTGCTGCTCACCACCGACTCGCTCGTCACGGAGATCCCGAAGGCCGAGGAGGAGTCGGGCGGCGAGGGCCACGACCACCACGGCATGGGCGGCGGCATGGGTGGCATGCCCGGCATGGGCGGCATGGGTGGCATGGGCGGCATGCCCGGGATGATGTGATCGGCCCCCCGGCCGCACTGCAGCAAACAACGGTATTGAACCTTTCCTTTTTTGGAGTGCATGACTCATGGCTGCGAAGAACCTGAAGATCCGTCCGCTGGATGACCGCGTGGTGGTCGAGCCGGTCGAGGCCGAGGAGCGGACCGCCGGCGGCATCGTGCTGCCCGACACCGCGAAGGAGAAGCCGCAGCGGGGCCACGTGGTCGCGCTCGGCCCCGGCAAACTGCTCGAGCACGGCGGCCGGGCGCCGCTGTCGCTGGCTGTCGGCGACCAGGTGATCTACGGCAAGTACTCGGGCAGCGACATCGAGGTCGACGGCCACGAGGTGAAGATCCTTCGGGAGAGCGACATCCTCGCCAAGGTCGTCGGCTGAGCCCGTCGCCTGCGCTTGGCATCCGGCGCCGCGCCGCGGAGGCGCGACGACCCGTGCCTCCGTCCACAGCACCGATTCGTTCGATACCACACGTCCACACCACCAGCGTCCTTCCACGCGTCTTCCAGGAGTAACGTCCCGTGCCCAAGCAACTGCTGTTCGATGACAAGGCCCGTGCCAAGCTGCTCAAGGGCGTCGAGAAACTGGCCGGCGCCGTCGCGGTGACCATGGGGCCGACCGGCCGGAACGTGATCATCGACAAGTCGTTCGGCGGTCCGACCGTGACCAAGGACGGCGTGACGGTGAGCAAGGAGGTGGATCTCGAGGACGCCTTCGAGAACATGGGCGCGAAGCTCGTCAACGAGGTGGCTTCGAAAACCTCCGACCTGGCCGGCGACGGCACCACGACGGCGACCGTCCTGGCCCGCGCCATCTTCCGCGAGGGCACCCGGAACGTGGCGGCCGGCAGCAACCCCACCGCCGTGCGGCGCGGGATCGAGAAGGGCGTCGAGGCGGCCGTGGCCCGGCTCACGCAGATCGCCCGCAAGGTGGAGCGGCCCGAGGAGATCGCCCAGGTGGGCGCGATCAGTGCCAACAACGACCGCTCGATCGGCGACCTGCTCGCGGAGGCGCTCCAGAAGGTCGGCAAGGACGGCGTGATCACGGTCGAGGAGGGCAAGACGACCGAGACAACCGTCCGCTTCGTCGACGGCATGCAGTTCGACAAGGGCTTCGTGTCGCCCTACTTCGTGAACAAGCCGTCCGAGATGCTCTGCCAACTCGACGACGCGCTGATCCTGATTTACGAGAAGAAGATCTCGAACCTCCGCGACCTACTGCCGCTCCTGGAGAAGGTGAGCGCGTCCGGCAAGCCGCTGCTGATCATCGCCGAGGACGTCGACGGTGACGCGCTGACCGCGCTCGTCGTCAACAAGCTGCGGGGTGTGCTCAACGTCTGCGCGGCCAAGGCGCCCGGGTTCGGTGATCGTCGCAAGGCCATGCTCGGCGACATCGCCACGCTCACCGGCGGCACGCTCATCAGCGAGGACCTCGGCATCACCCTCGAGAGCCTCGACCTCTCCCACCTCGGCCGCGCGAAGAAGATCACGGTCGACAAGAACGAGACCACGATCGTGCAGGGGGCCGGCAAGCAGTCCGATGTCCAGGCCCGCGTGCATCAGCTGCGGACGCAGATCGAGGGCACGGAGAGCGAGTACGACCGCGAGAAGCTGCAGGAGCGGCTCGCGAAGCTGACCGGTGGCGTCGCGATCATCTCGGTCGGCGCCGGCACCGAGGCTGAGATGAAGCAGAAGAAGGCCCGCGTCGAGGACGCCCTGCACGCCACGCGTGCGGCCGTCGAGGAGGGGATCGTTCCCGGCGGCGGCGTCGCCCTGCTCCGCTGCCGCGAGGCGGTGGAGAAGGCCCGTGCCCAGGCCAAGGGCGACGAGAAGATCGGCGTGGACATCATCCTGCACTCGCTCGAGGCGCCGATCCGCCAGATCGCGGAGAACGGCGGCATCGACGGTGCCGTGGTGGCCGACGAGGTGGCCGACAAGGACCTCAACGTGGGCTACGACGCCAACAAGGGCGAGTACGTCGACATGCTCAAGGCCGGCATCATCGACCCGGTCAAGGTCGTCCGCGTGGCGCTGACCAACGCCGCGAGCATCGCCGGCCTGATGCTCACCACGGAGGCGCTGGTGACGAATCTCGACAAGGAGGACGCCAAGAAGCAGCGGATCGAGGGCAGCGTTCGCTGACGGCCTGTGTCGCCAGACGACACCGGTCCGGCCATCGTCGTCCCGGGTGCGCGCGATGCGCCTCCGGGTGAGCCCTCGCCCCGTTGAGTGCGTCCCCGCAGATGGCGACTGAGCGCGATTACTACGAGGTCCTGGGGGTCGAGCGACGGGCCAACGGCGCGGAGATCGCTGACGCCTACCGGAAGCTGGCGATCAGATTCCATCCGGACAAGAATCCGGGCGACAGCCAGGCCGCCGACCGTTTCAAGGAGGCCGCCCGCGCCTTCGAGGTGCTTTCCAACGACGAACTGCGGTCCCGCTACGACCGCTACGGCCACGCCGGCCTGCAGGGGGGCGGTCGCCACGAGTTCAACGACATCGGCGACATCTTCGAGGCGTTCGGCGACCTGTTTGGCGGCGGGATGTTCGGCGACGCCTTCGGCGGCGGCAAGCGCCGCGGCAACCGGCCGCGGCAGGGTCGGGACGTCTTCTCCAGCGTGTCGTTGTCGCTCCTGGAGGCCGCGCGGGGCGTGACGAAGACGATCGCGTTCACCCGGCACGAGACCTGCGGCACCTGCGACGGCGCGGGCGCGAAAAAGGGCACCGCGCCGCAGCCCTGCGACTACTGCAAGGGGCACGGACAGGTGATCCAGACGGCCGGCGTGTTTCGGCTGCAGACCACCTGCCCCGCCTGCCGGGGCGCCGGCAGCGTCATCCGCGACAAGTGCCCGGCCTGTGCGGGCGAGGGGCTGACGGAGGAGCGGGTGGAGCGTCGGGTGACGATTCCCGCCGGCGTCGACCGCGACGTCCGCGTGCGGCTCGCCGGCGAGGGGGAGCCAGGCGGCAACGGCGGCCCGCCAGGCGACTGCTACTGCGTCATCGAGATCGAGGAGCATCCCTTCCTCACGCGGGAGGGTCGCGACCTGCACTGCGAGGTGCCGATCACCTTCAGCCAGGCCGCCCTCGGGGCGACCGTGGAGGTGCCCACGCTCGACGGGCCGAAGCCCCTGGCGATCGGCCGCGGCACGCAGTCGGGCGACGTGGTGCGGGTGAAGGGGCTCGGCATGCCCGAGGTCCGTGGCCGCGGCGTGGGCGATCTCCACGTGCACGTGCATGTGGAGGTTCCCAAGACGCTCTCGGCCCGTGCCGAGCAGCTGCTGCGCGAGCTGGCCGCCGAGGAGCAGCAGGAGGTCAGCCCGAAGCGGTCGAGCTTCTTCAGCCGCCTTGGCGAGTATTTTCAGGCGAAGGAGCCCGAGGCGGCGGACGAGCCGCGCGGGGCGAGGACGAAAAAGCAGGAGAAGAAGGCATGAGCACGGCCGGAAACGACGAGGATGACGTGGCAGCCGGGGCGTCCGGCGGCGCCGGGGTTCCGCCGGGCGGAGCCGACCGGGAATCGCTCCAGCAGCAGGTGCGGGACGCCGAAGACCGCGTGCTGCGGGTCCAGGCGGAGCTGGAAAACTTCCGCAAGCGGTCGCGGCGGGAATACGAGGATGCCCAGCGCTACCGCGAAATGGACCTGCTGCGCGATCTCCTGCCGGTGCTCGACACCGTGCGGCGGGCGATCGAGGCGAGCGACAAGACGGCCGACGTGGATGCCCTGCGGTCGGGATTCCGGATGACCGCCCAGCAGATCGAGAAGCTGCTCGACACGCACGGCTGCAAGACCATCGACACCGATGGCCTGCCGTTCGACCCCACGGTCCACGACGCGATCCTGCAGCAGGTGGTGCCGGGCGTGTCGGCGGGCACCATCGTGGGCGTCGCGAGCCGCGGCTACCGGCTCCACGACCGCGTGGTCCGGCCCGCGCAGGTGATCGTGGCCCAGCAGCCGCCCGAAGCCGCCGGCTAGGAATCAGCGGCGATACGTCACCGCCCGTACATCCCAGGCCGTACATCCCAGGCCGTACATCACCGGTCAGGAATCATTGGAGACGCCGACATGCCCACGTATGACTACGTCTGTGACGGCTGCGGACACGCGTTCGAGCTGTTCCAGTCGATGACCGACTCCGTGAAGAAGACCTGCCCGAAGTGCAAGAAGAAGAAGCTGCGCAGGCTCATCGGCGCCGGCGGCGCGATCATGTTCAAGGGATCGGGCTTCTACAAGACCGACTACCGCAGCGAGTCGTACAAGAAGGGCGCCGCCGCCGAGAAGGGAGGCGGATCGGAGGGGGGCGGGAAGAAGTCGGAGTCGGGCGGTTCGTCGGGTGGCTCGGCCGCGAAGGGTTCGGAGTAGGCGGAGACGAGCATCGACGTGGGTGGGGAGCAGGAAGGGAGAGGCGATGCCCTTGTGTCCAGTCTGTGACGCGCAGGTGACGCTCGGCGTGACGCCGACGGCCCCTTTTTGTAGCGAGCGGTGCCGGCTGATCGACCTCGGCCGCTGGCTCGACGAGGCCTACGCCGTCCCGGAGGAGAAGCCGCACGCGGACGACGACGAGTCCGGCGTGGACGGTGACGAGTCCGGCGACGCCTAGGTCGCGTCCGAGTTCCGTGGAGCACCGGCTCGGCGGCCGTCGAGTGTCGCATTCCCGTGCCGGGCGTATACTCTCGCCCGCAGGAATTTCCGAGCGAGAAGGGCCCACCCATGGCAGATGCACACGAGCAGACATCCTCCGGCGGCCTTCACGGGGCCGGCCAGACTGGCGGCACCGTCCACGAGATCCAGTGGAGCGACGCGCTGCCCTGGTGGCTCCTCTTCCGCGCTGCCGGCGCCTGCTTCTCGCCGACGGTCATCTTCCTGGCGGCGCTCGGCAGCGTGGCGACCTGGGCCGGCTGGTCGCTGGCCGACCGGCTCGGCCTGCCGCACCCGTCGGCAGCCGTGGCGGCGGCCGGTGCCGCCGATGGGCTCGTCCTCACCGATGGCGCCGCACAGCCGGGGGCCGCGGCCGCGCCGCTGGCTCCAAGCCGCCGGCTCCTGCCGGGCCTCGTCAGCCTACTCGACCGCCTGCCCGCCGTGGCCGCCGACGTGCTACGGCTGGTGGCCGTGCCATTCCGCCCCGCGGCCACGATGGGGCAGATGGGCTCCGCACTCGTCCGCCTCGGCTGGTTCGTGCTCGTCTGGTCGATCTTCGGCACCGCGATCACGAGGCACGTCGCGCTCAAACTCGTCGACGAGGATGCCCCGGGCTTCACGGGGTCGCTCCTCTACGGGTCGCTCAAGTGGCCGTCGTCGTTCAACGCCGTGGCGTTCGTGCTCCTCGGCATCGCCGCGCTGGCGGTGCCGGGCGCGGTGCTGGGACTGCTGATGCGGACCGACTGGGGGCTGGCCGTGGCCGGAGTGGTCTGGCCGCTGGTGCTCGCGGGGGCGGTCGTGCTGGCGATCCTGGCCATCGGCATCGTGGCGGGCTGGCCGCTCATGGTGGCAGCGGTCGGCGTGGAGAGGGGCGACAGTTTCCAGGCCATCTCGACCGCCTTCTCCTACCTCTACCAGCGGCCGCTGCACTACGCATTCTACGCGCTGGTCGCCCTGCTGGTGGCGGTGCCGGCGATCGCCGCTGCGGGACTGTTTGCCGACGCCACCGGCACGCTGGCGATGTGGGCGGCGAGCTTTGGCATGGGGCATGAGCGGACCGTCGCCGTGCTCGACGGCGTGACGGCGGCCGGCCCGGCGGCGGCGACGGCGCCGTGGGGCGCCCAGGCGATCGGCTTCTGGATGCGTGGACTCGGGGCGCTGCTCTCGTCGTTCGGCTGGGGCTACTTCTGGTCGATCGCCACGGCGGCCTACATGCTCCTGCGGCGCGACGTCGACGGCACGGAGTTCGACGAGGTCGTGCTCGACGAACCGGGGGCCGCGGCCTGATCGGCCCGCTCCCGGGGCGGCCTGCATCGCTCACCCGGGCGTGTGGGGGGCCGCTCGCATCGGCCAAAAATCTCCTCTGGAAATCTCCTGGGGCAGCGACGATGAGAAAAACGGTGGGGCTGCGGCTTGTCATCGCGATCGTCGTCGGGCTTACGCACGCCGGTCAGGCCAGGGCGCAGGCAGGGCGGTTCGAGGCGTTGAGCCACCTGCCGTTCGAGGAAAACCGGCCCACGAAGGAGACAGCGCGGACGCTCCGCGAGGAGATGCTGTTTCAGCGGGCGACGCAGGCCTATCTGTGGGCACTGCCGTTGCTCAACACACTGGGCATGAAGCGGGGGTCGGAGCAGGCGTTCGGAGCAGGCTACAACGTTCTGCCGGTCTGGAAGAAGCGGCTGGACGCCAGGACGCTCGTGACCACCCCCAACTCCGATGTCATCTACGCGATGGGCTACGTCGACCTCGGCAAGGACGGCCCGCTGGTGTTCGAGGCTCCGCCCGGGCTGCAGGGCATCCTGCTCGACTTCTGGCAGCGGCCGATCCCGGTCGATGGCGGCGGTTTTTTCGGCGACGTCGGCCTGCCAGGTCCGGATGCCGGCAAGGGCGGCACGTTTCTCCTCCTGCCGCCGGGCTACGCTGGCCCCGTGCCGGACGGCTGTTTCGTCTACCGTTCGGCCACGAACAACGTGTTCGTCTTCCTGCGCTCGTTCTACCGTGATCCGCAGGATCTCGCGCCGGCCGTGGCGCTGATCGAGCAGTCGCGGATCTATCCCCTCGGTCGCAAGGAGAGTGCCCGGGCAATGGTGTTTCCTGACGCCTCGGGAGTTCCCGTCGACATGCTGCCGAGCCGCGACGGATCCGCCTTCGACGAGCTCAAGACACTCGTCGACAGCGAGGGGGACAGCCTCGCCGACCCGGATGCCCTCGGGCTGTTGGCTGCGATCGGCATCGTCAAAGGGCGACCGTTCGAGCCGCAGGGGGGAACGCGGGAGATTCTCGGGCATGCGGCGCAGACCGCCTTCAAGATGAGCCGCGTGATCGGCTTCGAGGAGAGCGTCGCCGGCCGTTCGCTGCGAATCTATCCAGATCGGCGGTGGATCAATCCGATGGCCGACGCAACGCCGGCCAGGCTCGCGGGGCCGTTCGATCTGGGCTGGCACCGGCAGCCCGAGGGATATCTCGATCTGGATGCGCGTATCTGGTTCTTCACGAACTACTACTCGGTCAGCCCCGGGATGCTGTCGCAGACGCCTGGCAGGGGGGCGAAGTACATGATCGCCTTCGTCGACGGCACGGGGGCGAACCTCTCGGGCGGCAGCCACTATCAGCTGCATTTGCCCGCCGGCATTCCGGCTGCCAACTTCTGGTCGTTGACGCTGTACGAGGCGGAGAACGCCTCCGGGCTCGACAACGGCCAGCCGTTCCCGTCGCTCGGGTCGCGCGACATGCCGGCTCAGAATGCCGACGGGAGCACGGACCTGTGGCTCGGGCCGACGCCGCCCGCGGGCAAGGAGCGCAACTGGCTGGCAACGGTTCCCGGCCGCGGATTTTTCGCCATCGTCCGGCTCTACGGCCCGACCGAGGCCGCCATCGACAGGAGTTGGAAGCCCGGGGACATCGAGAGGGCGCCCTGATCGCACGACGGCCCGCTCAGCGGCCCGCACGACGACGCGGCCCCAGACCCACTCACCACGGAGACGTTCGCAGATGAGAGCCGTGCCCGCGATCCTGATCGCCGCTGGAATCTTCGGCCCAACGGGGGGCACCCCCACGCAGGCGCAGGTTCTGCCCACCAGCGGCCGCGTCGAATCCCGGCTCGGCACGCTCGCGCTCGAGAACGGGTATCCCTCGGAGGCGACCGTCGAGAAGGTCTTCGACGACATCGACTTCCAGCGGGCCTGCCAGGCCTACCTCTGGGCATTGCCGCTCATGGCGATGAAGCAGTGGCAGGGCGAGCACCTGGCGAAGTTCGGCGCGGCCAAGACCGACTACGTCGACTACATCACGTTCCAGGACAAACTGGGCCTGCTCACCGCCAACGCGACCACGCCCTACATCATGGCGTTTCCCAACCTACGGGAGACGGGGCCGCTGGTGCTCGAGGTCCCCGCCGGTCCGACGGCGGGCGGTTTCACCGATTTCTGGCAGCGGCCCATCACGGATTCGGGCCAGACCGGCCCCGACAAAGGCGCGGGGGGCAGGTATCTGATCCTCGGCCCCGACGACCCGGACATGCATCCCGAGGGGTATCGCGTCTTCCGTTCGCCGACGGTCAACATCTGGTCGGCGCACCGCGTGCTCGAGCCGGATCTGGCCAAGGCCAGATCGCTCATCGACGGCCTGAAGATCTATCCCTACAGCCAGCGGGCGAATCCGCCCGCCACCCGTCACATCTCGCCTGCGGGCCGCGCGTGGAGCGGCGTGCAGCCGCGAGGGCTCGACTATTGGGAGGGACTCTCGCAGGTCGTCGCCGAGGAGCCCGTGCACGAGCGCGATCGGATCATGATGGGGATGCTCCAGCCGCTGGGAATCGAAAAGGGCAGACCGTTCGCACCGAAGGAACGACAGCGGCGGCTGCTCGCCGACGCCGCGCGGGCCGGCGAGGTGATGGCCCGGACCATCGCGTATCAGAAGCGGTTCGACGGTGCGCAGGTCTGGCCCGGCAGGCACTGGGAGAAGTCGCTGTTCCTCGGCGACACGAACCAGGAAGCGCTGCACCACACGCAGCTCGACGAACGGACGTCGTGGTTCTACGAGGCGGTCGGTGTCTCCGTGGGCATGATGGGGCGTGCCGTCGGCGTCGGCCAGGTCTACCTCGAGGCCACGAAGGACGCCGCGGGCCGATGGCTCGATGGCGGAAAGTCCTACCGCCTCAGGGTTCCGAAGGACGTGCCGGTGGCGCAGTTCTGGTCGGTCACGGCGTATGACAACGAGACGCGCTGCTTCGTCGACACGGGCGTCCAGCCGGACCGTTCCTCGCGAGACGGCCTCGCCAAGAACCCTGACGGCTCGGTCGATCTCTTCTTTGGCCCCGCGCCGCCCCCGGGAAAGCCCCAGACCAACTGGATCAAGACGCTGCCGGGCAAGGGATGGTTCACCTACTTCCGCCTCTACGGCCCGACGCAGCCATACTTCGACCGCTCCTGGGTCCTCGAGGACATCGAGAGGGTCGACTAGAGCGCATTCGGCGGGCAGGTCACTCTCTCGGCTGGATCGGGAAACGGTGAGAACGACACCGTGATGCGGTCGTCCATCAACGGAATACCGTCACGGACTGGCACTCTCTCGACCCGCGTTGCCAACAGGCGTTCTTCAGTGAGACCTGTCCCACTCATACTGCGGGGTACTTGCCACCATGCCACCACTCGATCGCCGCGATTTCGTTGTGTCGGCGGCAGGGCTTGCCGCATCGCTGCTTGTTGACGCCGATGGGGCGGTGGCGGAGCAACAAGCGGCCGAAGCACCACCGACGGATCCGGCTGCACTGCTGAACCGGGAGTTTCGCACGCTGTACGGTGTCAACCGCGAGGAACTGCTCAACGCCACCCCGCTGGCCGCGTTGACGCTCATCGGCACCGGCGAGATCTGGCGGGTGGAGTTCGGCCAAGCGGTGAAGTCGTACCCGCCGCCGCCCTGGATCGTCCGCGTCAAAGGGCTGATGCACGGGGTCATCGCCGCTCAGGCAACCGGTGCGAGATTGATTCGCGGAGTGGATCCCGAGGCCGCGAGAAACGCGGCAGCAACGCTCTCGGCAGGGCTGACGGATGCGGCCAAACAAACCGCCACCGATCTGCCGCCGGCAGTCACCGCATCCGCCCGGGCTGTGCTCGAAGGCCTCCGGGCACTGGCCAGTGAATGGGCCGCCGGGAGGCAGCCAGAGGCCGATGAGTTTTCGGAGACGGCGGCGCGTCTGCGTCCTGATCTCGGCCGTGTGCTGACGGCCACGGGCGAGGCGGTGTATGACTCGGTGATACGAGGACTGCAGGCATGCGCCCACGAGAGCGATACCGAGGCATGGAACTCGTGTCTCGTTGGGGTGTGCGGGGCGGGATTTGCAAGACGCGACAACATCGAGATCGCTGCCGCGATGTCGGTACTGGGTCGTGACTCCGTGGGCACGCGACTGCTCTATCTGGAGAACGCGTTCACCATTCCAGCCGGGATCGCACAGATTGCCGGGGCGCTCGCCGATCGTGAGTTGGGGAACGCAGTCTTCGGTGACCCCTACCGCATGTGGCGTGATCTGCTGGGGGATGTCGCCGCCCGGCATGTGGGCGGCGGCTTCTTCCCCGAGACAGGTCGAGCGGGCTAAGTTTCGGCTCCGCCAGGGTCGTGGCGGTCGATGGCGACGAGGGCACTTTTCCCCATACCCGGCTGTGGTACCACGTTGGACGCAGCGTCAGAGTCTGCCGGCGGGCGTGGAGTGATCGGGGCACATGGTCCCCGGTGATCGACGCCCATTGTTTTGAAACCGCGGGGTGTCCGACCATCGCGATCGCGTGGTGAGCGGAAGACCCAGCATTGCTGGACGCGCGGCAGGCGGATCGCGCTCATTGCGCATCTGGCATAATGGCGGCAACGACAGGAGACACAGACATGCCTCACGCTGACACATGCCCGTTTGCAAACGTCGTTCAGGTGCATCCGTCGAAAGGCGCGTCGAACCGGGACTGGTGGCCGAATCAGCTCAACCTGCGAATCCTCCAGCAGAACCCTCCGGGGAGCGACCCTCTGGGCGGGAACTTCGACTATGCCGAGGAGTTCAAGGCCCTCGCCCTCGCGGCGTTGAAGCAGGATCTCGTCGCTCTGATGACCTCGTCGCAGGACTGGTGGCCGGCTGATTACGGTCACTACGGCCCCTTCTTCATCCGGATGACCTGGCACGGTGCGGGAACGTATCGCATCAGTGATGGCCGCGGCGGTGCGGGGGCCGGCATGCAGCGGTTCGCGCCGCTCAACAGCTGGCCGGACAACGCCAATCTCGACAAGGCCCGTCGGCTGCTCTGGCCGATCAAGCAGAAGTACGGCAGGAAGATCTCGTGGGCCGACCTCTTGGTTCTTGCCGGGAACGTCGCCTTGGAATCGATGGGATTCAAGACGTTTGGCTTCGGCGGCGGACGTGTGGATGCCTGGGAGCCCGACGAGACGTACTGGGGGCCTGAACACACGTGGCTGGGTGACGAGCGATACAGCGGCGACCGGCAGCTCGCGAACCCCCTCGCCGCGGTTCAAATGGGACTGATCTACGTCAATCCGGAGGGGCCGAATGGCGTGCCCGATCCTGTTGCCGCCGCCCGAGACATTCGCGAGACCTTTGCTCGCATGGCGATGAACGACGAGGAGACGGTTGCTCTTGTGGCTGGCGGCCACACGTTCGGCAAGACGCATGGCGCCGCCGATCCGAGCACATACGTCGGTCCGGAGCCCGAGGCAGCCCCGCTCGAGGAGCAGGGGCTGGGGTGGAAGAACAGGTATGGCACCGGCAACGGAAACGACACGATCACCAGCGGGCTCGAGGGTGCCTGGACCCCCACTCCGACCACGTGGGACAACAGCTACTTCGAGACACTGTTCGGCTACGATTGGAAACTGACAAAGAGCCCTGCCGGCGCCCATCAGTGGATCCCGACCGATCCCGCCGCACACACAGCGGTACCCGATCCGCACGATCCTGCGAAGACGCATGCCCCGGTCATGCTCACGACAGACCTCGCACTCCGTGTGGACCCGATCTATGAGCCGATAGCCCGTCGCTTCTACGAAAACCCGCAGGAGTTCGCCGACGCCTTCGCCAGGGCGTGGTTCAAATTGACGCACCGCGACATGGGGCCGATCTCCCGGTACCTCGGCCCAGAGGTTCCCGCAGAGGACCTGATCTGGCAGGACCCACTCCCCCGCGTCACTCACGAGCTCATCGACGCCGCTGACATCGCCGCCCTCAAGGCCACAGTCCTGTCGTCGGCACTGACCGTAACAGAGTTGGTGTCGACCGCCTGGGCGTCCGCGTCGACTTTTCGCGGAAGCGACAAGCGCGGAGGAGCCAACGGCGCCCGGATTCGCCTCGCCCCGCAGATGGATTGGGAGGTGAACAGCCCCCGCCAGGTGTCGCATGTGCTGCGGACCCTGGAGGGGATCCAGGAGCATTTCAACGCTCCCCACGTCGGCCGGCAAAAGGCGGTTTCGCTTGCCGACCTCATCGTGCTGGGCGGGTGCGCGGCAGTCGAGCAAGCCGCCAGGAATGCCGGGTATGACACTCACGTGCCCTTCCACCCAGGACGCACCGATGCGACTCAGGAGCAGACCGACGTGGAAGCCTTCGCCGTCCTCGAGCCGCACGCGGACGGGTTTCGAAACTATCTCGGCAAGGGGCATGGTGTGCCCGCGGAGCACCTGCTCATCGATCGGGCGAACCTGCTCACCCTCAGCGTTCTCGAAATGACCGTTCTCGTCGGCGGAATGCGTGTTCTCAACGCGAACTCCCCGCCGTCTGCACTTGGTGTTTTTACCAAGCGGCCTCATGCATTGACGAACGACTTCTTTGTGAATCTGCTCGATATGGACACGAAGTGGGAGCCGGCGTCTGAAGGCGGGGACACCTTTACGGGATACGATCGCAAGACGGGCGCGGTGAAGTGGACCGGCAGCCGTGTCGACCTCGTCTTCGGCTCGAACGCGCAGCTTCGTGCAATCGCCGAGGTCTACGCAAGCGATGACGCGCAGGCGAAGTTCGTGCACGACTTTGCCGCCGCGTGGGCCAAGGTCATGGATCTTGATCGTTTCGACCTCGCCTGATCCCGGCCGTCGCCGGAGCGATCCCCGCCGGGCCGGCGGAAGTCTCCTCGCGGGATGATTTCGCGCGACGGCCTGTGTCGCCGCACGCGTCTTGGGAATGCGAAATCCTCCAAGCTCGTCGAGCTTCCGCCGATCCCGGCTCGCCCCATGTGCCTGGCTTGCCTGGGCGTCGCTACACGTCTGCGAAATGCGCTCTAGCCCCAGCGGCGGAGGATCGCGGGAAAGCTGCCGAGCAGCTCGCCGCGGCTCACGGCCGCGTCGGCGCCGGCGGCCGCGGCCTGGTCGAGCCGATCCTTGGCGACATGCGGGCCGAACGCCACGAGCCTCGCGCCGCAGCCGGTCCGCGACCTCTGGCCGTCGATGAGCGCGAGCACCCGCGACACGAGCACGGCGGGGTCGCCGGCGACTGCCTGCAGGTCGAGGAGGACGAGCTGAAACGGTCCCTCGGGCGGCTGGTCCTCGAGGCTGCGGAGCGTTTCCAGGCGACCGCCCGCATCGCGTGCCAGACCGGCGATCCGGCTCGTCGAGAGCAGATCGGGCGAGACGAGGAGGATCCGCGGGCCGGCGAACCCTTCTCCCGCGTGGGCCGAGTCACCGTCCGTCGTCATAGCGCCTCCTGTCCGCGGACATCACGGTAGAGCTGCACGGCCTCGTGCATTGGCAGCACGAACAGCCGATCAGAGAGCGTGGAATCGTCAGACTCGCCGATCCGCATCGCCGCCGCGAGGGTGTCGACGGTGCGTTCGAGGAAGTCGTCGTTGACCGCGATCTCCATCACCGCCTGCTGCGTGACGCCGGAGCCGCTCCGTGCCAACGCGGCCGCCGTCGCATGTCCCTGGGCGTCGGAGATCGTCAGGCGGGTCACGTGCACGGCCGCCAGCGCCTGCCGCACCGCCTCCAGTTGCGTGGGCTTGAGCACCGCCATCACCAGTCGCATCGCCCGCCCTCCTCCGGGATCGGCCTTGCAGTCAGCCGCAGCCGGCTCACGGGCTCGGAAGCTGCAGGCTCGCGTCGAGCACCTTGCGGATCCGCTCGCGCATCTCGCCGAGGTGGGCCCGCGAATAATCGTCGAGCTTCACGTCGTTCTTGGCCAGCAGCGTGCCGATCTTCGTCTCCAGCCCCCGCAGCTGGGCCGCCGCGATCGCCTGGGCGTCGGGGGACGACACAGCCGGATTCATTGCCAGCGACGACAGGCGGGTGACGTAGAGCCGCTGCAGTCCGCGGCGCAGGCTGCCGATCGCCGGCTTGCGCACCGTGTACTCGCCCGGGCCGAGCGCGTCGACCTCCGCCAAGATCGACTTCGTCAGCCGGTCGAGCAGCTCGGCGGTGGTGAACGCATCCTGGTCGGCCGGCACCTTGACCTCGCTGTCGCGGATGCGATCGAGCGTGATCGGGTTGAGCAGCCTCCCGAGCACCCTGCCCTGCCACTGCAGCACGACGTCGTGCACGGGATAATCCTCCCGGTCGGTGCGGGCGCTGCCCCAGTGCAGCCAGTGCGTCGGGGCGAGTTGGTTGAGCAGCTCCGGCGGGAACGTGAAGGGCTTCGAACCGAACATCTCCTGCTCGAGCAGCGCGAGCGCGTCGCGCTGCTTCTGGGCCTCGACGACGCGGAAGGGAGGCAACGCGTTGGGGTCGCCCTTGTGGCTGCGGGACGTGTGGAGGCCGCCGACGAGCCGGGCCGCCGTGTACATCGCCTGGCCATGGGCCGAGAGCAGCACGCCGAACGCCTGCCGCACCCGCTCGTAGCCCCTGTCCTTCGTCGTCATGCGGTCGACGATCAGCGGCATCACCTGCGCCACGAGCTCGGCGCGGCTCCGCGCGAACTCGAGCGGATCGCTGCCGAGGTCGAACCGGTTGGAGAGCGGGTCGGGGTCGTTGAACTCCGTCTGCTCGTCGGTCGCGTAGGCGAGCGCGGGCTCGCCGCTCCGGCCGGCGATCTTGTCGAGCTCGGTCAGCTCCCCCTCGGGAGTGCCGGCGGAGATGGGCTTGTAGCCGTACTCGATCGCCCACATGTCGTAGGGGCCCAACCTCGCGGTGTAGTAGTCTCCCTGCGTCTTCCCCTTGGGCACGATGTTGACCGGGATGTAGTCCATCACGCTCGTGGTGCCGCCCACGGCCGACGTCTTGGTGACGTCGTTGAGGTCGGCCAGCGAGCGGAACGCCGAGCCCTTGAAATTGTGCCGCAGGCCAAGTGTGTGGCCGACCTCGTGCATCGCGATGAGCTTGAGTCCCTGGACGACGAGCTTCTCCTTCTGGGCGTCGGAGAGGCCGCCCTCCGCGTTCGCCGCCAGTGCCGTGGCGGCGAGCGCCGTCTCCCGGGCGTGGCCGCTGAAGAGGGTGCACAGGCCGCAGGAATGCCCGTCGCCGTGGCCGTGGCCCGCGGTGGCCAGCTGCACGTCCCGGGGGCCGCCCCCGGTGAGCAGCGCCACGCTCTGCGGGGTGAACGTCTCGTACTCCGTCCGCCAAAACTGCAGGAAGTCGCCGTCGAAGATGATGTCGGCGTCGAGGATCTGGCCGGTCCGCGGATTGACGCGGGACGGCCCCATTGCGAAGCCGGCGCCGGCCGTGATCCAACGGAACGTGTTGTAGTTGACGTCCTCCGGATCCCAGTCGGTGACGTCGGGCTGCTGGCGGACCTCGATCGCGGTGGCGAAGCCGGCCTTCTCGAAGGCGTCGTTCCAGGCCTCGATCCCCTCGCGCACCGGCTGGCGGTACTTGAAGGGCACCGTCTTCTCGATCCAGAACACGATCGGCTTCTTCGGCGGGGAGAGGGCGGCCGACGGGTCGGCCTTCTCGAGGTGCCAGCGATTGATAAAGCGCACGAACCGGTCCTCGTCGACCTTCTGCGAGAAGTCCTTGAGGGCCGTCACGAAGTAGCCGACGCGGTCGTCGGCGAGTCGCGGCCGGTAGCTGTTCTGGGGCAGCAGGCTGAGGGAGTAGTGGATCGTGACCGTCGCGCCGCGGGAGTCGGGTACGGTGTCGATGTCGCGGATGCCGCTGGAGCCGTAGGTGGCGGCGACCTCGATCTCGACGTTGTCCGGAAAGCCCTTGATCCGCGACCACGTCGAGCGGTCCCGCGCAAAGGAGAAGCCGGGGAGTTCCTGCGCGATCTGCGGCAGGTCGGTGAGGAAGATGGGCGCCAGGTCGATGACGTGGCCGCCGGACGGCCCCGTCGTGGCGATCGGCACGCTGAAGAGCACGCTGTCGGTGTAGGCGAGGTCGACCGCCTTCTCCTCGGGGCTCCCCTTGTCGGCGAAGAACCTCACGTTCTTGCGCACGACCTGGATGTTCTCGTCCACCTTGCGGAACTGCCACACCCAGTCGTTGCCGAAGCCGAGGCTCATCCCGCTGAGAATGCCGCTGTCGCCGATGCCGCGGGCGATCGACAGGGAGACGAAGAACTCCTTGCCGAGCATGGCGTCGGTGAGCTCGGCGTAGACCTTGTCGTCCTTGCGCCACAGGGGCACGAGGCCGCTCACCTTGGTGGCGTCCTTGAGCAGCACGGCGAAGGCGGGTTTCGAGCCCTTCGCTTCGGCCGGGGCGGCGTCCTTGGCCGGCGTCGGCTGGGTGGAGGGGGCGGGAGTGGCTTCGGCCTTGGCCTCCTGGCCGGCGGGCTGTCCCGATCCCTTGGCCGGGGCGTCGTCGGCGCGGGCCGGAATCGTCACCGTGAGGAACACGACCAGCGCGATCGCCACCAGAGGGCTCGCGAGTCTCCCGCTCATGACGAGTCGATCGAGCCACGCCGCCATCGTCCGCCGAGTGTTCATACGGGTCCTTGCTCCAGATGCACGGTTCCTACCCTTCGGTCGCGGGACGCGGGCGGCGTAGCGGCGGCCGCTCGCTGCCTCGAATCAAGACTAGCATCGCGGTCAGCCATCGACCAATTTCACTGCGGCGGTGGCGGTCGGCCGGCGGTTTCGCGGGTCTTCGGGGACGTGGCCGGCGAACGTGGCCGGCGAGCGTGGTCGGCGAGCGTGGCGGCAGCCGCTCGTTCCGGAGAAGATGGTGCCATGAGCGACACGCACCATGGCAGTGACGAGCCGGATGCGCCCGCGACGGTCTGCCGGCGGTGGTTCGGCGGCCATCCCGTGGAGGTCGGGCCGTTGTCCTCTTCGGGCTTCAGCGGATCGCGGGTGCTCAGGGTGCGGCCCGCGGGCAACGCGGCCACATTCGTGCTCAAATCGTTTCATGCCGCCACGTCGCGGGACCATGCCGAGTGGGTGCACCGGCTGGCCGGACACCTGCGGGCCTGCGGCATCACGCAGGTGCCGGAGCTGATCCCGGCCCGCGACGGCGACACGGTCGTGGAGGATGCCTGCGGCACGCTCTGGGAAATCTGCCGGCTGGTGCCGGGAGTGGCGGTGCCGCAGCCCGATCCCCGGCAGGCGGCGGCCGCCGGTGACCTGCTTGGCCGGCTGCATCGGGCCGCGGCGACGCTCCCCGGGGAGTGGCCGCGCTCGGGCCAGTCGCCGGGCATCCGGCGGCGGATCGAGCAGGCCCGCAGCCTCGAGGCCACGCCGTGGCAGGTCCGTCGCGACGCCTGGCGCCGCGACCGCGGAGCGGCTCGGTCTGACCTGGTCGCCGCAGTGGAGCGGCGGTTCGATGCCGCGATCGACATGTTCGCGGCGTCGGGGCCGCGGTTTGTCGAACAGATCGCCCGCCTTCCGCGCGACCTGCAGCCGGTGCAGCCGGTGCTCCGCGACATCTGGTGCGATCACGTGCTGTACGCGGGGCCGTCCGCTGCTGTCGTCACCGGGATCGTCGACCTGCACGCCGCGGCCATCGATACGCCGGCGACAGACATCGCCAGGCTCCTGGGAAGCTGGGTGGTTTCGGCAAGCTGCATGTGCCTGTCGCCAGCGGAGCGTTATCCCTCCGCTCTCCAGGCCTACGAGCGGATTCAGCCGCTCGGGCCGGAAGAACGGCGGCTCATCGGCGTTCTGCACCGCACCGCGGTGGTCTTTGGGCTCGACAACTGGTTTCGCTGGACGCTCGAGGAAGGCCGCCAATTCGCCGACGCGTCGCTGGTGGTCGGACGGATCGACCGACTCATGCAGGAGCTGCAGCCTGCGCTGAACGGTCAGGGCTGAATGGCCTTGTCGCGGCCTGTTTGACGGCCGTTCGTCGCGTGGGAGCGGCTGATCCTGAGCTGATCCTGGGGGGATTGTCGATTGACCCCCGGAAATTGCAGCCGGTAAACTTTCTTTCCGAGGAAACAACAGACGGCCTGGGGCCCTTGTGGCAGCGGCCGTGATCTTCCGCACCATCGCTTGGCTTGCATGCATATCGCCCCGTTTCGCCCCCGCTGTGGACGCCTCCTCGCCGCAGTCTCGGCACTGCTGGCGGTGCTGGCGCCCGTGGTGGTCGCGGCGCCGCCCGATGGCGGCCTGCCGGGCGGTGCCGGGGCGTTCGACCCGCTGGCCTCGATCACGGCAGCGCTGGGCAGCCCGGTGCGGGTGGACGCGAGGCTCGAGGCCGGTGCCGCCGGGCCGGTCCTCGTCGTCACGGCCACCCTGGAGGAGGGCTGGCACCTCTACTCCGTCGATCAGAAGCCGGGCGGCCCGCAGGCCACCCGGATCTCGGTGGCGGCCGACTCGCCGCTGCGGCCCGCGGGGCCGTTTCGGCCGGACCTGCCGCCTGAGCGGCGGACGATCCGGGACGTGCCGGGCTGGGAAGGGCTGGTTGTCGAGGAGCATTCCGGCACCGTCACCTGGCGGGCGTTGCTGGCACGCAATCCCGCCGGTACGGCCACCGAGGTGCTGGGCGGCGTCAGCCTGCAGTTGTGCCGGGAAAACGCCTGCACTCCGCCGGAAACCAAGCCTTTCAACGCCGGACCGGTGACAGCAGCACTCGCCGCCGCCGCGGCAGCCCTGCCCTCTGCCGTCGATGGGAGCCCGTCCACGACCGCATCCGCAGGAGCCGCGATGTCGGCGGCCCTCGCCGCCGGCGGCGGGGCGGCGGAGCCTGCGGCCCGCAGCCTGTCGCTCCCGGTCGCGCTCCTGATGGGCCTCGTCGGCGGCCTGATCCTGAACCTGATGCCGTGCGTGCTGCCCGTCCTCGGCCTGAAGCTCATGTCGTTCGCCCAGCAGTCGGGTCGGGCGCGGCAGGAAATCTTCCAGCTCAACCTCTGGTACTGCGCGGGGCTCTACGCCGTGTTCTTCGTGCTGGCGACGGCGAGCGTGGCGGCCAATCTTGGCCTCGCCGGCTCCAACCTCGCCTGGGGCGAGCAGTTCACGTCGGCCGGGTTCAACATCGCGATGGCGGCGATCGTGTTCGCCTTCGCGCTGTCGTTCCTCGGGGTCTGGGAGCTGCCGATCCCCGGGTTCATCGGCGAGCGCGCCGGCCGCGTGCACGCCCAGGAGGGGCCGCTCGCCTCGTTTCTCAAGGGCGTGCTCAGCACCGTGCTGGCCACTCCCTGCAGCGGCCCCTTCCTAGGGCCCGTGTTCGGCTTCACGCTCACGCAGCCCACGGCGGTGACCTACGCGGTGTTCGGCGCGATCGCGACCGGCATGGCCCTTCCCTACCTGCTCGTCGGCCTCCTCCCTGGGCTGGTGAAGTTCCTGCCGAAGCCGGGCGCGTGGATGGAGACGCTCAAGGAGGTGCTCGGCTTCGTGATGCTGGGCACGGTCGTGTTTCTCTTCACGTTCTTGCAGCACGACTGGTTCGTGCCGACGTTCGCGCTGCTGGTGGGCATCTGGGCCGCTTGTTGGTGGATCGGCAAGGGTCAGGAGGCGGGCGGCGGCACGATCAGCTTCGGCCGCTGGGCGCAGGCCGGGGCGATCGTCGCCACGGTCGGCACGCTCGCCTTCATGTTTCTCGGGCCCGTGCAATCCGTGATCCCCTGGGAGCCGTTCTCGAAGGAGCGGCTGGCGGAACTGCGCCGTCGCGGCACGACCGTGCTGGTCGACTTCTCGGCAGACTGGTGCATGACCTGCAAGTACAATCTCGCCACCGCGATCGAGACGTCGCGCGTGAAGGCTGAGATCGAGAAGAACGACGTCGTGCCGCTCCTGGCCGACTGGACTGACGGCTCGCCCGAGATCAAGCAGATGCTCGAGTCGCTGCAGAGCAAGTCGATCCCCGTGCTGGCGGTGTTCCCCGGCGCCAGCGGTGGCGACGCAGCACCCGAGCCGATCGTGCTCCGCGACCTGATCACCGAATCACAGGTCCTCTCCGCGATCCGCGCGGCCGGCCCCTCCCGGCCAGCGACGGTGGAGATCCGTGCCGCCGCAAACCCATTGCCAGCGGGCGGCCACTAGCTGGCACTCGGAATCCTGATGCGGCCGACTTGGAATACCCGAGCCGGTGCTGCACGGAACTCGGATGTGATCGCGCTTCGACTTCCCGGTGCGCGGGTTCTCGGTGACGTTGCCTGTCTCGCAGGTCGGGACCGCCCACGCCCCATCGCCGGACGTTCGCTGCGGCCCTCCAGGCCTCCGCTCTCTCGGAGGCGTCTGCGCTCCGCCATCCATGGCTCCGCTGGCCGCCTACGCCGGCTCCTGGGGCATGGGCACTCCCTCCCGGATTCCCGTGCAGGCGGCCGTGGTCGCTTCCGGCCACGTGCCTACGACAGGACGACGCGTTCCTCGGCCGGCGTGGCTGCGCGGACGCTGCCGATCCGCCAGGTGTCGAAACCGAGGTCGGCGAGCTGGCTCTGGATGCTGTCGGCGAAGTGCGGCGAGACGACCAGCACCATGCCGATCCCCATGTTGAAGACCTGCTCCATCTCGTCGGCCGCGATCGTGCCGAGCCGCTGCACCCATGGGAAGACCGGCGGCACGCGCCACGCACCGCGCTCCAGCATGATTTGCACGGAGTCGGGCACGATCCGCGCCAGGTTTTCCACGAGCCCGCCGCCGGTGATGTGGGCGATGCCGTGCACCACCTGCTTCACCCGGTAGTGCTGCAGCACCCGCTTCACGGGCCGGGCATAGAGCCGCGTGGGCGTGAGCAGGATGTCGTCGACCGTGCGGCCCTCGATCTCCGGCACGCGGTCGCTTCCCGTGAGCCCGCCCATCTCGAAGACCGCCTTGCGGACCAGGCTGTAGCCGTTGGAGTGCAGGCCGCTCGAGGCGATGCCGAGCGCCACGTCGCCGGCCTGGATCTGGCGGCCGTCCACCAGCCGGGACCGCTCCACCACGCCGACGCAGAAGCCGGCGAGATCGTAATCGCCCCCTTGGTACATGTCGGGCAGGATCGCGGTCTCCCCGCCGACCAGGGCGCACTCGCATTCCACGCAGGCGTCCGCGATGCCGCGGACGATCTGCTCGAGGAGGTTCGGGTCGTCCTTCGACATCGCCACGTAGTCGAGGAAGAAGAGCGGCTCCGCGCCGGTGCACAGCGCGTCGTTGACGCTCATCGCCACCAGGTCGATGCCCACGGTGTGGTGGATGCCAGCAGCGACTGCCACCTTGAGCTTCGTGCCCACGCCGTCGGTGCAGGAGACGAGCAGCGGATCCCTGTAGCCGCGGCTGAACAGCCCCTTGAAGTCGAGCTGGAAGATCGCCGCGAATCCCCCCTCGGGGCTCATCACCCGGGGACACTGCGTCCGCCGCATGTGCGCGGGGAGGCGGGCCATACCCTCACGGTAGAGCTCGAGGTCGACGCCGGCGCTGGAATAGGTGGCTCCGCTCACGGCACGTATCTTCTCCGCGCCGTGCCGGGCCGCAAGCCCGCCCACGCGGCCCCGCGGAGTCGTGCGGCGCGCGGCCGGCCGGGGCGGTGCGCGCTGGCCAGCGCCGGTCCGCGCCGCCGGCCGATGATGGTATGCTCTGGGGATGCCACCGAGCCCATTCCGCCCGGCTGCGGACGGGCGGCTGCGGGCCCGCGATCGCCGGCCGTTGCCGCCGCTGCAGTTCAGCCATCCCCTGCCCTACGGCGCGGTGCTGCACGACAGCTTCGGGCAGCGGGAACGGGGCGTCCAGTTCATCGTCTACAGCCGCTCGGCGACGGCGATGCGGGTGCTGCTCTACGACGGCGTCGACGATGCCGAGCCGGCCGAGGTGATCTCGCTCGACCCGGGCAGGGACCGCTGGGGCGATATCTGGAGCGTGTTCGTGCCGCGGCTGGGGCCGGGACAGCTCTACCACTTCCAGGCAGACGGCCCGTTCGATCCGGAGCGTGGCCAGCGGTTCGACGGCACCGCCCGGCTCATCGATCCCTACTCGCGGGCGCTGGCCGGCCGCTTCCTGCCCGGCGGCGACGGGATCGTGCGGCCGCCCAAGAGCGTGGTGGTCGACGACTACTTCGACTGGCAGGGCGATCGGCACCTGCGGCGCGGCCTCGCCGACACCGTGATCTATGAGATGCACGTGCGGGGCTTCACGGCCAGCCCCACAAGCGGCGTCGCCAATCCGGGCACCTACGCCGGCGTGATCGAGAAGATCCCCTACTTGAAGTCGCTGGGCGTGACGGCCGTCGAGTTCATGCCCGTGCACGAGTTTCCCACGGAGCTGCCCAGCGGAGAGAAGCCGCCGCACGCAAACTACTGGGGCTACGACCCGATGGCCTTCTTCGCGCCCCACCGCGGCTACGCGTCGGGCACCGAGCCGGGCTGCCAGGTCCGCGAGTTCAAGGAGATGGTCCGCGCCCTGCACGCCGCCGGCATCGAGGTGATCCTCGACGTCGTCTTCAACCACACTGCGGAGGGCAACCACCTCGGGCCCACGTTCTCCTTCAAGGGATTGGAGAACCGCGTCTACTACATGCTCGGGGATGGCGGCGGGCACTACCGCAACTACACCGGCTGCGGCAACACGATCAACGGCAACCACCCGATCGTCCGCGAGCTGATCTTCCTCTGCCTGCGGCACTGGGTGCACACCTACCACGTCGACGGCTTCCGCTTCGACCTGGCGAGCGTGCTCAGCCGCGACCGCAACGGCGACATCCTCCCCAATCCGCCGATCGTCGAGCTGATCACCGAGGATCCGATGCTCGCCGACACGAAGATCATCGCCGAGGCCTGGGACGCCGCCGGTGCCTATCAGGTGGGCTCGTTCGCGAGCATGCGGTGGGCGGAGTGGAACGGCCGCTACCGTGACGACGTGCGTCGCTACTGGCGGGGCGACTACGCCCAGACCGGTCACCTCGCCACCCGGCTCGCGGGATCGAGCGACCTCTACGGCGACGACGACCGCCAGCCCTACCACAGCATCAACTTCGTGACGTCGCACGACGGCTACACGCTCAACGACCTGGTCGCCTACCGCGACAAGCACAACGAGGCCAACGGCGAGGGCAACCGCGACGGCGACAACAACAGCTTCTCCGACAACTACGGCGTCGAGGGACCGTCGAAGCGGGCCGACATCGAGGCCCTGCGGGCCCGGCAGATCCGCAACATGCTGGCCACGCTGCTCGTCAGCCAGGGCGTGCCGATGCTCCTCGCGGGCGATGAGTGCCGCCGCACGCAGCAGGGCAACAACAACGCCTACTGCCAGGACAACGATGTCTCCTGGTTCGACTGGAGGCGCGCCGAATCGCACGCCGACCTGGTGCGGTTCGTGACGGAGCTGGTGCGGTTTCGCCTCGGCAACCCCACCCTCCGCCGGCGATCGTTCCTCGTCGGCGGCTCGAGCGAGGACGGCGGCCTGCCTGACGTCGAGTGGTTCTCGCCGGAGGGGAGCCACGTCGACTGGTACGCGGCCGATGCCAGCCTCGTCTGCTTCTTCGGCGCGCCGAGCCGCGAGAAGCTGCTCGCGGAAAACGACGCGGCTGCGGGGGGCGTGGAGGGCCGGCCGCGGCACGTGCTCATCTTCGCGCACGCCGGCTCGCTGCCCCGGC